>JASJCX010000222.1 GCA_030065255.1 Calothrix sp. MO_167.B42 | reverse complement strand
GTCGAACAAACTTTTCATGAATTAACCCGTCGTCTTGCCGATCCTGATACTGCAAACAATCCAGATGAGTATCAAAAAATCGCTAAGTCTCGTTCTGGGTTAGAAGAGGTGGTAAATACCTATGAAACTTGGAAAACCGCTACATCAGAATTAGCAGGGGCTCAAGAGATTTTAAAAGAATCTCAGGGTGATGCAGAACTGCAAGAAATGGCGGCTTTAGAAGTTCAAGAATTAGAATCAAAAATTGCAGAACTAGAAACACGCCTGAAAATTCTGCTGTTACCCAGGGACCCTAATGATGATAAAAACATCATGTTGGAAATTCGTGCCGGAACTGGTGGTGATGAAGCCAGTATTTGGGCTGGGGATTTGGTGCGGATGTATTCTAAATACGCTGACACCCAAGGTTGGCGAGTGAAATTAGTTAGTGAGTCCCTAGCGGAAATGGGTGGCTTTAAAGAAGCAATTCTAGAAATTCAAGGGGATAGCGTTTACAGCCAGTTGAAGTTTGAAGCGGGAGTACATCGGGTACAAAGGGTACCAGTGACAGAAGCAGGGGGAAGGGTACATACTTCCACAGCTACGGTGGCGATTATGCCAGAAGTGGATGATGTGGAAATTCACATCGACCCCAAGGATATTGAAATGTCTACAGCCCGTTCTGGTGGTGCTGGTGGGCAAAACGTCAACAAGGTGGAAACAGCAGCGGATTTATTCCACAAACCTACTGGTATCCGCATTTTTTGTACAGAGGAGCGTAGCCAGTTACAGAATAAAGAACGGGCGTTACAAATTTTACGCGCTAAGTTGTATGAAATGAAGATGCGGGAGCAAAAAGAAGCCGTAACTTCCATGCGGCGATCGCAAGTAGGAACGGGGGCGCGTTCGGAGAAAATACGTACCTATAATTACAAAGATAACCGCGTTACTGACCACCGTTTGAATCAAAATTTTTCTCTCACCCCAGCTTTGGAAGGAAATATAGAGGATTTGGTTCAGTCTTGTATTTCCCAAGACCAACAGGAAAGGTTAGCGGAGCTGGCTGCTTCTACAAGTAATTAATAATACTAATAATTAGTTATATTTTTATAGTTAAAAACCGTTTGCCTCTGTGTTTTATTTGATATAGGTAAGCGGTTTTTTTATATTATTCATTGGACTGTAGGACAATAGAGAAGAGAAGAATCTTGCTTACAGTATTAAGAAATATTGAGGGAAAACTATGCAGTCCCCTATAAACTTCTTCGCTGTTGAAGAATACATTCAACTAGAACAAACTAGCGAAATTCGTCACGAATACCTTGGTGGACAAGTATTTGCCATGTCTGGCGGTAGTAAGGAACATAATACAATTACCCTAAATATTGCCAGCATAATGCGAATGCATTTGCGGGGTGGTTCCTGTAGCGTTTTCATGGCTGATATGAAAGTGAGGATAGAATTAGCTGATCAAAATAAAAGTATCTTCTACTATCCCGATGTTATAGTAAGCTGCGACTCGCAAGACAAAGAACGCTTTTTTTTAAATTATCCTTGCTTAATTATAGAAGTGCTATCACCCAGCACAGAGCTAACAGACAGACGGGAAAAACTTGTTAATTACCGTACTTTAGAAACCTTACAAGAATATGTATTAGTTTCCCAAGATGAAATCAAAGTAGAAGTTTATCGTCAAGATTCTCAGGGAAATTGGTTAATACAAATCTTAGGTAAAGACGATGAATTATGTTTAGATTCTATTGGCTTAAACTTGACTATGGCGGATATTTATGAGGATGTAATCAAAATATAAAATTAGTTTCCATTCCATTGATAGGAAAAAAATTATGCAATCCCCAGTCAACTTGCTTACTATTGAAGAATACCTGAAGTTTGAGTTAGAGAGCGAAATTCGCCACGAATATGTAGATGGTGAAATCTTCGCAATGGCTGGTGCTAGTGAGGAACACAATTTGATAACTACTAATATTATCGCCTTACTACGTCCTCATTTACGCGGAACTCCTTGTCGTGCTTTTGTATCAGATATGAAAGTTAAAATCAAGGTGCAAAAGGCTAATATATTCTATTATCCCGATCTGGTAGTCACTTGTGATCCAAATGATAAAGAAAGGTACTTTAAAACTCTTCCTACTTTAATTGTGGAAGTTCTATCTAATTCTACTAAAACTATAGACAAGCGAGAAAAACGGCTGAATTATCAAAGTATTGAAAGTTTGCAAGAATATGTATTAGTTTCCCAATCTGAAATTAAAGTAGAAATTTATCGTAAAGATGCTCAAGGTAATTGGTTATTGGAAATTTTAGGTAAGGGTGATGAATTACGCTTAGATTCTATTGGGTTAAACTTAACGATAGCAGATATTTACGAAGATGTAATCAAAGTATAAAATTAGTTTTCTTTCCATTCAGAACTGATAGGAGAGAAGAATTATGTACTCCCTAGTCAATTTCCTGACGATTGAAGAATAGTTGTAAATTTGAGCTAGAGAGTTGTGTTACTGTCAGAGTATAATTACCGTTCCATTTCAGTCCCTAAGATTGTGTTTGCGTTCGATTTTGTCCATTTGCCCAGCATAAACAAAAATTAATCCCACAAATACTAAAATTGAACCCTGTTGAGCCATCCAGAATCCCAAGGGTACCCCAAAAAAACGAACTGTATTTAAG
Organism: Calothrix sp. MO_167.B42; assembly: GCA_030065255.1. Classification (GTDB taxonomy): domain Bacteria; phylum Cyanobacteriota; class Cyanobacteriia; order Cyanobacteriales; family Nostocaceae; genus Calothrix_A. The sequence continues at coordinate 10,325 of JASJCX010000222.1, read as the reverse complement.
GGTTGGACGAAAATGATGCTCAAAATGATAGATACTAATGCCCAAACGAATAAAAGATTGCGAATTAAAGTTATATTATCCTGCCAATAAGCACGATGTTTTTGGTGATTCATGTTGTATGAATAATATGAAGTAACCAAAATAATATCAGATTAAGCTATTACCCAATCGCCAACAGTCTGGGAATCCCATGAAAATCCAGGTTTAATCTAAATAATCCATTGCTGCTTCAAGTTTGTCAGCATATTTCTCGGCAAATCTTTCAAACCAAAGTCCTTCGGGAGAAAATGGATCTAATTTCCCTAACCAATCTTGAGCTCGTTTTTGTGATGCTTGTAACTGTTGAGCTTTGGCTTGTGCTTGTTTGATGGATTCTTGTTCTAATTGTTGCTGTTTTTGTAATTCTTCAGCTAAGTCTTGTTGAGCAAAATCAGCCTTCACCTCTGCTAACATTCTATCTATGCCATCACCCCTAGGCGCAGATGGAATCACAGGCTTTGCTTGGGGTTTTTGTGGCGCAACAGACTTATTTTGCGGCTGTTCATATTCAGATTTGAGTTCATTCAGCAGCCTGTCGATCGCATCCATGAAGCCCCTCCATCAGTTAATTATGCTTCAGCCTAAGTCTGGTAGAGAAGAGCCAATCATCCCATCATTATAGACCTAATTCCAGGCACATCTCCCATTTTTATTTTATAGCACTACGAAATTAGGGTGCGGAATTATAAACCCAAAAAACCTCTTGATAGCCTGCTGTCCCCTGTCCCCTGTTCCCTGTTCCCTGTTCCCTGTTCCCTGCACAATTGTTTAATCTGTAATTGCATTTAACAAAACTTCTGTAAGACTCAAGTCTTCCATATCTTCCATGGTGATGGTATCACAAATATCAAACTTGGCTCCTGCCCCTTGTAGCTCATCATCTAAGACTTTCAGAAAGCGAGTTGCATGGGGATCGTTACCTACCTGAATAAAAGAAATGGCAAATTCTTCATCTCGATCCATTTTGCGAGAAGTTTCAATAATTACCTTCATCACTGCTTTGCGATCGTCTGGTTCCCCATCGGTAATAACTAGGACTGTTTCTCCATTGAGCTTAGTTTGATGGTTTATTTTGCGTTGAAAATAGTTATCAGTAGCATGTTTTAAAACCCCTGCTAAATCAGTAGTTCCCGAAGGGTCATTTTCCTGAAAAATTTGTGAAACCTTAGCAGATGTGACATTTTCGTAGCGTTTAAACCTACCGGAAAACACGTATAAAGTAATTCCATCTGGGTCAAATTGTTCACATTTATTAGCTAAAGCAAATGTTGACTCTTGTGCTGCAACCCATCTACTTCTACCGCCTTTTTGATCGGGGGTTGCCATGCTACCGCTTTTATCAATAATCAATGTATAGTCGCGCTCTTGTAACATTTCTTAATTCTCCAATGATTATCATCCACCAATAGCTAATTTGTATAACTTATCTGAATCGTTACTGAATAATCATATAAAAGCTCAGTTTCGCCCAAAACTTGATGAAATTTATCTGTATAATTACTGATTTTATTCAATCAAGAACTGCATTCATTAAAACATCTACAAGACTCATATCTTCTATTGCGTCTAGAGTTACTGTATCGCAAATATCGAACTTGGCACCAATACTTTGCAATAAGTCATCTAAGGCGGTAAAAAATTTAGTTACATTGGGGTCGCAGCCAACTTGAATCAGAGAAATACCTAACTCTTCGGGTTGTTCCATACGGTGAGTTGCATTAATTATCGTCTCAACTACCGCTTGGCGATCGCCTGGTTCGCCATCGGTGACAACTAAAATGATTTCTCCATTTTTCTTAGTTGTAGCTTCTATTTTACGTTGAAAGTAATTATTAATTGCGTGTTGCAGCACCCCTGCTAAATTCGTTGTACCACCAGGTTGATTGTCTGCAAATATCTGCTTCACTTTCGCTGATGTCACATGATCGTATCTTTGAAATGTATTAGAAAATACATAAACTGTAATACCATCAGGATCGAAATGTTCGCACTTACTAGCTAAAGCAAATGTAGACTCTTGTAGGATTTCCCATCTAGTTTTACCATTTTCTCGTTCTGTGGTGGACATACTACCACTTTTATCAATAATTAAGGTGTAGTCCCGATCTTCTAATAGCATCCTCTAGTCCCCAACATGATAAATCATGGTTACCTAGTCATTTATAACTATTTTTTTTAAATTTTGGTTCTATATATAACAATATATTTAGTCTATTACTCGACTACATGAATTTTGACGAGTCGCGGGTGTTTAGATCCCCGACTTCTTAGAGAAGTCGGGGATCTGTTGCTCCTGGTGAACTAATGTGGTAAATCACTAGTACCTCACCACATTCATTGTCATAGGTAAGCCAACTTAAGAAATTGCTCCTCTCCTTCCCTTCTGTGCGCTTTCTAGCTTGAAAAGTTGTTCATAGAAGAAACCACGCCATTTGCTCTTAATTTTTCTGGGAAAAGATTTAAGACTTGCTTAGTCACTGACTGCATTATTTAAAACTTCTATTAAACTCATATCTTCCATGTCATCTAGAGTTATGGTGTCGCAAATGTCAAATTTAGCACCAACTCCTTCCATCTTATCGTCCAAAGCCTTGAGAAACTGAGTAGCTTGTGCATCGGAACCAACCTGAATAAGGGAGATTCCCAATTCTTCATCCCGTTCCATTTGTCTAGAAGCATTGACAATTACCTCAAATACGGCTCTGCGATCGTCTGGTTCCCCATCAGTAATTACCAAAATCGTTTCTCCGTTGGGTTTAGTGTTACCAGTTGCTTTGCGCTGGAAGTAATTATTAGTTGCGTCTTGGAGTACACCAGCTAAGTTTGTGGTTCCAGAAGGGTCATTTTCGAGAAATATTTGTGCAACCTTAGCAGAGGTGACATCATCATAGCGTTTAAATCTACCAGAAAATACGTATACAGTGATACCATCAGGGTCAAATTTTTCACATTTTCTTGCCAGGGCTAGGGTAGATTCCTGGGCTATTTCCCATCTACTTTTACCACCAACTTGGTCGGGGGTAGACATGCTCCCACTTTTATCAATAATCAATGTGTAGTCGCGATCGCTAGTCATGATAGTCCTTGAAATTTTTATCCTGGCTTTTATATCAACTATAATAATTTTGTCTCCCTGAAAGTTTTTTGGTACCCTAAGTGTTACCGAGAAAAGGCTCCCTATGTCAACTAATCAATAAAAATATTCTTACAACTTCAAGCTCAGTATTTTTAATTAAAAACTCTGCAAATGTTCTTCTTTCAGGACTAACACTAATTTACTTGCTAAGTATAATTGTGTGTGTAAATCATCATGCATCCTACTCTACAAATAAATTATTGTATTTTTTCATAAACCAGTGACAAATAATTTTCCACCAGAATTACTGCAAGCAAAAAATTGGACTCATGAGGAAAAGATAAAAGCATATGCTCTACCGCTAATGCCTTTAAGAGAACGTGATTGGAAGGTATTAGTACAACTATTTGACAGAGAAGATAGTGAAGAAATTGCAGATAATATTAATAGTAAGTTGTTGATGATGATGCCAGAACCATTCTGGGAAGATGACCCATTTGATTTTCTGTATGAGTATCTTTAATTGTTACTCTATATATTGTAATAAACTGAAGAATAAGTAATTTTTAAGCTAAGTTACAGCAAAATTATATCTAAAAATACAGCTTAAAAATACAGCTATTTAATTAAGTTTTGCAGACTATTATTAAATTTTAATAATAGTATCAAATCACCGCGATCGCTGGAGTATTAGACATGGAAAAGCTTCAGTATAGGGTTGATTTTCCTACTCCATAGCACAGTTGAGCATAAATGGTCATAGGTTTTATAAAATGTCAAATTATGGATACAATAATGCCTTTTGATTTGTGACAGTTGACAGTTGACAGTTGACAGTTGGTAGTTAAACCTCCCACACTCCCCACACTCCCCCTGTTCCGGTGCCCCCGCCTCTTCGGTGACAGTCCTTGAATCGAACAATACTGTCCTAATCAATATGTCCATTGCTATATTTCACAATCAAAATCTAAAATCTAAAATGTTACGAGATGACTGCTACTTGGACTAAATATACTAGCAACCTGTAATCAATAATTATAGCCACAATAATATTCAAGCCTGTATCTAGCAGACTCAAACTTACTATTGAAATAAAAACCCGACAAAATTGATAGATTTATGACAATACCGTACTCTTTGTAACTATTTGTATAGATACAAAAAATATTTCTAAGTCACAGCAGACTGGAATATTAATTTCGTGGAGTCCTTCTCCTTTGGAGGAAGTCGGGAATATCTAGGGCGGGTTTTGTCTTGGGTTCTGCAACTGGTTTGGGGGAATTGTTAGGGGGCTGTGACTGTGACTGCGGTTGGGGCTGGGGTTGTGATTGCTGTCCTTTCCTTCTAGAGGATGGTGCTGGAGTCCCTCGGTTGTTGGCAGTATTTTGTTGTTGTGCGCTAGGAACTTCCCCAGTAAATCCAGTGGCAATTACTGTAATTCTTACCTCCCCTTGTAGGCGATCGTCAATTACTGCTCCAAAAATAATATTGGCGTTTGGATCTACTACTTCATAAATCGCCTCTGCTGCGGAGTTCACTTCATGCAAAGTCAAGTCACTACCACCAGTGATATTAAATACAACTCCCCTGGCTCCTTCAATGGAACATTCGAGTAAGGGAGAAGAAATTGCTGCCACTGCTGCTTCCCTAGCCCTTGATTTTCCAGAACTAACACCAATTCCCATTAGCGCCGATCCCGCATCTGCCATTACTGCTCGCACGTCAGCAAAGTCAACGTTTACCAAGCCAGGAATGGTAATAATATCAGAGATACCCTGTACACCTTGACGCAGCACATCATCTGCATAACGAAATGCTTCTTGTACTGGAGTTTGTTCGGGGATCACTTCCAACAATTTATTGTTGGGGATAATAATCAGTGTATCTACCCGACTTTTTAACCCTTCAATACCCTGCTCGGCTTGATTGGTGCGACGACGGCCTTCAAACACAAATGGGCGAGTTACCACACCCACTGTTAGTGCTCCCATTTCTTTGGCTACCTCTGCCACAATGGGGGCTGCACCTGTACCAGTACCTCCTCCCATTCCAGCAGTGATAAAAACCAAATCAGCTCCTTCCAAAGCAGCTGCGATTTCATCCCGTGATTCTTCCGCAGCTTTTTGACCAATAGCAGGGTTTCCTCCGGCTCCTAGACCCCTAGTTAGCTTTTGTCCAATTTGCAACCGGCTGGGGGATGACGCTAAAGTCAAAGCCTGGGCATCAGTATTAATCGTCCAAAATTCTACCCCATTGACATCAGAGACAATCATGCGGTTGACCGCATTACCACCGCCACCACCCACACCAATCACCTTAATATTGGCAACTCGACCAGGGATAATGTCACTAGGGTAGGGGTCTTCATGGGGAATTTTCTGACCATCGCGATCTTGCCCTAAACTTAATCCAGAATGGTTAAAGGGATTATTATTGTTTACTGCTAGGGAAAACCCTGGTTGTCCAGGAGATTGGGAATTCTCATAGCTAAGTTCTTGGTTATTATCAAGTGTCATGGGATTTACAGAGGTAGATAAACGACTTTTTTTCGATGTGTTTAACTTAAGATGCAACTATAGTTTGATATTGCCACAATAAATATGGCCTGGTTATTGATGCTTCTTGCTACTTTCTTACCTGGATTGGTATCAGTTAGTAATTGGCAAGTTGATTGTGTGCAGATGCAAATAATACATCTATTCACATAGCATAAGTTCTAGAGAAGTATACCTATATTTACCTAAAATTGACTTGTATAACAGCAAGTAGGCCGGAAAAATTTCCCCGTTGTTTTGATGTTAATGCTCTATGGGTGCTGCATTACTTCCAAATGAGATTGATAGTTTGCTGCTTTTTTATACATAATGTTAGACATGGCACTTATTTTACAATTGATAGGATTGTTAGAATGATTTTGTTTTTCCTCATATTCCCTTGGGGATACTGGTATAAATTAAATACATAATTCCAATTCTTTTTATCCGTGTGACCATTGGCAAAATAATTTACCAAAAACTATTTGTTTTTTGCATATATAACTTTGTTTGTCAATTATCTAATTGGGAATCGTTTGGTGTAGTCTCGTGATTGTGAGAGATATCACTTAAACTATCTTCCTGAACATAATGTCATAGGAAACAGTGTGTGTGAGAAAGATATAATTAACTTTAGGTAAACTATATTACGCTTATCTATGTGTAAACGATAACTATATAGAATATTTTTAAGCTAATTTAATTAAAAAATATTACCAGCACTCCTAGAGTATTATGGAATTGGATAATAGCATGATTTAGAGCTGCTCTTCAGAAATATAGAGCAGTACTGAAGGAAAAAGTAGTCAGTAATCATAAGAAAGTAGGCATAATTTTCCAAATAACTTCCCATAGACGGTATTTTGGTCAAAACCAAGAATGTTAGCCCACCCTGACGCGGAGCGTCACAAATATCTTTTGTGTGATTCCCGGCTCTCCTCATTTTCATTCCGAGCTAACTCTGAGACGGGAAAATGAGGCAGTAACTTTGTTCTAGAGGTTTTGCAGTATTCTTATTATTTTAAATAGAAGCGAGCAATATTTTTTATTTAGCTAAATAAAAAGGCAAGTATCTTAAATTAATCTAAAGAATAAATATAAGACTTATTTATTGCTCTTTTGCTTTTTCTTGTCAATAGACTGTTTTTTCGCATTCATTTGTACTATTGGCTCCCGAGGATTCTTCAAGTCAATATAATCAATTCCTTGGGGAGGAACCTGTACCGATAATTGACGTAATCGAGGGAGAATTTTGATTTGTTCTGACAATTTTTCACTGGGAGCACCAAGATGTACTGCGCCTAATTCTGTTTTCAAGATAAGGTTTGTTTGATCCTGGAAATCAATTTCTGTGATTTGAATCTGACTTTGCTTGATTGATTGATAAAGTTGAGTCCAAAAAGGACGATACTTTTTTGGTAGGCCAATAATTTTCAGTTTGGGTAATTGGAGACGGGGATTGTGTGATGTGTATTGTTTGAGGGGAATCCATAAGCCAGTTGCATCTAGTAAACCCACTGATGCTGGCTGATGTTCCTTGCCAGATAGCTTGGGTAATTGAGCAACAGCCACTGGTATTCTTTCTGTGATTTGTACCTGTAAACCTGGGGGAAAGAGACGACGACTGACTTTTGCTTGGATAATAATTGGTTGCTCTTGCAGGGTTTGAGCTACTTGGGAGGGTTTCACCCGGAGTAAAAATTGAGGATAGGGTAAAGCTATTAAAGACTGGATGGACTCGTCAGGGAAAAGTTTATTCCCAGATATAGTAATATCTTTAGGTGTTTTTAGTACCCACATTGGCTGAATTGCAATCCACAATAAACCTCCTGCCAAGCTAGCAATGGTAAAGTTACGCCAAACTGTCTGAATAATTTTAACTTGTCGCCGCCGACGCAACTTTTTTCGACGTTGGGCTAAATTTGTGCGGGAAACTGATAACATCCCAGCCATGTCAACCTCTTTATGCTTTGAGTTTAAATTAATGAGTTTTTCATCAACAGCAATCGGTGGGGAGAATACTACTCCCTTAATACTAGAAGAATACCAATTTCACCAGCCCCATTAGACCTGTTATACATCAAGTAACTTTCTGTGTTCATACAGTCAGATACACTCTACAAGAGTCCCAACGCCGGACATAGGCGTTTTTGGAGGGTAGGGTAAAATGCAAAGCCAAAAGAAAAAGAAGATAGGTAATCTTACACTACCCAAGGGAGTAATTTGCTCATATGTCCGCTAGTAGTAATACTTTAGCGCAACAATACGTAAATTTTACCTATTAGATTGTATTTTGTGCTATGTATTACTGGATGCTCATGTAGCTTTTTGTTGGTAATGTCATCAGTATTAGCACTAAAGTAGAGATGGCAATTCTTCCACAAATTGACCAAAATAATTATGTCTACACCGGATAAACACGAGGATTACCCCCACTGCTCCCCATGAAAATAATAAAATTGCTGTTAATTTATCCGTAATTTCTCGGTTGCAACAAAAAAAAGCCGCGATCAAGTCGCCATTTTCATATCTATAAAGTATCCTTTAAAACATAATTATTAATTCAATAATTACCAACTACCACAGTTGAAATATATGCCCTAAGACTGTTGACAAAATGCACATAATTTAAACTAAAATCTGATTGATTTGGCGATGACAAGAACATTTTCTGGATATCTGTGGGGATCATTCAGCGCTGCTTGCTAAATAAAACCGATATATAGATGCTCTTTCGCGGCTTTTAATTTTCAGTCATAACCAGAAAATCAGATATCTTGATTTCTCCTAAGAGAGAACTATCCAGCTCTATGTAAACGAAAAATTTTCGGTTCAATATTCTAGAGAGAAGTAAGCGAATACTGAAATAAGTCAGTAATAAATAATCATCAGGCTACTTGATTTACTTAGTGCTCACAATATTTGTATATACAATACAAATTTATTTGCATCTACATGAAAACAACAATTAATTTGTCACGCTTTTTTAAAGCCTGTAATCCCAGTAAAACCCTGGTGATGGGTGATATTGAGGATCGGCAGTATTATATAGATTTTGCGGATGTCCGGGGTTGCAAGATAGTGGAAGAATTGCAACGGACTATTACCCGGATTTCCCCAGATGAACCGACTTGCCAACTGTTTACAGGTCACATTGGCTGTGGTAAATCCACGGAATTACAACGCCTGAAGTCAGAATTGGAACTGGCTGGATTTCATGTGGTTTATTTTGAATCTAGCCAAGACTTAGATATGGCGGACATTGACATTAGCGATATTCTCCTGAGTGTGGCTCGTCAGGTAAGTATCAGCTTGGGAGAAATTGGTATTAGTCTTAAACCCAGTTATTTCGTCAATTTGTTTAAAGAAATTGGTGATGTATTGCAAATGCCAATTACTGAGTTTGAGCTATCCATGGGCATTGCCAAAATTGGTTCCAAGGCTAAGGACAGTCCCCAGATGCGCCACCAATTGCGGCAATATTTGGAGCCACGTACCAATAGCATTTTGCAAGCAATTAATGAAGAGGTGCTACAAAAAGGGGTTGAGTTATTAAAAAAACGGGGTCAAAAGGGGTTAGTAGTTATTGTTGATAACTTAGATCGGGTGGATATGCGTCCCCTAGCATCTGGGCGATCGCAACCTGAATATTTGTTCATCGATCGCGGGGAGCAGTTGCGTAGACTCAATTGTCACCTGGTATATACAATTCCCCTGGCTTTAATTTTTTCTAAGGAGTACGCAGCCCTGAAAAATCGCTTGGGGGGAGGAATCGCCCCCAAGGTATTACCCATGGTGCAAGTGCGACAAAGGGACAGCACAGATCACGAACCAGGAATTTCCCTCTTGCGCCAATTGCTGTTAACTAGGGCATTTCCGGAAATTAGTCCCCGGGAGAGATTGAAATTGATTCCAGAGTTATTCGACCATCAGGACACTTTAGATCGTTTATGTCGGATTAGTGGTGGCCATATTCGTAACCTCTTGGGATTACTGTATAGCTGTTTACAAAGACAAGACCCTCCCTTTGAGAGAAATTGCTTAGAAGCAGTGATTAAGGATTATCGCGACGACTTACTCTTGGCAATTAATCAAGAAGAATGGGAATTACTGTACGAAGTAGTCCACCACCAAAGCCTGAAAGGGGAAACCGAATACCAAAGACTGTTGCGGAGTATGTTTGTCTTTGAATATCGCGATCGCCAGGGTAGGTGGTTTGGCATCAGTCCGGTGTTAGCAGAGACGGAAAAAGTCATTGCTTGGCGACAACATAATTTATCGGAGAAAGCTTTAACTGATACCTTGGCGAACCATCCCATCGCCAAAACTTATATTTTTTAGAATGCAATTTTTGTTGATGTAGGCAGATTTGAAATTATGACGGATCGAAAACTAACAACAACAAGCGTTGTTACAGATAATCAGGGTTCTTTGCAAAGGTTAATTCGGGCGATCGAACTTTCCAAAGGTCAATTCGCCTTGATTCTCGTCCGTTGTAATTATCGGCACTTGCGCGAGAAAATGCTGGAAAATCTGCGTGCTGTAACTAAGGGCTTATATTTACGGGAATTATTTCTGGAGCCATCGGCTACCATACTCCACACCACTATTGTTAGAGAATTATACTTAGATCACCCTGCCGTCGCTACAGATTCTTTACCATCGGCAGTCACAGT
>JASJCX010000221.1 GCA_030065255.1 Calothrix sp. MO_167.B42 | reverse complement strand
GACCACTACTGGTTCATCGCATAAAATATGATGGGTTGGATGTAGGAACCGCAAAGGCGCAAAGGGCGCAAAGTCAGGAAAAAAGAAGAGAAATAGGGATATTCAATTTATCCATCAAAACTAATGCGATGGAGCACTACTATTCCTTTTCATTAGTTTTGACGAATCGCGGACCTAAAAGATCCCCGACTTCTATCCTAGGAATTGCTACAAGTGTGCGGATCTTGATTTAGAAGTCGGGGATCTGTTACCTCGCCATCAGAACTAATGCAATGAACTACTACATTTATTTTTATTTCCCTAATGCGATCGCATACTGCTGCAAAAGCAATGCGGCTATTATTTAGCAACTTGGTGGACGAATTAAATTGCAATAGTCATCTAGAATGAACAAGGAAATTTAGGTTAAACCTTGTGCTATTGGACCGGCAACAGCTACAAACGACTCTAGGAAAGGAGCGTAAATCTGCTTACTTACCATTTTCTCTGCATATTTTTGACACAGTTTCTTCTACTAATCACATTCTCTGGGATTTAATCGATCAAGGTGCCGAGCCTGGATGTGTAGTTATTGCTACTGAGCAAACAGCAGGTAAAGGACAATGGGGTCGTCAATGGATATCTTCAACGGGGGGATTATACCTATCCCTAGCCATCGATCCTCAACAATTACCAGCCACCGATAGTTATCAGTTAACATTAGCTAGTGCTTGGGGTGTAACTCAGCAATTACGAAATTGTGGAATTAATCTAGCCATCAAATGGCCCAATGATTTAGTACTCGAACAGCGTAAATTAGGAGGAATTCTCACAGAAACTAAAATACATCAAGGCAGAATTACCCAAGCATTGATTGGAATTGGTGTCAACTGGACAAACCCAGTACCAAAAACTGGCATCAACTTAGAAATGTGGCAAGCTGGTAAACAGCAGCAACTAATTTCCAGTTTGGAAGTTTTAGCTGCTCAAGTTTTACTGGGAATAGAATCCGGTATACAGTGCCTTTTTGAAGAAGGAGTGAATATATTAATGTCCCATTATATGAAATTACTCACCAACATTGGCGATCGCATATGCATAAATAATTCCATTGGAACCGTAGTTGGTGTGACTCACACAGGGGAGTTGCGTATACACATGCAAACCGAAGAGACTAGATTGAGCAAAAAACCAGAAATTTACATCCAGCCCGGTACAATTAGTCTGGGCTATGGTCAACTTTCCCATTAGTTTTGATAATTTTTGTTTGCCCAAAATTTATCAATTTACCAGGGAAATTACTGACACAATTTGTATAAGCTCATTTGAACACAACACCAGAAAAAAAATGACGCAGCGCAATCAATATTCCCATAAAAGGTTGCACCAATCATGGCAGCACTCCCTACCCATGCAGGGTGTCTGTTGGCTAAGTAGCTTTAGCTTACTTAGTAATGGCTTGGTGTTTGCCCAAACTAAACCTATAGATAACATTGTTCCTACTGCGGTGAATATACAACCAGTAGTAGTGAAGAAACCATTAAAAAAAAATGTTGCTACTCCCCCTACTAAGGTTGTTCCATCCCGGAGCGGTAAGCAAAAATCCACTTTCGCCCAACGTCGAGCCAGGCTACGCCAAGTACTCAAACAAAGAGCTGCCAAACCTACTCCTAAGCCAGGGGTAGCAACCAAAAAGCCCAAATCCCGCCCGGTGGTTAATGTACCACCAACAAGTATCAAAGCTCCCCGGGCTAAAAAGGCCATTCCCCAAAATAGCCCCAAGGTGAAGATAACTGCGCCCATAGCTGCCCCGTCTGTCCCCAAGGCACCTAGGACAGTTAATCAGCCAAGGACTACTCCCAAGGTAGGTAGATCAACACCAAGCAAGGCCAGGGACTACAATAATACCTATATTGACCCCACAAATTACAATTCTGCTACCAAGGAGAATAATCAAGCACCCCGTGTAATTCTCACAGAACGTAGTAGTGATTGCCGTGCTATATCAGTAAAAGGACAAGGTATTACTAGAAGTAACTGTGTGAAAGCTCCTGTTAGTAATACCAGAAATCAAAATATTGCTAATTCTCAGAATAAACCAACTTCTAAAAAAACACCCAGTTGGTTAAGAAAAAGTCAAACTTCCCGGTTAGCTAGTGCAACACCTGTGAAGCGGAGTGTTGTGAGTAGGGTAAGGACAAGTGGACGACGGCCAAATCGGATCGCAACTGCCATTAGAAGTAATAGGTGGAATCCCGCTCGGACGGTTGCTGGTGTGACCAAAAATTCGATTCATCCTCATCGATTTATTCCCAGTCCTAGCAGTTTTAATTCCACCCAGGTTAGTGCTACACCCATTGCTCCCAAAGGTGGAATGTTAGCCCTACCAATGACGGCGGATAATACAGCACCCGTACCTAGCGTCGTTACCTATGATATTCCTCTGGCAAAAACATTACCAAAAATTGCCTATAGGTTTCCTAACATTGCCTATGGTAATGGTAATAGTCGGGGATTTATGTTTCCGGTTGCTGTCCCATCACCAATTACTTCCTTATTTGGTTGGCGGATACACCCCATAAGTGGGAATCGCCGCTTCCATACTGGTACTGATATCGGTGCAGCCATGGGAACTCCTGTTTTAGCTGCTTACTCTGGTAAAGTGGAGATTGCTGATTGGGTTGGTGGTTATGGTAAGACTGTAATCCTTAACCATGGCAATAACCAACAAACTCTCTACGGCCATATGTCGGAAATTATGGTAAAACCAGGAGAAACCGTAGAAAAGGGCATGGTAATTGGACGAATTGGTAGTACTGGTAACTCCACAGGGCCCCACCTCCATTTTGAAGTGCGTCAGCTGACACCTGAGGGTTGGGTTGCGACTAATCCGGGTGCCTATTTGGAAGACGGTTTGCAGCAGTTAATGCAATCGTTACAAACTGCTCAAAAACCGGAATAATCCAGATTTTGAGTTGAAATAAGGGGTAAAGGTGAAATTTTTCCCTTTATCCTTTATTTGTTGTTTAGTTGATGGTTGATAGTTGAAAGTTGACAGTTGACAGTTGACAGCATTAGGGAAACTTACTCATTACTCATTACTCATTACTCATTACTCATTACTCATTACTCATTACTCATTACTCATTACTCATTACTTATAGACTGCCCCGTTGAATTTGTTCTGCTTCCATAGCTGCAAATAAAGCTTGGAAATTTCCCTCACCGAAACCAGCTGCTTGAAAACGACGCTCAATCAACTCCAAAAAAAAGGTTGGTTGTCCAAATATATGGCGAGTAAAAATTTGCAATAATAAAGCCTGGGGAGTTTCTGCATGCCAATCCACCAAAATTTCTTGTTGAGCAATCGCTTGTAATTCCTCGGGAGATAAAGAAAATCCTGGACGCTGTTTGAGTTGTGAGTAGTAGGTTTGGGGAACAGTCAAAAAAGATACACCCTTATATCTAAATTGAGCGATCGCTTGAATAATATTACTAGTTCGCAAAGCAATGTGTTGCACCCCTGCACCCCGGTTAACATTAAGGAATTCTTGGATTTGGGAGTTTGCAGTGGTGGGTTGATTAATTGGGAATTGGACATTCCCTTGGGGTGAAACTAATACTTGACTATGCAAAGCCGAGCGTTCCGTTTGAATATTAAATCTCTGCTGGGGTTGCAAATGGAATATTTTTTCATACCAAGCCACCACAGATTCTAAATTACCTGCTTCCACATTGAGTACTACATGATCGATGGCATGAAAAATAGAGTACGGGTGAATGGAGTTTGCTTTTAAGGAATTTTGCCCATGTTTACTGATGGAGGAGGATGTTTCGATCAATGTATGAATTAATGAACCCCAAGCAGAAATTTTCCCCCACTTATAATAGTTATCGCCGTGTTGAGATTGTTGGATTGGTTGTAAAATTTTGGCTCCATTGGCTTGAGCTAAAGTCATGGTAGCTTCTATATTTTCCACCACAAACGCCACATCAGCTACACCAGGGGGGTGTTGGGAAAGAAATGTGGCTACTGGACTGGTGGGTAAAAGTGGGGAAGAAAATACAAAATTAATAGAACCACTGGTTACGGTTTCAGTCCAGGTATGGGAAGAATTATTATAAGTTGTGACTGACTGAAATCCGAGATGGTAGGCGAACCAATCTCGCCACACTAGAGCATCTTCTACATAGAAGTGGATATGGTCGATTCTCATCAGTTACTAAAATCCAGCACAACAACATTACATTATTTTGGATTTTAGATGATTAAGCGAGTCGTGTGATATGGGAATCTTCAAATTTGAGGAACCACAGATCCCCGACTTCTTTAAGAAATCGGGGATCGCTCACACCTACGACTTGTCAAGAGTACTAGTAGAGAAAGAGATTCTTGTATAAATATTTTAACTTGATAAATATAGAAATCCGGTTTGATTTTTGAATAAAATTAGGTATTTGTAGGGTGCGTTATGACTTCAGTCTTTAGCGTGCCTCTTACAGAGGAACTACGTTAACGCGCAGCGTGTGCTTTGCACTTAGCCATGCTGTGATATCATGTCCGTTTAAATAACTGTCATTGCGACCGAAGGGAAGCAATCCCAAAGACCTTGTGATTGCGTCGTTTCACCTCGTTCCACTCGCAATGACATACTATGGGTATGCCCCCGGGCATGATATGAAGGGCTATACGCACCGAAACCCCTGCACCATGGTGCGTTACGCTACGCGATAACACACCCTACGTGTTGTAAGCGCAAGCGCAGGCTACGCCAACAAAAATCAAATAGTAATCCTATATCCTCTCAAGCAGATGCTTTTACCTTAGATTTGCTTTTGAGAGATACTTGCCAGCGATCGCCCATTTTTTGTAATATAAAAGAATCGCAGGAATGGAGAAAACTAGGGAAATTCCCATTTAAATCTAATTTTTCCATGACTTTACTCACAGGCTGGCCGTACTGTTTATGAAATTTGCTACTTAAGGTTTCAATGGGAATATATTTATTAGTAGTTTTAGTGACTAATGTATTGACAATTGCTACTAGTATTTTTTCCAAATCTGATTGAGTATTCACCCTAATTTTAGAACGATGGGGAATTTGAAATAAGGTTACATAGGTTTCATTATCTTCTGGGATATGATGTAATGCTAAATCCGAAGTTTCCGCAAAAATATCCTTAGCTGTTTTACCAGGAAAGTGATGGGATACTACTTGATTAATATCAAGAAAATACTTTTTAGAAAACAATTTAGAAATTCTAGAGAGTTTGATCCATTGATTTACATTTCGAGTCGATTCGACTGTAATTATTTCTTTTACTTGATGTAAAACTTTCTCAATGGAAGGCACAATTGTATACATTTGCACCTCATCTTTTTGAGGATCAAAAACTTGGATATTGCTACCTTTTTGACTAACATGGTGTACTGTAATACCATTTTTTTGTAGTTGGTTACACAAGTTAGTCATAACGCGATCGCAAGAGCAAACAAATACTTCTTTTACTTGGGGATAATGTTCTTGTAGCGATGTGCCAAAGGCAATCATTTTGCCATCAGCATTATCTTTCCCAGCCGGTACATGAATTAAATCATAACCCCTTTGATGAAGTTCAATATCTTTTTTACCCATAGACTGCCAATTGGCAAAGGCAATTTTAACTTGTAATGGGGAATGACTAATTTGACTGAGGAATTTTTCGGTTTCTAGATTAAGTTGTAAATTTTCTGCATCTAATAGTAAAATCGCAATACCGGATTCTGCTCCAGAATAACTATAATCAATGGATTTGAATGACTGATAATCATCAATAGTATCTGGGACATAATGGGAATGATCTGATTCGCCATTGCTCCCATTATTAACTACTTTTGAATCATTTAATTCACCCTTATGGGGATTGAGGCGATTAATTTTTGCGAGTAAAGTAACTAATATTGGAGACTCAAAAGATGTGGGTATCAGAAGAGATTTTAACAATCTTCTGAGTTGTTGAAGTAAAGTCTGCCAGTCTGAAGCTGTATTGAGTACTTTGATTAATTTAGCAGTCAAATTAGATTGGTTACGACTACTATGCCAGGGAATATTTCTGTACTTTTCAAGTAATAAATCTGGTTGCTGTTCGTAAATAAAAATAATTGTTTGGCAAACATAAGAGCCAATTTTTTTTAGCAAGGCAGAATCATATTTAGTCCGCGAACAGTCCATAATAAATTAAGTACAAAAAGTAGTACATCCCAAATAAATCAATTACAAAAAGTAGTGCATCCTAGCTCTAACCATCATTCTAGATGGTAGTTTAATATGTTATATCTGGGGATTTAACTATCTGAGATCAGTAAATTTACTCAAGAATAATGAGATAAAATATTTTTTACAATTCAAATTTTTGTATAGGATTACTATTTAATTTTTAAACAGAACTCAGTACACTTTCTGTTCCCTTTTCCCGTTCGGCTGAGCTCACGGCCGAAGCCTGTTCCCTGTTACCTCCCCCTACAAGTCAATTCACAAATCAAATCGGATTCTTGTATAGCTTATATAGGCTGTTCACTTTCAATGGCTCTACTAGTTTCCTGGGCAAAAAATTCTTTTAATTGGTTTTGTAGCCAACTTTCCAACAATTCATTTAACAGTCTTGACTTTATTTGTTCATCCAACTGTGCGGGTAAAAATGTTTCCAATCTAACAATTACAATCCAATCTCCCACACGAGTAGGGGGTAAAAGTTTACCAGGTGGATTAGAACTAAGCAGATTGGACAAAGTAGGGTGGGGAACGGATAATTCTACAGGACCGAGTAATCCCCCTGTATTGGCTTCCTGTCCTTCAGAATATTCCCTCGCAATCTCATCAAATGATTGTTCTCCTTCCTGAATGCGAAAATATAGCTCTTGGGCAATGCCAATATCTTTCACACGAATTAGGGAATAAATCACCTTATCTAACTTTGACTTGCGTTGCACAAAATAGGACTCTAGTTTATTACCCCAGGTATTTTCTTTGAATTTTTCTAACTTGGGGTTGCGGGTAACTAGGTAATCTAAGTGTTCCCGGGATAAGTTCCGAGCGGCTAACCACCCTTCTAAATCTGCATCAGAGGAGAGTTGATTCCCTTGGTAAAATTGATTATATGCCTTGGTGCTTTCTTCTTGTGATAAAGTAATGTTTGCGATCGCATCATCAATAATTATTTCCCTTACTAATTGTGGGACCATGCCATACTGCTTCAAAAGGGGAAATATTTGGTCGTTACTAATTATACGATTGCCTACTTGCAAAACTGAAGCCATATGATTTTTTACCAGCATTGTAACTGCGATTAACAAAGTTGAGATTGAAGATATTTGGACTATCTATACAAGTTAAGTTATGAACCTGAAGCCTGAGCTTCTCGATTCTGTTATGCTCCCTAATCTAAGGTGATGCTTCTGATAACTTTATTTCTGAAGAATAGGGAGGAACAACCTAATGTGCCCAAAATATGCATCAATGTCTACCATTTATAAAAATTTGTTATAAAAATTATCTACCTTTATTTCATTCCCGTCAAAAAAAATTTGTCATAATTGACAAGTTTACATAAGTAAATCTGACATTAGTATATTTTGTTGTTATTGTAGCAATTCGCACTTTCAGATTTTAATTGCAAGGCGGTTTCTTTGCTGATAACACCGATTTATTGAACATTCTTTCCTATAATCTGAGTATTTTTATCACCCATGGCAATTTAAATTATACCAATTGGCGTATGAACACTATATAGCAATTTTAGGTTGAATAGAATACAGCTTTGTGCGATATAAATCCCTAAATATAAAAATTGCATCAATTATATTTGTATTTTATTCAAGTGAAATTGCTATATTTTCCTAACTCTAGAAGAATGGAGGTATACGAGCAAAGCCTGCCGGGAGCAGGCTAAATTTAGCGCATCTTGATAAAGAAATGGTATAACTTGATATTACTTGCTAAATGAAGTCGATATTTAGTTTCTAGGTTTGTCCAAAATTCGGCAGAAGTACCCAAGGCTTGGGACAGTTCGATAGCCGTTTCTGGTGTAATTTGCTTGGTTCCCCGAATAATTTCGTTGATGGTTTGAACTGGACGGTCCATAATTTCTGCTAAATCTTTCTGTGTCCAGCCACGAGCTTCTAATTCCCGGCTCAAAATTCGCCCTGGTGTTGGTACTCTTGCTGGTGTTAGATTCCGACTCATACTTGTATCTCCATCTGCTACATCAGTTATTTTTACCAAGCCAGGTTCCTAAAACTATGTCAGGGATATTTATGAAAGCTAATTTTGTAGCTGAAATGTGAAGTTAACTTTTTATAGACTTCATACCATCTTCACATAAATAGAAGTTGGAATCCGATGCCAAAATTTATTTGGAATAGTTTAATGGGTCGCGCAGGGTTTTTCTGTGTGAGTATAGTATTAGTATTGATTACTGTAGGCTCTTTTCGCGTATCCATTCCCAATGAATCCAATTCCGGCGATGAATATGCTCATAATAACCATGTCCGCAGATATCATCGCCGATATCGTCGCCGGTATTATCGTCGTAGATATCGACGTAGAAGATATTACCATAGGAGAATTGTAATTGATCTATCCCAGCAAAGATTATATGCATGGCAAGGGAAAAGATTGATTTATTCATTTCGGATTTCCACTGGTAAAAGATCTACTCCTACACCTAGGGGTCGATTTCGGATTCGTTCTAAACATCGCTACAATCGGATGCGGGGTAGGGGCTATGACATTCCTAATGTTCCATATGCCATGTATTTTTATCGGGGCTATGCCATTCATGGTGCTTTTTGGCATAACCGCTTTGGAACTCCCGTTAGTCATGGCTGTGTGAATTTGCGGGTTCACCATGCTCGCAGATTATTCAGATGGGCTACCCACGGAACATCTGTGTTGGTGCGTAGATAACCAATGGAGAGAAGGAACAGGGGATAGAGGACAGGGGACAGAGGATAGGGAGCAGGGAATAGGAGAAGGGATACAATTAAATCTCAAAATTAAACCCCTTCTCCCCCTTGCCTTTGGGGAGTGTCAAAACCCTATGAAAACTCAAATTACTCAGCTTCCCATTCCTCAGTTCTTTCATGGTTCCCGTGTGGGTGAGGTGTGGCGGGTACCCTATCAAGATAGAGCAGTACAGGCTCGGGATTGGGCAACAAGCCACGGAATAATCCCTGCTGCGGAGGATAAAACCCGCGTTTGTTTGATGGCGATTGATGTGCAGAATACTTTCTGTATTCCCAATTTTGAGCTATTTGTGGGCGGTAGTTCAGGTATGGCTGCGGTGGAAGATAATGTCCGGTTGTGTGAGTTCATTTATCGCAATCTTGGTGTAATTACGGAAGTTGTGCTGACAATGGATACCCACACTTCTATACAAATATTTCACCCCATATTCTGGATTAATGATGGTGGAGAACATCCTGCGCCAATGACGATGATTTCTTTATCAGATGTGCAGCAGGGAATATGGAAGGTGAATCCGGGTGTTGCTTATAGCTTGGCTGGGGGTAATTATACGCAGTTGCAATCCTTCGCCCTCCATTATGTCCAGCATTTGAGTAATGAGGACAAATATCCCCTAACTATTTGGCCATATCATAGTATGCTGGGTGGTATCGGTCATGCTTTGGTTTCAGCGGTAGAAGAGGCTTGTTTTTTTCATGCGATCGCTCGCCATAGTCAAACTCATTTTGAGATTAAGGGTGATAATCCCCTGACGGAAAATTATTCTGTTTTGCGTCCAGAGGTATTAACTGATGCCAGTGGTGGTGCAATTGCCCAGAAAAATAGCTCTTTGATTGAGAAGCTGTTGCAGTTTGATGTAGTGATTATTGCGGGACAGGCCAAGAGTCACTGTGTTGCTTGGACTATTGATGACTTATTAACGGAAATTCAAGCCCAAGATCCAACATTGGCACAAAAGGTTTATTTATTGGAGGATTGTACTTCTGCGGTAGTTGTACCTGGTGTAGTAGATTTTACTGATCAGGCAAATGCTGCATTCCAACGTTTTGCTGATGCAGGAATGCATTTGGTGAAGTCTACGGAGGCGATTGAGTCTTGGGTTATACCATTTTGAAAACAGAATGCGCCATTTCACAGCCAAGATGGCTGTGCCACAACCCCTCAAAATTAATTAATGGGACAAAGCACTAAGACTTACGCAGCTGGCATGTTTTTGAATTTAGGATATGTGACGCACAGAAAGTATTTGAAGTAGCGATCGCAAATTGTCGCGTCACGCACTAACTACCTGTTTACTATTCACGGGTTTGGGGGTTCGATAATTTCCGCACCCTAATTGGGTAGTGGTATGTTGGATTATTTTTTAAGTTAATTGAAGAACTGAGTAGTAAAATCAAATAGTAATGAGAAATTAAGATAAAATGTAAACAAAATTTAAAACCTCTTAAAATTTAATCAAAAACCCTTAATATTCAGAGGTATTATATTTATAGCTGTTAGCAGCACTGGTAAAAAAATCAGTCCTCGACGAAGGCGAACTAAAAGTCCAGGAGAAAAAACGGTGACAGTTGAAAATAACGAAAATCAGACAGTGAATACAGATGAAACTCAAGGCGAGGAGGCTAATAATCCAGTGTCAGCAGAGTTATCAAACAAACTAGATATCCGTAAAAATTCAGCCCTTTCTCTTCGTCCGGTCAAATCCTCCGAATTGAAAGTTGTGCAGACAATGGACATTATGGGCATTCGTCCCATTTCTGCCAATACCATGGAAGTTGTAGACACCATTATCGCTTCTGGAGTTCGTCCCATTGCTGCAAGTCATCTAGCAATTTCCAAACAATATTCTTTGATGGGAAATCGTCCCATTATGATTAAGGTAGATGATGGATCTGATACATTGATGGGTTATTTGGATTAGTCAAGAATAATTAATTTTAAAATCAACTTTTGTCTTTTCGCCCCCACCAGTTGGGTTAATTTACACAAGTATCATAAAGAAAAAGCCCTCTGAATCAAAAATTTAGGGGGTAATTTTGTACTATTTTGAATAAAGAAATAGGACAGGTAGGGAACATCCACAATCCCTCAGTATATAAGATTATGTTACTGTTGCCGTGTCGCGGTGTTTAGATCCCCGACTTCTCAAAGAAGTCGGGGATCTAAACACCGCGAGGGGATCGGTTAGGTCCACAACTCATCAGAATTAATGTGGTGGAGTACTAGTAGGGCGATCGCATTTTTATTAATGGGACGCGATCGCAGTTTGGTGCGAGGTAGAAATTGAATGGCTCCAAGCCCTTATTCTATAAGGTTTTGGGGAGATTATCAAGAGGTTTTGTAACATGGCAATCGACGCATCTCGCCAAATCGTTCAAATGCCTATTCTTTCGTTGAGATGCGTCGATTGCTTGCGGGGTAAGGATTTGAGGTGTGTGTTTGACGCAATTTTGAGCAGCATTTATAATGTTTTTTGGAAATGCGTCAATTTGGGCGCTGGAACCCTTACTGGGTAAAGGCTCCTGAGCGAACTCCCCACCGATTGGGTTAATTCGGATTAGTTGGAAACCCTAAGCCTACGCAAGTCACAATAGTAACAATTCCAAGCCCCACCGATTGGGTTAATTCGGATTAGTTGGAAACTCGTGGAATGCTCTTTGTCCGTATTCCCACAGTTGGCGTTGACAAATTCAAAGTAATTATTCAACCCATACTTGCAGCTTTGGAATTAGGGGATATTCCCAATAATGATATCCAGTTTCTGATTCACATGATGTCCAGCAGTATAGCCATAATAAAATTGCTATAAACGTTACACCTTTGTATGAGTTGTATTAAGGGTATTTACATAGAAATCCTAGGACGAATAGCGATCGCAAATCCAATTATTCGTGAGGTGTTACCCAAGGTATTAACGATGACACCAATGGTTTCTTTGCACCACATTATATTTAATACACTGGGGCGTAAATAAACGGACTGTTTATAAACATATTTGGCTAAAATCCTTGTCAGATAAAGATTCTAAAATGTATTACTTATAAAGTACACAACAATTAGATTCCTACGTGACAAGGTTGGGAGTCGATTTGGGCTGGTTAGTGTTTTCTTCTGTACGTAATAAAACTTTATCTACAAAAGAGTACTTATATACTAAAGTTTGTAATACTTAAACTGAACCCTCCCTTACCGTTGTCAGAGCATAAATAACTTTGTGTAAGGATTTAATATCAATGTAAGTGCTAGCCATAAGCAATCAGCTGATGGAAATCTTAAGGAAGCCTTAAATAATAGATAATTTTACTGAGTGCAGAGTTACCATACTTGTCAGTATACTTGCTTTGCAATAATTTTATGTATGCTCCTAAATCATATAGTTATCAGGTTTGGAATTATAAACTAGGATCTACAAATCTTACTACTGATGGGAGAACTAACGATATTAACCAGGAGGACGTACAACTTGATGATTCCCAGAACACTGAACATTTTGAGGCAAATACTGAAGCCACCCAGAGAATTTTACAGTTGGAATATGAACTGCGACAAACCCGTGAAAATTTCAAGGCGTTTGTTGAGGAACTAATTATCTCCGCAGAAAACGCCAAGCAAACCAAAAAAGCTTTTATTGGCCACATGAGCCATAAACTCAGAACACCTTTAAATGGCATTTTGGGATTTACTCAAATCCTCAAACGTGACTCGACTCTCAGCTTATCCCAACGTCATGGGATTGAGGTTATTCACAATTGTGGTACAGAATTATCACTCATCATCAACGACATACTACATCTATCAAACATCGAAACCGGAAAATTGGAATTAAAGTTCAGTGATTTTCAATTTCCCCTATTTCTGGAACACTTGATGGCGATTACTTGCATCAGTACAGAACAAAAAGGTATTTCCTTTAATTACCAACC
>JASJCX010000220.1 GCA_030065255.1 Calothrix sp. MO_167.B42 | reverse complement strand
GAACGAAGTGAAACGACGCATAAGCCCTAACGGGCACGCTCCGCGAACACAAGGTCTTTGGGATTGCTTCCCTACTCTGCGAGAACGCTTTCAGCGAACGGTCGCAATGACGGTTATTTAAACGGACATGATATGACCCCCAATCCTGGGGGTACCTGGGGGACTTTGAAATTGTCCCCCCAATTTTGGGGGTTAGGGGGCTTTTATGTGAGGGCTTGGCTAAATTTTATTACTTGTGTGCACACATAAGCCTTAATAGGTCGAGGGGTAGCTTTAGCCGGGGTGAGGTTTTATATTTAATTTGACCCAGTTACTTATATAGCCCTTTTCTATTACTCTGGGAAGAACGAAGTGAAACCCAGCAATAACAGAGCTTTTGGTTGTTGGGTTACTCTTCGAGAAGCCCCTTTGGCTCTACGTCCCTCAACCCAACCTACGCCTATCAATATCGATTGATTAACAGTTTTACTTCCTGCTCTAAACTCCACTCCTTCATGGCTTGATATTCAGCTTGACGAACGGCTAGATAAGCGGTCCCTAAATCCGGCCCTAACGCCGATAACAATGTCCGATCTTGTTGTAATTGTTGAATAGATTCCCCTAAACTGCTAGGAAGGCGATCGATCTGTTGCGAGCTGCGTTGGGAGTCTGTTAAAGTCTGTGGATCTACCACCACCGCTTCTGGTAATGACAAACTGCGACGCACGCCATCTAACCCGGCTGCGATTATACCACCTAAAGCTAAATAGGGGTTGGCTGAAGCATCGACTGTTTTTAACTCAACATGGGTAGGACTGGGTAAATTGGGGTTGGTTGGGACTCGAATCGCCGCCTCCCGGTTATCATATCCCCAACAGCGAAATGCTCCACTCCAGCTTTGTGGTTGCAGACGACGATAAGAATTAGGACTAGGGGTTGTCAGTGCCATTAAAGCCGGTAAATGATCCAGTATCCCAGCCATAAATTGACAAGCAGTGGGGGAAAGTTGACCCTGTTGTGTGGGGATGATATTTTTGCCATCCTGCCATAAACTCCAATGAAT
Organism: Calothrix sp. MO_167.B42; assembly: GCA_030065255.1. Lineage (GTDB taxonomy): Bacteria > Cyanobacteriota > Cyanobacteriia > Cyanobacteriales > Nostocaceae > Calothrix_A. The sequence goes on along the minus strand of JASJCX010000220.1, from coordinate 11,760 downwards.
ATGGGTTCCACTTCCTGCTTGGTTGGGAAAAATTTTCGGTAAAAAAGAGGCTTGGAGATGATGCTGATGGGCAACTGCTTTAACCGTTTCCCGAAACGCAATTTGTTGATCTGCTGCTGTTAACGCGGGTTGATATAATATGGAAATTTCTTGCTGTCCGGGACCAGATTCGGGATAATATTGTTCAACTACAATTCCCTGGGCAGTTAATGCCTCAGCAATGGCATCAATCACTGGTTGTTGCAAGTCCATTGATAAACTAGCAGCAAATACAGTTTCATCGGCGGGAATTATTTCGGTTGTAGAGGGTTTTAAGAGATAAAATTCATTCTCAAAAGCGGCTTGAATTTCCAGGTTTTCCCTTGCAGCCTCAGCAATCATCCGTTTAAGAAAGAATCGGGGACAAAAAGACCATGGTTGTCCCTCCCTTATCATATCTCCCATCACCCGAGCATGGCCAATAGCGTAGGGTAAAGGAGTAATTGTTGTCCAGTCTGGGACCAAACGTACTTCTCCCACTGGTCCTAAACCTGTACCTGCAACCGGCGCATCCATCATCACTGGGACTGCTTGTTGGGCTTGGGCAATTCCCACCCCATAGGTGAGATAATGGGACAGTCGAGAGCGATGAACTGCTTTTGCTCGAATTACATTACCATTGTCACACCAGAGAATACGGACAAAGCGAATGTTATTTTGCTCCAGGGAAGAAAAAAATTGATCGTTCATCTCAGACAAATTGCCAAAAGAAGGGGACAGATGGGTAGGGAACATCCACAATCTTCTAATATATACAATTATCTTGGCGTTGCTGAATTGAAGTATGAATTTATTTTTATTGTTTGAGTAACGCCCCCTAAATCCCCTGCCCCCGTGACCCCCAACTTTGGGGGTACTTGGGGGACTTTAAATTATCTTGCTCCCCGGTGAATTGGGGGTTGGGGGGCTGTTAGCATACCTGTATTCAGCAACGCCATTATCTTACTGGTGCCGTGCCCTGACGATGAATTTATGTGTCGCAAACATTATTGGAATTAGTATAAGAATGCAATGATAAGCTGTTACGCACTTAATTTGTATAATACAAACGAGCAAGATGCTCGCACTACAATGTTTTCAAATTTTCGCATCTCACGCACCCTACGTCTATAAACATTAAACTTATTACTTATTACTTGCGCCTAGCGCCATATTAAGGAGATTGGTTACATACCCACTTTAACCACTGACTCAAAGACCTAATAGGATTGATCCGTTTCACCCCCGGTGCACGGGCTACTGCTAAACCATCTACCGCTCTCAAGACAGAATATTGCAAACCGAGGAAACTATCAACAGCTGCATAGGGACCTCCCAGGGTAATCGCCCCGGCTGCATACATTTGACCTTTACCATTACGCATTTTTTCCATTTCAAAGCTGTTGGTTACATCTAACCTCCCCATAGGGTTGAGAGGTAGGTGATAACGCTGGACTAAATCATTGAGTAGGGGGCTGGCCTCCACCTTGGCATCTAATCCGGTGGCATCAATAATGAAATCAGCATCAATGGTGACTTGTCCGAAGTCTTTTTCTTGAATATAAGTCGTAGTGCGGTTTTGGGCATCCCGTTCCACCTTTTCCACCTGACCAAACTCAATTCGATACCAGCCTTCCTTTAATCCTTGTTCGGTGATATGCTGCCAATCAAGCCTATCTGCGGTGGTGGTTCCTCCCCAATTTTTTAATAGGCTCTGGCGTTCGTCGGGGCTGGCTTTTTCTAACAGTACCCGTAATTCCCCACCCCAGCAAGCTTTTGGCCAGTTAAATGGCTGGAACTCATAATGGTGTTTGACTGGACGTTGGGTATGACCGAATTTATTGCCTTGGGGTTTGGGCGATCGCATTAAATGTAAAATGTTGATATTGCGATTCTGTTTTCTAGCTTCGTAAATGCGTTGTACAATCCTAGAGGCCACAATACCCCGACCCCGCAATAATACTGTACCACCATGGTTTTCTAGGTGCTGATAAACATGGTTGTGATCTTCATAGGCATTGACAACTGATTTAAAGTCCTTGTATTTCTCCCGATAAGCTTGTAAATCTGGCAGAAATTGAATAGCAGGATAGCCAGTAGCTAAATGCAAATAACGGCAGACAAAAAAGGCGTAGTCTCCCCGTCCCCGGGAATATGCTACACAATATCTGCCGTCATCAGTTTTGCGAATTGACTGCACCCTGCCATAGCGGTATATCTGCGCCCAACCAATGCGCTTTGCTTCCCGATCTATGGAATCGAAGACATTACTAGCACGAGGTGTATATGTTTCTACAAATGTGGGTTCGGCAAATACTTGCCACAAATACCTAAATGTGGAGTTGATTTTGCCGTGGGTGAAGTCGTGCCAAGCTTCCCTGATTGCATAACTAGGCCAACCCCAAATATTATCTGGACAGGAATCTGAGTTAGAACGCAATCTTTCGTTTAAGGGTATTTGGGAATTTAAGCATAGGCGTTTATATCGGGCGTAGGGTTCCTGATCTAAACCCAAAGCGACAATCTTTTCCGCTTTTACACCACTAACTCTCAGTAAATCTACCCAAATATAACTACCTAACCCAGCTCCAATGGCTAAATAGTCGCATTCATCAACAGGCAAACCCGTGGCGTGTAATCCTTGCACGGGAACCAGTTCTTGCTGAAATACTGGGGGAGGAAAATGACTGCCTACGGGGGTTAAAGGTTGGGCTGGTGGTAAGGTAGGGTCAGGCAGGTTGGTATTGGGATTGAATTGGATTGTAGAGTTAACACTGGGAGCTTGCGTGGCAATGCTACCAGAATCAGGAATTACTGGGGGGATAGTGGCAAAGGTAACGGTGATAATATGATTACCTATTTGTAGCCTATCTCCGTTATTAAGAATGGTACGGGTTTGTTGTGCCCCATTGACTAACAAACCATTAGCACTATTTTGGTCTACTATTACTACTTGATTTTGTTCTAAAGTAATCAGTGCATGGAAGCGAGAAACTTGCTCATTTTGTAATTGTATGCGGGATACTCGTTGACCTTGAATATCCATGGGCATGCGAGCAAATTCCCTACCCAAAGCAATAGGTAAACTTAAATGAGGTTCTCTGCGCTCTCCCGTATCTGGATCGTCCCAACTTAATTGAATTTGGAAATTGCTAGTCATACAATTTTGGATTTTAGATTTTAGATTTTAGATTGATATCAATTGCAGATAATTATTTGTAATAAAATCTATAGTTGTAATTGTAAGTTTATCTGAGGAAGTTAAGAGTTAAGAGTTAAAAGTATTGTTTTCTTTAGCTTTGAAGATTGATAAATGGTCTGTTTATTTACGCGCCCAGTGTACTAGTTATATCATGTGCAGATGAATACTTATAAAACCTCACCCGCCTGCGGCACCCTCGACCTATTAAGGAGAGGGTAATACTATTACTAATTAATTTAAGTTTATGAGTGTTGAGTTAAAAATTTTTGATAAAAACTCAACACCTCAATATTTCTAATTTCGGTAACTTTATATCCACGAAATCCATACTCATTAGTTTTTTAACTCCTAACTCCTAACTATTAACTCCTAACTCCTAACTCCTAACTCCTAACTATTAACTCCTAACTCTTAACTCCTAACTCCTAACTCCTAACTCCTAACTCCTAACTCCTAACTCCTAACTCCCAACTCCTAACTCCCAACTCCTAACTCCCTTATCGTTCTGGTGCTACCAATACACTCACTGCTGCGGCTAAAGATGTACCACACCAAGGACAACCAACCTGTAGATGTTCTAAGGAAGATACTTTGTGACATTTGGGACATTCCAAACCATAAACCCCTTGTGATACGGGATGGGTATGGGAATGATGGTGATTTCCCTGGGGAGTTGGCTGTTGTTTGACTGGGGGTGTGGGAATAAACTGTTGGTGTTGATGTCCTGGAGGTGTTGGTGGAACTATAATTGTAGCTGCGATCGCATTATTGACAATATCCACTACTCTAATTTCAGTTTGTTGTCCCAGACGAATAGTACTACCTTGCTTTAAAGGCATTTCACCATTAAATAGTTGCTTTCCATCTACAAGGGGAGGATTTCCTGGTTTAAGGTTTCTAATATAAAAGTTTTGTTGTTGTGGATGAAAAAATATTTCTATATGTAAACGGGATACAGTCCCATCACTCAGAACCATATCGCACTGGAGTGGATCTCTACCTATACGGAAAGTTCCTGGATTTTTAACTGCTTGGCGATCGCTAATTTGTTGTGTTTTTTCTTGACCTACATCATACCACTGTAAGGTTAGTGCATTCATCGTTGCTAACTAGGTAACTTTCATTGTTAGTTACTTCAATTCCTCCTTGTGCGATTCCTAACATGAGTAGGCAAGAGTAAGCAAGTGATGACAAGAAATTTATTAAAATACAAATTCCGAAGCCAAAAACATGGAAAAAGTCAGTTTTTATAGCACTACGCAATTGGGGCGCGGACATTGTTGAGCTTCCAAACCTATGAACAGTAAACTTATTACTTGCGCGTAGTGCTACAATTGTCTGCATAAATTGCACCCAATAGTATAGATAATTGAAACAAGTACACTTCATAAAGAGCCTTAAAAGCGGTGACTAATTCAAATATACAAACTCAACCTGAAGAATCTAATCCATTTAGTCAAGAAGATCTGGAAAAGAAAAAGGAAAACTTTAAGGCGGAAGTTAGAAACTTTCGCAGTCAGAAGATTAGTAAAGTACGCACCATCAATCACTGGTGGAATATTAGCCTGACTGTCGCTGGTATAACCTTAACTCTAGTTACCACAGTACTTGGTGTTGTTGAAAGTGAAACATTCAGAAATTTGATTAAGTTTGGGATAGGTTTGTCTGGAGCGCTTGCAATTGCTGCTCAATCGGCAAATAGCGAGTTTCGAGTCAGAAAAAAAGCTGGAGAATACTCCATTGTGGAAGCAAAAGTCATTATTCTAGAGCATAAAATTCCATATGCAAAAAATGAAACCGAATTAAATAAACTGCGAGATACTTACTACGAATTACGTCTGGAAACTGCTGAAATTGAAGCGTCAGTTAATCAAGAAGATTAATGAAATTAATTAATATTAACCCATCAACTACTACGTTCCATTGGTGCTAGAAGTTATCCAGATTTAGCAGGCTGAGAAAGGCTATATTTATTAATTATTACTTATTACTTATTACTTATTACTTATTACTTATTACTTGCCCGTAGGGCTGTACTTCTGTTTGCTCAAGCGATCGGCAATGCGGGTAGTTTCTGGTAGGCGGTATTTAGGCGCACAGTGCAAAACATAGTCAATGGCTGTATTCAAGCTGATTTTATGACCACTGGAAATATATAGGGGTTTTACTCCCGTTCGTGTCCGTAAAACTGCCCCAATAATTTCATTTTTATGTATCATTGGTTTCCAGCTCCCACGGATTTCTGGCACTGTCTCATACTTTCCCACCAACCGGGATTTAGCTACACCAATGGTGGGTATATCCACAATTACTCCTAGATGGCAAGCCACACCAAATCGGCGTGGATGGGCGATTCCTTGACCATCACAGAGGATAATGTCTGGTATTGTTTGTATTTGCTCTAATGCTTCTAAAATTGCCGGTGTTTCTCGAAAGGAAAGAAAACCCGGTATATAAGGGAACGAGGTAGGACGGCGAACTATACTTGTTTCTTGTACCTGTAAGTCAGGAAAGTTTAATACTGCTACCACTGCACAACTAATGGCACCATCACTTTCAAAACCCACATCTACCCCTGCAACATATTTGATGGGTGCGGCAATTTTATCCTCTGTAATTACCTCGGTTTGTAACTTTTCTTGAATTGCGATCGCTTCTTCTATGTTAAGTGTCCAGTCATGACGTTGATTAATCTTCATATTTTGACGAATTTGATTAAAAAATAATTACTAAACAAGTAGTTAAATAAAACAGTGTATATACTATTATTATCAGCTATATAACATTCATATGTAGTCTGGGGTATTTTGTAAAAGATTATATTGATGATTGGTTTTTGGGTGCAAAGATGAGTGTTGCATTTCTGCCTCAATTTCCATCGTGGAGATTGTTAATTGAAGCAGCATATTAATTAAAAAAACATAAGTTGAAGAAGAAATAATAATGAGAACTATCAAAAGAGATACCTTACCCCAATTCAAACCTAGTTTATATTTAGGTGGGGGAATTGCTATTTTGTTTGCGTTCATACTTTTTCGCCCTTTTGCAATTATCAACGCCGGGGAAAGAGGCGTAGTCATGCAGTTTGGCAAAGTTCAAGAAAGAATTTTAGGTGAAGGTCTTCACCCTATTGTACCTGTGATTACCTCCATCAAAACCTTGAACGTCAGGGTTAAGCAAAATAGCTTCAAAGCCGATGCAGCTTCCCGGGATTTGCAAAGAGTCTCGACAGAAATTGCCATTAATTGGCATATTGACCCCACAAAAGTTAATCGCATTTTTCAGCAAGTTGGAGATGAGGAACAAATTATTCAGGGAATCATGACTCCTGCTGTATCTGAAGTGTTAAAAGCTGCCACTGCTAAAAAAACAGCCGAAGAAATCATTACCAAAAGAAATGATCTCAAGCAAGAAATTGACGAACAAATGACAAATCGGATGGCTGATTATGGAGTCATTATTGATGATGTTTCCCTGGTAGATTTTGCTTTTTCTCCAGAGTTTAGTAAAGCCATTGAAGCCAAGCAAATTGCAGAACAAGAAGCAAAACAAGCCTCATTTATTGCTAAAAAAGCTACCCAAGAAGCTCAAGCAGAAATCAATCGTGCCAAAGGCCATGCTGAAGCGCAAAGATTACAGCGTCAGACATTAACACCAGAACTATTACAAAAGCAAGCGATCGAAAAATGGGATGGACGTTTTCCTACGGTTATGGGTGGTAATAATACCCTGCCATTGATTAATATTAATCCATCGAGTGTTTCTAAACAAAAACGTACTAAATAATGCAAATTGGGGCGTTGCTGATTAAAAATATGAATAGCCCCCAACCCCCAATACTGGGGGGAAATATATTTAATTAATACCTCTTACCTTCTGCCCTCTGCCCTGGAGCCTCCTGCTTTTTTTGTAAACAATGTGCCAGTTGTAGTGCTTATGTGGCGCGTAAAATTCTTGTATTTTCGTTAAAATGTAGTACAATAACCCCCCCGGAGAGCTTAACAATTGCTTTGTTTTGTGACAGTTGGCAGGCAAGATTTGGAACGGAGGCAATGAGGTTAATCACTAACCTACCCCCGCATTTTTAGTATACTTGCTGGGGATTCTTGCTATATACAAACTGATAGTACTACCCTGGAAACTAAAGAACCTATTGCTCAAACAGTAGAATGATTCCCATCGCCTTTTCTACTGCTTGTTAAGCCTATGTGTGAAGAGTGATGAGGTTAAATACCCACAAAGCTAGGGAAGCAACAGGTTAACAATAGAGAAAGTTTGGTTGAATAATTGGAGAGCATAATGCTGGAATCATATCGCAAACACGTTGATGAAAGGGCAACCCTAGGCATACCCCCTTTACCATTAGATGCACAACAGGCATCGGCATTGTGCGAATTATTGAAAAATCCCCCGGCGGGTGAAGAAGAAGTATTACTGCATTTGTTACGGGATAGAATTCCCCCTGGGGTGGATGAAGCTGCTTATGTCAAAGCTGGGTTTTTGACTGGCATTGCTAAGGGTGAAATTACTAGTCCCTTAGTTTCTCCTAAATATGCTATTGAGCTATTGGGAACTATGTTGGGTGGTTATAATGTGCAATCCCTGATAGATTTACTCAAATCAGAACAGGCAGAACTTGCCCAAACCGCAGCTAAAGCCCTAGAGTATATTACCCTAGTTTATGATGCTTACCACGATGTTTTGGAATTGGCGAGCAATAACACCTATGCCCAGCAAGTGGCAGATTCTTGGGCAAATGGCGAATGGTTTACTTCCCGCTCCACTTTACCAGAAGCAATTCCCGTTAGTGTTTTTAAAGTTCCTGGGGAAACTAATACTGATGATTTATCCCCCGCAACCCACGCCACCACTCGCCCAGATATTCCCTTACATGCCTTGGCAATGTTAGAATCCCGGCAACCGGGAAGCATAGAAACCATTGCCCAATTAAAACAAAAAGGACATCCCGTTGCTTATGTGGGGGATGTGGTTGGTACTGGTTCTTCTCGGAAATCGGCTATCAATTCAGTATTATGGCACCTAGGGGATGATATACCTTTTGTCCCCAATAAACGAGCTGGTGGATATATTTTAGGTGGTTCCATTGCGCCAATTTTCTTTAACACCGCCGAAGATGCAGGGGCTTTACCCATTCAGTGTGATGTTACCAAGATGGAAACAGGAATGGTAGTTACTATCCATCCTTACAAAGGGGAAATCACCAATGAAGCCGGGGAGGTGATTTCTACTTTTACCCTAAAGCCAGAAACTATTTTAGATGAAGTCCGAGCTGGGGGACGCATTCCCTTATTAATTGGACGCAGCCTTACCGATAAAACCCGCCAAGCATTGGGTTTAGCATCCAGTAATATTTTCCAGCGTCCTATCCCACCCGTTGATACTGGTAAAGGTTATACCCTCGCCCAAAAAATGGTAGGTAAAGCCTGTGGTTTACCAGGAGTTCGTCCGGGAACTTCTTGCGAACCACTCATGACTACCGTTGGTTCCCAGGATACCACAGGGCCAATGACCAGGGATGAGTTGAAAGAATTAGCTTGTCTGGGATTCTCTGCTGACTTGGTAATGCAGAGTTTTTGTCACACCGCAGCTTATCCCAAACCAGTGGATGTGAAAACCCACCACCAACTCCCCGACTTCTTTTCCCAACGGGGTGGGGTTGCTTTGCGCCCTGGGGATGGTATTATCCACTCATGGTTAAACCGGATGTTGTTACCCGATACCGTTGGTACCGGTGGGGACTCCCACACCCGTTTTCCCTTGGGTATTTCCTTCCCCGCAGGTTCTGGTTTAGTGGCATTTGCCGGGGCTTTGGGGGTTATGCCTTTGGATATGCCAGAATCAGTTTTAGTCCGGTTTACAGGGAAATTACAACCCGGTATTACCCTACGAGATATTGTGAATGCGATTCCCTATGTTGCGATTCAAAAGGGTTTGTTAACCGTAGCCAAGGAGAATAAGAAAAATGTCTTCGCTGGGCGGATTATGGAAATTGAAGGCTTACCAGATTTAAAAGTTGAGCAAGCCTTTGAACTTACCGATGCAACAGCAGAACGTTCCTGTGCGGGTTCTACCATTAAGTTAAGTACAGATACAGTTGCTGAATATCTGCGCTCTAATGTTGCCTTACTCAAGAATATGGTGGCGCGGGGTTATGCAGATGCTCGTACCATTATGCGGCGTGTGGCTCAGATGGAAGAATGGTTAGCCAAGCCAGAATTAATGGCGGCGGATAGGGATGCAGAGTATGCAGAAATTATCGAAATTGATTTAAATCAAATTACCGAACCCATTGTCGCTGCACCCAATGACCCTGATAATGTGAAATTATTATCAGAGGTGGTAGGGGACAAAGTGGATGAAGTGTTCATTGGTTCGTGTATGACGAATATTGGACATTACCGCGCCTCGGCAAAAGTAATGGAAGGTGCGGGTGCAGTTACCGCTCGTTTATGGGTATGTCCCCCTACCCGCATGGATGAGAAGCAATTGAAAGAGGAAGGGATATACGGTATTTTTGGTGCGGCTGGTGCGAGAACGGAAATGCCCGGATGCAGTTTATGTATGGGGAATCAAGCCAGGGTTGCTGACGGAGCGACGGTGTTTTCCACCTCTACGAGGAACTTCAACAATCGTATGGGTAAAGGAGCACGGGTGTATCTTGGTTCGGCGGAATTGGCAGCGGTTTGTGCGTTGTTAGGAAAAATGCCTGGGGTGCAAGAATATATGGATATTGTGGCGAAGAAAATTCATCCCTTTGCTGATGATTTGTATCGGTATTTGAACTCCGATCAAATTGCTAATTTTGAGGATGAAGGTAGGGTGATTCCGTTGGAGGAAATGCCGAAGATTGAGGATATTTTGGGCATGCCTACTGCGGGGAGGTAATTAAATTAGTTAAGAGTTAAGAGTGAAGAGTGAAGAGTAAAGAGTGAATAGTTATCAGGAATATGGCGGGGGATTTAACACTCAGGTGATATGAGCTGGTAACTGATAACTGATAACCGTTAATTTGGGGTGCGTTAGGTTTTTTGCCTAATGCACTCTGAAGTTTATCTCACGCAGAGGCGCAAAGACGCTCCAGAAGAAGGGAGGAAATTTTTGTTTAGTGAACGGTGGTAGGGAAAATTAAGTGTTATTAGGGTGATAATGCCAGCTAAAGATATTTACCATGATGCGGTTAAAAATGCTTTAATTAAGGACGGTTGGATAATTACTGCCGATCCTTATCCAATCAGATACAAAGAGGTTAAACTATTTGCGGATATTGCTGGTGAAAAAGCAATTGCTGCTAGTAGAGAGGGGAAGAAAATTGTACTTGAAATCAAAAGTTTTCTGAGTCGTTCCCCTATGCGTGATCTTGAAACAGCATTAGGGCAGTATTTAATTTATAAAGCTTTCCTTTCTATCGAACATCCCGAACAAAAATTGTATTTGGCAATCGGACAGAAAATTTTTGAAAATTTCTTTCAAAAATCTGCCATTCAATTTGTTTTACAAACATATAAAGTTTCACTCTTAATTGTTAATTTTGAACAGGAGGAGATTATACAATGGATAAGTTAACTCATTATCAAAATATAATTAAGCAAATTTTAACTGAATATCAAAGAATATCGTCGCAAGTTCCTAATGTTGATGTTGATGAAGAGTTGATTTTTGACGATGAAAGAAGCCAATATCTTTGGTTGGTTGTTGGTTGGAAAGAAGGAAGAAGGGTGAAAGGAATTACAATTTATGTGAGAATTAAAAATAACAAAATTTATATTGAAGAAGATTGGACAGAAGAAGGTATTGCAACTGATTTGCTCAGGGAAGGTGTACCTCAAAGTGATATTGTGTTAGCTTTTCATTCTCCAGAAAAACGTCAGTATACAGAGTTTGCGATTTTATGAAGTTTCTCTCCGACTACACTACTGTAATTCGTCCCGATGATAACGGTACATTAGTTGCATACGTTCGGGCTATTGCTGGTTGTCATGCTTGGGGACAAACCCCAGAGTCAGCTGGTACTGAACTTGTAAATGTGTTTGAGATGATTAAACAAGAGTATGCACAAGAAGGGATTCCTTTACCAAACGATGTTGAAGTGGTGATTGTAAATGCCAGCTAAAGCCAGTGAATTAGAGAAAGTTGCCAGAAAGCTGGGATTTGAAAAAGCACGACAAAAGGGAAGTCATGCACGTTGCAAACACCCTGATGGACGAGCAACAACTATTCCTATTCATGGTAATCCTGAAATAGGAGGTTGGTTATTTCAGGAAATTCTCAAGCAGTTATATCATGTCCGGGGGCATACCCATAGTATGTCATTGCGAGTGGAACGAAGTGAAACGACGCAATCACAGGGTTTTTGGGATTGCTTCCCTACTCTGCGAGAACGCTTTCAGCGAACGGTCGCAATGACGGTTATTTAAACGGACATGATATTATATCATGTGCGGATGAATACTTATAAAACCTCACCCGCCTGCGGCACCCTCTCCTTATTAAGGAGAGGGTAAGAGAGGGTTGGGGTGAAT
>JASJCX010000219.1 GCA_030065255.1 Calothrix sp. MO_167.B42 | reverse complement strand
TTACGTCGAATTGGTTGTTTTCTTGATATATCTAGGTTTGAGCGATTTTTCGGGCTTTGAGGTTAATTCCTTGTCATGACTGGCTTTGAGGCTTTTTCCTTCTTGTTTTTTGTCTAAGTCCCGTTAATAAATTGATTAATTTGGTATCTTGTTTTAACTCTTTACCAGTTTTTTTGGCACTTGCAGAAGTCTTAGAACTTTTCTCGGAAATTGCCTCTTGCTCAGTAGTTTCTAAATGCAAAAATGTTGAGCATGCATAGACAAAAGGCAAAGGGGTTTTTTTCTCACCAAAACCATAAACCTTCAATCCATTTGCCAAAATTCGCATTACTAAAGGAGTAAAATCACAATCGCTAGAAACAATTGCAAAAGCATCCAACTGTTGTTTATACAGCAAATCCATTGCATCAATTATCATTGCAGCATCAGTGGCATTTTTGCCTTTCGTATAGTCGAACTGTTGAACAGGAAGAATCGCATATTTGTGTAGACATTCCTCCCAAGCTTTGAGAGTGGGACTTTTCCAGTTTCCGTAAGCTTTACGAATATTAGCAACTCCATACTTGGCAATTTCAGTTACAATTACCTCAATTTTCGATGCAGGGGCGTTATCTGCATCAATCAATAGGGCAATTTTTGATTCCGATTGCTGCATATTTTTTCAGAGTTGATTAGGAGGAATGTTAGCCAATGACTCGTACAATGACTGCGTGCTTTTAGTTGTTGGTTGTGGAATTTCCCGGAGACTCTTCCAGTTGAAACAGTGCTTTTGCCCAGTTTTTGTCCTGCATTGGGAGTTGTGCACCATGATTTGTGTTAGTATCGCCACTTTTGGAGCGACCGCTAGCCCTGCTAACATTTTTTGATACTCACTATATACTTAGTAATATTTTTGCTTCTACAAATAATAAACAAGTACCGTGAGTTTACTGAATTTTGGGCGTTACCGATGGAAAGTATAATTGAGCCAGGCTGCACCCCGTTTTGTTAACAATTATGAGATGCAAAGAATCATTCTGTCTTGCTTTTAGTTTTTCATTGTTACAGCATTTTGCAAATAGATAAAGTACAAAATTACATACTGAAACAATATTAGGATGGGCATCTTTGCTTGTCCGAATGTACTTCATAAAGATGAAATATGCTGTATATTTTAGCCTTCCCTCTATTCATGGTGACAACGTCTACATTTATGTATGGGGTTTCTCCCCTGCTCCCTGCTCCCTGCCCCCTGCCTCTTCCTGACTGCCCCCTGCCTCTTCCTGACGGTTAATCCAAATTCCCCTTAATCCTGCTGCATTTGCTCCTTGATAATCTTCCTTGATGCTGTCTCCAATATGCCATGCTGCCGTTGGAGAACAGTTATGTTTTTCCAGAGCGATGGCAAAAATTTTGGGGTCTGGTTTAGCTATACCCACCTGGGTACAAATAGTAACGGAACCAAAAAAATCCCTCAGCTCTAAATCTTGTAACACTGAATATATGCGAGAATCAAAATTAGAGATAATCCCCAATTCAATTCCCATTTTTTGCCATTTTTTTAAAGATGCCACCACATCAGCATACACAAACCAAGGCTCTGCTGTACCGAAGTGGATATAAAGTTCACTAAAAAAGCTAGAAAAATCAGAAAATTGAGCAATTACTCCTGCTCTTTCAAAGGTTTGGTAAGCAATGGCTCGCCACCACTCAAATTCCGACTGGGGAATATCTTGTTCGTCAATATCAGGAAATATGGGTGGTGGAGATGCTTTAAAACAGGAAAAAAAGGCTTGATTGATAGTTTTGGCGTTAACTTCTATACCAAATTCCTGTGCTATTTGACTATATACTTCCCCTACACTACCTTTAACACCAAAGAGCGTACCTACCGCATCTAAAAAAATTACTTTCGGTTGTTCTGTTTTCATTGTGTTTACCAAACCAAAAATCCTATCCAACCTCCTGTTAGATTCATTATGATGTCACAAATAGTGTCAAAATAAATTAAATCTTAGGTTAATTACGTTTCAGTGATACTTGTAACTATTAATTGATTTTTGTAATTATTATCAGGGTCATCACGTACTAAAAAATAACTAATGACTAATATCCATCAAACTTCTGGTCGCTGGCGTTTGGGTCTATTATTATCAAGTATAACTGTTACCTTATGGGGAATTTTACCCATTGCTCTCAAGATAACTCTACAAAAGGTAGATGTATATACTGTTACTTGGTTTCGTTTTTTAGTCGCTTTTGGATTATTAGCTATTTACTTAAAAGTACGAGGTAAATTACCAACACTGACAAAATTACGCTCTACTCCTGGTAAATTATTAGCGATCGCCATTGTTTTTTTAGCTGTTAATTATATCTGTTTTGTGAAAGGTTTGGCATTAACTTCCCCTGGTAATGCTGAAGTTATTATGCAATTAGCACCAATTTTATTAGGAGCTGGTGGATTATTTGTATTTCAAGAAAGCTATACCAGGTTGCAATGGCTGGGAGTTAGTGTGTTTATCCTCGGCTTGATCCTATTTTTTAATCAACAACTAACAAATTTAATTACAACACCTAGCACATATTTATTCGGTAGCGGCTTAGTCGTGGTAGGTGCTGTAGCTTGGGCTACTTATGCTCTGGCGCAAAAACAACTATTACGTAGCTTATCTTCTACCCATATAATGATAATTATTTACGGGGGATGTGCTTTAATACTCACCCCTTTTGCTAACATTAATACAATTTTTAGCCTCAATATATTTTATTCACTTATATTATTATTTTGTGGATTAAATACATTAATTGCTTATGGCGCTTTTGCTGAATCATTAGAACATTGGGAAGCTTCAAGAGTCAGTGCTGTTATTGCTTGTGCACCAATTATTACTTTAATATCCGTAGATACGGTGTCAGCGATCGCACCTAATTTAATGAAGCCAGAACATCTAACATTTATAGGTATATTAGGGGCAATTTTAGTTGTATCTGGCTCAATTACAGTTGCTTTAGGTAAGTCTAATTAAAGCAATTTCCCGTGTTTGTACGGTAATTTATCATAACAAGTGTTGCCTAACTTTAGTGGTACCATGAAAAAATACGGAGGCATGTTATTTATTTAATTTGTTATTATTTCACAGTAGTAATATCTAAGTAGGTTAATCCCCGATCCGAATCATAAATTTAGTGTTAAATATGTCATTAGTCACAAAATGTTATAATTGGAGGTGCCTATTTGCAAAGAATAGAAAATGCCGATCCGTTCCATACATGTTTTTGATTTTTAGTGATAAATTATTGCTGATTGAGGTGTAGAAATTGCCTACTTTGGTTGTATTTCATTGGATAGATATCAACCAAAAATAGAAAACTCACAAAATAACTAAATATTGAGGTAGAATTCACCAATTCAATTTACCAGGGGACCTGCATAACTACCAAAACGAATACCTCGTGAAACAAAATCATTGAAGTAGTTGAACGATGAAGAGTTTGTTTGGTAATGGGAACAGCGGTCTCAAAAAGTATTCGCTACCCTTTCTGTTGTCGATGCTGATACCAACCTTAGGGATGAGTGAATCTGCTCGCTCGGCAGAACGAATTTATGCATCTTACTCAGTCTTAGAGTTATCTATTCCGGTGACAGCAGTGGAAAAATTTGCTCAAACAGGCAAAATTGAGCAAGAATTAGCTGTTTATCGCCAGTTCCTCAAGCCAGAGCAAATTAAGGAGTTACACCGGGTTTTAACTAGTCCGGTTAAATTGCATCCAGTGGCTGTTTCACAATTCCTCCATACCCAACAGGGGGAACTTTTGTTACGCAAGTTGGGAGATGTAATTAAAACCAGATCTCGGCAGCCAAAACCAGGATTTTATGCCTTGCGCTCGGCGCTAATTTTAGCATCACAGGAGCCTGGAGGTTTAACCTTATTAAATGTACTGCGGAAGTATCCCACAAGTAGTATTCACATCGATTTAGCAAGAACTTTGGGTATTGCTTCCGAATTGGAAAAAATGGTGAGGGAAACGAATCGAGCAATTGCTGCTGTGTCACAAAAGTCAGACATAGAAGCAGCTAATATGCCATTTTCCCAGAATAATCTCCAATTACGCAATTTTCGTCGTCCGGGAAAATGGAAATGGCAAAAAATCAAACCCCTAAAACTGCTAGACTTTTCCCGGAAAAGATCGCTGCTAACAGATGTTTATTTACCTCAAATCGAAACTAAAGCACCTGTAATTGTTATTTCCCACGGTTTAGGTTCAGATAGCAGCAATTTTCGCTATTTAGCTGCCCATTTAGCATCCCATGGGTTTGCTGTGGTTGTTCCCAACCATTACGGTAGCAATAGCGAAAAATTGCGATTACTCCTGAATGGAAAGACGGGGGAAGTTATCCAACGCAATGAATTTTATGACCGGCCTTTGGATATCAAATTTGTTCTAGATCGTTTGGAATCCGAGCCCAGCCTCAAAAATCGTTTGAATTTGCAACAGGTGGGAGTATTTGGTCAATCTTTGGGTGGTTATACAGCTTTAGCCTTAGCAGGGGCAAAACTGGATTACGATGGCATTCAACGGGATTGTCACCCCCAGGCAGTAAACAAGACTTGGAATCTATCTGTATTACTCCAGTGTGGTGCTCTCAAGGTGGAACCAAAGAATCGAGGGAAGGATTTGAGCGATAGTCGAGTCAAAGCGGTAATTGCAGTTAATCCTATTACCAGTGCTGTATTTGGCAAATCTGGCTTAAGCCAAGTGGAAATTCCGGTAATGATGGTTGCTAGTAGTGATGATACGGTTGCACCAGCATTGTACGAACAGATTCTTCCTTTTTCTTGGATTGGGAATTCTCAAAAGTATTTAGCATTGCTCTCAGGGGGTACTCACTTCTCTGCTATTGGTAATGGAAGCAGTACAAGTGAAGCCTTGGAATTACCTTCCCAGTTAATAGGAGATAATCCCAAACAAGCTCGTAGTTACATGAAGTCTTTGAGTATGCCTTTCTTTGGAACTTATGTTGTTGGTAGTTCCCAATATAAGCAATATCTCAATGGGGCTTATGCTAAAGCTCTTTCCCGCCAATCCATGGGTTTGAGCCTTGTCCGTTCCCTGACTGAAATTAATGGGATTCAAGCCCCGTCCTTCTAGGACAGCTTTTTCTACAGTTGTGGGAAAATTCAAATAGTCGCCATAGGGCATTGGGAGACTCTAAACGGACGTGGAGGGATGGTAAGACTATTTCGATAGCACAACCCAATGAAACGTCAAGGAATCCTCGGACTTTAGGATGAGGAGGTATGTCAATGAAACTGATTTAGCACAACCATTTTAGAGGACAGGGGACAGGGGACAGGGAGTTAGGGAGACGGGAAGTAAAAACTCCTAACTCCCAACTCTGATCACTGATTAAATGGATGACACTGATGACACGGATATTTGATAACCCAACAATTAATTCTTAACTCTTAACTCTTAACTATCAAAATAATACGGGAGGATGAGAACCCCTGCCTTTTAAGGAGGGGATGAAAACCGACACGACGGGTTTTAACCCGATGTTTTCAGTGATATCCTAGAATTGATTGCTAATACAGGATGAAAAACTCCAAAAACAAAACGTGTTAGCACTCATGATTAAGACCCAAAAGTAGCCGCACAGCCACGAAAAATGGTCGAGGCGGGTAGGACTGTTTGAGCCAGTCAAAGCCCGAAAGGGCAGAACGAACATTGCGTAGTCTGCTTATAGCTTCGCGTAGCAATATCAGTTCAGAATCCTGGTTTTTCAAAGCCAGGAGAGTTCAATGTTAATTTACGTTTAATGTGAATAGAATGGTGAAACCCTTGTAATTGTGTTCATATTCTCGAAAATATGATTTTTGACAAGACTCAGAGCCTTCATGATACAAGAATCATTTTTTATTCACATCAGGCGTAATTTTTCACAGGATTCAGTGGTAAATGGAAAATCATTTGCCACTTTTCTTTTGAGACTCATACCTTTTAACCAAAGAAAAGCCAGAAAATCCCTACCAATCGATAGATAATAATTCTTCCTTAGGGAATTTGGTCTGTTTATCACTTTAGTAGTAAAATTACCTTGTTAAGTTTTATGTCACAGTGTGAAGGGTATTTAGTCTCTTACTCTTAGCATAAGCACTGTAAATTTCAGAGCTACCATCAATAGCTTTAAAATTCGACAACCGTAAAGAGAGGATTTGATAAAATGGCATTTACACAACCCGCCTTGCCTTTCGCAATGGATGCCCTGGAGTCGTATGGCATGAAAGCTGAAACCTTCGAGTATCACTACGGCAAGCATCATAAGGCTTATGTAAATAATCTAAATAAGTTAACTGAAGGTACAGAGCTTGCAAGTAAATCTTTGGAAGAAGTAATCCAAATTGCATCTAAGGATAGCTCTAAAACTGGCATTTTTAATAATGCGGCTCAGGTTTGGAATCATTCCTTCTTTTGGAATTGCTTAAAACCAGCAGGTGGTGGTGCACCCACTGGAGATTTAGCTGCAAAAATTGATCGGGATTTTGGCAGTTTCGATAAATTTAAGGAAGAGTTCTCTAATGCTGCTGCAACTCAATTTGGTAGCGGTTGGGCTTGGTTGATTGATGATGCTGGGACTCTGAAAGTGATGAAAACACCTAATGCAGAGAATCCCTTGGTTCATGGGAAAAAAGCATTGTTAACCCTCGATGTGTGGGAACACGCCTATTACATCGATTTTAGAAATGCTCGTCCGGCATTTATCAAGAACTTCTTAGATAATTTGGTGAACTGGGATTTTGTGGCTCAAAATTTAGCCGCATAATTAGAATCTGTCCCATTAATTTTAGGGACTAACAGATCCCCGACTTGTTTTAAAAGTCGGGGATCTGAGTATTTGTAGGTTCGGTGGAACGAAGTGTAGACGCGACAGCGGCTTCTCGAAGAGTAACCCAACAATCATATTGATAATGTTGGGTTTTGTCCTCCTCAAACGCCACTGACTATAACGCGCTTAACCCGCGCAACTCCAGTGACTCCCCAACCTTGTGTATTGAGATAAGAGTTTTAAAGTTATTCAGCAAGCCCTAGTTAAATAATTGGGAACTTTTGGTATTAATGGCGCTTTTTGAGCCATTTTTCAGAAATTATTTATTTATTTAGAGTTCTTCTTGCTTTAAAATCAAAAAATCTTGTAATTCCAGCCCCATGGAAATATATGGTGCCATCAGCACTATAAAATTGGCATATTGCAAACATGACAAATTTGATTTTATGGATAGTACACAGCTAGCGCAATACATAGAAGCCACAGGGGGAATCTCCAAGCCGTGGTTATTAATCCAATTGCGGCTGAAAAAACTGGAAGAACGCAAAGCAAGTCTTTCCACCCAGGAATACATGCAACAGTTGGAAGACATTCACCAAGATTTGATGAGTTTAGGAGAATGGTGGCGTGGTATGGAAGATAAGGTATTTTAGTTAGGAGTTAAGAGTTAAGAGTTAAGAGTTGTTAGTTGACAGTTGACAGTTGACAGGCTTCGGCCGTGAGCTCAGCCGAACGGTAGGAGTTAAGAGTTAAGAGTTAAGAGTTGTTAGTTGATGGTTGACAGTTGACAGTTGACAGTTAAGATTCACTCCCACACTCCCCACACTTCCTTCCCTCTCTCACTCCTAACTCCTCATTTGCAATATTGATGGTATTTAAAGTTCATGGATTATAAAGAAGCGGGAGTTGATGTAGAAGCTGGTAGAGCCTTTGTGGATAAAATTCGCAATTTGGTTCACAGCACTTTTCGCCCGGAAGTGATTGGGGGTTTGGGCGGTTTTGGTGGGTGTTTCCAATTACCGGGAGGTTACAAAGAACCTGTGCTGGTTTCCGGTACGGATGGTGTGGGTACTAAGCTCAAAATCGCCCAAGCTCTCAATCGCCATGACACTATTGGCATTGATTTGGTGGCCATGTGCGTTAATGATGTGTTGACATCTGGGGCGGAACCACTGTTTTTTCTAGATTATTTGGCCACTGGTAAGTTGGAAAAAGAGCAATTGGCGGATGTGGTGGCTGGTGTAGCCCATGGTTGCAAGCAAGCTGGCTGTGCGTTGCTGGGGGGAGAAACCGCAGAAATGCCAGGGTTTTATCAAGCTGGTGAATATGACTTGGCTGGCTTTTGTGTGGGGATTGTAGAAAAAAGCCAAATGTTAGATGGTTCTCAGGTACAAGTGGGAGATGTAGCGATCGCTCTTACTAGTTCTGGGATACACAGTAACGGTTACAGCCTAGTCAGGAAGATAATAGCTGATAAGGGATTGCAGTGGAGCGATCGCTCAACAATACTTAATGGTCAAACTTTAGGGTCAACATTTCTCACACCTACCCGTATATATGTAAAACCAATCCTCGCTGCACGCTCATCAGGTTTAGAAATTCACGCTATGGCTCATATTACAGGGGGTGGATTACCGGAAAATCTACCCAGGTGTTTGGGGGAAGGACAAGCAATTGAGATTAATGCCCAAACATTACCTACTATGCCAGTATTTCAGTGGTTGACCCAAACCGGTGGAGTTAGCCCCCAAGCTATGTACAACACCTTTAACATGGGCATTGGATTTGTATTATTACTACCACCGCAACAAGTAGAGCCAGCAATCAGCTTTTTTCAGAACCAGGATATATCAGCTTGGGCCATCGGTGAAGTGGTTAACGGTGCTGGTGAAATTTTTGGCTTACCATATTAAATAATTATTCGCTAGGGACAAGCAGCAAATTTAGATGCAAATAGCTAGTATATCATGCTTATATCGAAAAATTATCCCTATGATAAAAAAATTTAGCCATAATATCTCAAAGAATTTGCTAACCTATTCTTAACATATTGAAAAATATGCTCAAGGAACTCTGGTAAATAATCATCTTGGTAGTAAATTCTAAGTTGATAATATTTTCATCAGATTCCTAGTAAACACCAAATAAATTGTAGAGGGGGTTATGGTTGTAAATTTTGCTCAGACTACTACTGCTTCCAGTAGGGATTTAAAGCAAGTATTTAAGAATGTTCACGCCGAAAGCTGTCCTCGGCAGTTCAATTTTCATATGCACACCGTTTGTTCTGACGGGAAATTGACACCAACTCAGGTAATGGAACAAGCCATGCTCATTGGTTTGCAGGGATTAGCAATTACCGATCATCATAGTGTTAATGGATACTATGCTGCTTTGTCTTGGTTAGAAAAATGGAAATGGAGTCATCCTGGTGCAGATACTCCTCAATTGTGGAGTGGGGTGGAAATTAATGCCAATCTTTTAGATGTAGAAGTTCACATTTTGGGTTATGCATTCGATCCTCAACATTTCTCTATGCAGCCCTATTTGCAAAGACAGATTACTTCGGGAAAAGCATATCAAGCACCAAACATAATTGATGCTATTCATCAAGCTGGTGGGGTTGCGGTACTGGCTCACCCAGCCCGGTATCGTAAATCTCATTTTGACTTGATTCCAGCAGCAGTAGCAATGGGTATTAATGGCGTAGAAGCTTTCTATGCTTACAAGAATCCTAAACCTTGGACACCAAGTTCTGTGGAATCAGAACAAATGCAAGAGTTAGCAGATAAATACAACCTTTACTGTACTTGTGGTACTGATAGTCATGGTTATAGTTTGTTACAGCGAGTGTAATCATATAATTTAGCTTAATTATCGCCATTTCATTTCATAGTTTACTTTTTGGTCATCTGCATTACTAATTATTTGCAGTTCACAATATATTGAAAAATATATAAAACTGCAAAAAGTTATTGCAACACAACTCTATTCCCAAAAATTAGGAATTATATAGTTAACCCATTTCACTGCAATCAAATATTGCATATGGATGTTAACTATCAACCAGATAATTTATACCCGAGACAAAAGGTTTTCAATCATTCACAGCGTTTTATTGAGGGTTGGTATTGGGTAATACCTGCTCGAATGCTGAAAAAAGGAAAGATAAAATCTGTAACAATTGTAGGTAGAGAATTAATCATTTATCGGAGTACAGATGGACAGTTAATATGTTGTGATGCGTACTGTCCCCATATGGGTGCTAATCTTAGTCAAGGCATAGTAGAAGATAATAGCATCCGTTGTTTTTCCCACGGCTGGAAGTTCAATCCAGAGGGTATTTGTATAGAAATTCCTTGTTTGAGTGAACCATTACCATTAAAAATTAAAACTTGGCCAATTGAGGAAAAATATGGAGTAATTTGGATTTGGACGGGTAAAATTGCTCAACAACCTTTACCCTATGTTCCAGAGTTAGAACTCCAAGAATGTGACAGTATTTTGGGAGCAAGTTTTGTGAAAAATTGCCATCCCAATGTAGTCATGATTAACGCCATTGATGTCCATCAGTTTAATTCAGTCAATCCTTGGTTAGAGGAAATTTTATTTGAGAAACAAGAACTAAATCACAATGCGATTAAATTTGACCGCACGATACAAGCTGGTGAAGGTTTTTGGTGGACTAATTTAAGTAATTGGTTTTGTAAACATAATATTAATTATAGTATTTGTTACTGGTATGGCAGTATCGGTATAGTTACTATTGGTCCAGAATTTCTCCATTTACATATTATGTTTGCCTTGCGTTTATTGGCAGATAAAAAAACTGATATTCAACCGATTTTTATTACAAAAAAACGTCCTGGTATATTTGGTTATCTTTTTAGCAAATTTATTCTGTTGCTAACTAAATTTTTGAGTATATCTTTAATCAAGGGAAAGAAGCGAATTTTGCGGCAGATTTCCTTTAATTTTCAAACCCCCACTAGGGCAGATTTATCCATTATTCAATTTGTCCAACACGTTAATAAACAAAAAGTACTCAACTGGAAAACTTGGCAAGAGCCAATACCACCTCCTCCCCCAGCTGGAACAAATAATCGGGATGTTTTTACTAATGATTGAATTTGGCGTTGCTGATTGTCAATTATGAATAGCCCCCCAACCCCCAATTCTGGGGGAAAAATATGTTTAAAAGTACCAATCATGGGGGGAATTAGGGTCTGCTTTGCTTTTTTCTAGATGGGAATTTAGGGGTGGCAAACAATTGGATATTTTATAACATTTTGAAAGCTTTTAACCTTTGACTTGGGCGTAGCTGTAGCTATATTTGCTTGATCTTTGCTTTTCAAGAGCTTATTTCAAAAAGTTACATGGAAAATACTTGCCATCACATAAAAATTCAATTTACAATCCAATTATGATTTTTTTATTTTTATTGAATTACATACTTGCTGATTGTAAGTTTTGAGATGAAAGCTATAAAATTCAAACCTCATACAGCTATTTTTTATATAACTGTATTAGCTATATTGTTTTTGGTAATACCTCTGGTTCCCTTACCCGTACAAGCGCAATCAGTTACCATTCCTGAAATTACCACACAACCAGTTGTCTTGGGTCAAAAGACAATTCAGTGGTCCCGTGAAGGTGGCAGTGACATAATACCGCCACGTCCCTTTGATTATCCCGATTTGACTGGTCAGGCAAATGTCCTAGATGATTGGCATATGCAAACAAGTTCTGATGATTGGGACTTGCTTGTTTCCACTGCTGGCAATTTTTATCGGTTTTTGAACGTTTTTAATCGCCAAGTTTATCTGCCAGATAATCCTATTGTCAGTGCTGGACAATGGGGATATTCCACTTCGCCGCCAGTGTCAATTGAGCAATTGGAAAATGGTGGCCGCCTTAGTTTTGGCAATATGGAGATTCGGGGCATACCTATGGTAGTCATGGGTCCGAACTCGATTATGAATGGGGTTGTGAGCGGAGGCTATAACGATGGGGAGCCAGCAAAAATCCTGAGTAACTTTGGTAACGTTCTTTTAGTGCGTGCGGGCAATCCTCGAAATATTCATGATATTTGGGATCTCGGCCGTAACAACGTTCGTGTTGTGACTTCAAATCCGACAACTGAACCTGGTAGTTTTGGTAACTACAGCTCCAGTGTTTTTCATATTGCATTTCGTTCTGTGGAAGCTGCCACAGGTGACATCAACAGGGCAAATAGACAAGCCAGTCAGTTATTTAACCAAGTCTTCAATCCCGTTAATAATGCCAGGAGGAAAAAATGGGTAGTGGGCGATCGCATACATCATCGTGATGTGCCCCAAGCATTGGCTAACGACGAAGCCGATGTGGGAATTATTTTTTACCATCTAGCACAAACAGCAATAGAAGCTAATCCTGATTTATTCGAGATTGTTCCTTTGGGTGGGACGGTGGAAAATCCTCAACCACTACTAGGCAATCGTGTGGCTACAATGCGGGCAATTCGCATTGCTGGCAATTGGACTGACCAACAAATTATTAATCGCGATAACTTTTTCTTTGGGATTACAGATTCGGCCGCTAATGCTGATCTTCTCGAAAGATTTTGGCTGCGAGAACCAGTTACCACAGGTAATAATCAGCCACCTCTTCCATAAAATTTACAGGTTAGACGGTTTAAGTATTGCCAGGGATGGATAGTTGATTTTAAGGCGGGTCAACGAAAGAGAAAACCTAAAAAGTGATTTTTAGAATCACCGCCCTAAAAGTGCGGTGAGAACGTCAATTTTGTGCAAAAGCTATTGGTGTGTCCCATTAGTTTTGAGGGGCTGTGGCACAGCCATCTTGGCTGTGCAATGGTCACCGCAGGGATGCCTGACCCACAAGTAATTATTTTTACCATCATATTTTATGAGACAAAGCACTACTGCTTCATCGCATTATTTATGAGGGGATTTGTAGTTGGGCTTTAGCCCTTATTAATCCCAAAATATAATGCGCTAAAGCGCTACTACGAAAACTTTTACCCA
>JASJCX010000218.1 GCA_030065255.1 Calothrix sp. MO_167.B42 | reverse complement strand
CAGTTTCTAAAGCGTCTCTAGTATTCGTATTTTGAGATATTTTCCCAGTATAATGCAATCAATAGCATATTTTCCCCATGATACTATCCAGAATATGAAAACAAATGGTTGTACTATTTGGTATAGATACCTCGATTATGAGAAACAATTTAGATAAATCAAAGTAGTTCATGGGCATAATTTAAATCACATCATTAATAAGAATATATTTTTAAATATTTGTCACATTTATTATTTATTTTATGGTCGAATGAGATAACTTTATAACAGACACTTAATATACGCTCTAATATACTCAAGAGAAAGAAAGATTTAATATATTGTTATTAGCAGGGGACATGTGCAGATTGTAAATATTTATGAACTACCTCCATAATCTGATTTTCGTTTATAGGTTTAGTAATAAATTCGTTAGCCCCCCCTGCCTTGGCACGTAACCGACGTACCTTGTCTGCCAGACTATCACTGCCAGTTAAAATAACCACAGGTGTCTCAGCAAACATAGATATTCTTCGTAACTGAGCACAGATTTCATAACCACTGACAACGGGCATCACCAAATCTAAAAAAATTAAATCTGGTTTATGTTCAATCAACTTTGGTAAGGCTTGTACGGAATCTTCTACAGAAACAGCTCTCAGTCCATTTTTGGTGAGAATTTTTTGCACCATTTGGCAAACTTGGGGGCTATCATCTATGCAGGCTACCAAAGGAGCTTTTGCAGAAGATTTACCAGGGGTAGATGTTTTCTCAATACAATTGAATTGCAAAGGCTTGTCAGCTATTTCCTGTAATTCAATGATTCCTTTGAGAATATACGGAAGCAATGAACGAGTGACTGGCAATGGATTTTGCTTCATAATCAAGGCTAAATCTCGCAGAGTATATTTACCGTTCATTAATCTGACAAAATTCTGATAAGCATTGGAACTGACTTGCTGCTGTAGTTGCTCTGCTCTACGTAAAATTGGTGCTAGGTTAGGAGAAAAATTTGCCAATCCAGCTTCTGACCAATTATTCCACGACTCTTCCATTTGCTTGAGCAAAATATCCGCACTGGTGAAGCTCATCGGTGTTTCTAAGATAATATCTTGATTGCGTTCGCAACTAACGGGGTGAAAATTTGCTTCCTGCGCTATGTCAAATAGTAATTCTGAGATGGATTTTTCAGTAATGAAATTAATTTGTTCTCTGGATATGAGTGAGAGTGCGTACAATGCTTCCAAGACATTATAATCCCAATAATCAACCGATAATTTTTGCGAATTTAAAGGTATTTTTTCAATATCAATACTAGGACAAGACTTCATCATCCGTCGCCAACGTCGAAAGGGATGATGACCTCCAGAGGCCCATACCACCCTTCCCAATCGATAGTAAAAAATCCATTGTATATTTTTTTTACTCTCAATTTGTAATCGACCATTGTATTGTAGTTGAGTACATTTATGAAATTCATTTACAACGTTATTAGCACCCATATTCTCATGACGATGATATATAATTTAAATTTAAAAAGGTATGTAACTAAGAAGGATGTAATTTTTATTAAGAAGGTAGATAGCATCTATGATAATTATCTTGTGAAGAGCTGATTTGGAAGCTAATTCACAATATGTACAAACGATTCATCCCTGGTATATATCAGTAGTTATGATGTTTCTCAATCAATCAAAAGTACTCACATAAATAATAGAATAGAAAAGTTTGATGATGTCTGTAACATCCAATCATAATATATATATTTGCTTTAGGGGTTTTATACAAAAGAATTTCACTAAGTATAGATGAGAATTCATTAGCCAAGTGAAAATTAGGCGGCTTAAAGCTATTTACCCCCCCATTTCTCTGGCAATTCCTTTTCTGATTTAGCATTCTTCGTATAAACGAAGCGTTCCCAAGTGAATACTGATAATTTCAGTAAAATTTAGTTGTATATTTGTAGATTGACGTAGTTAAAAAACCAGCACCCTTTCATAAATAACTTATTTATGAGTTAACTTTGTAATATGATTATAAATTCCTCAAAAATTTATTTCTCTAGTTCCATCAAAATGCATCCATAATTAATCCATTACCTACTTCATTAGATTATATTGAAGTTGCTTGAAACCTATACCGTTAGGAGGATTACAAGCTAGAAATTATTGTGAAATAATAACATGCACAAATATAATTTTAGACAATTAATTTTGGAATCCAATCAGTATAAATTCTGATATATCACATAGTCTGAATTAATTACACAATGTTTTCCGAAGGTGTCCATAGATACAAATAATCACTTGACATTGTGTCGGAATAGCTGATTTTTTCAATTGAATATAATACAGTAGCTATAATGTTTTAACTCATTAATAATATAACTTGAGTTGATAGTTTTTTTCAAACTAGGAGCAGGATAGAGTCTATAAGTCACAAGAGTTGCAACCATAAATTAATATCAGAGGAAAAGAAAGGCAATCCCCAATGGGTAAGGTCTGGGTAATCTTAATTTCATATACCAAACAATTATAAATGTTCCCTTCCCCGATCGCCTCACTTCCCTATTCTTAAGCTGAAACCCCTAAGGCAAAATTAACAGTATAGGGTTCCTCCAATGATTGTTTTGTACTACCCTTAATAGCATCCAGATATGTCAACAGAGATTTAATTTGTTGAGAGTTGGGACGATAAGTCAGGCTACCTTGTTTTTCAAATAAGGGTGCTGCTGCAAGTTGTTTATAGAAGGAATTTTCCTGGGAACTTTGTGTTAGCCAATAATAATCTGTGGTGCTAGGAAGTAACCCTGATGGCAGTTCGCCTTCTAAAAATGCTAACAGTCGTTGCTGACAAATACGGGTATTTATCCCACGACCTTCAAATAATTGAGTAATTTCACTTAAAGATACGGCTCGATCTGGTAACAGTCGTAATAATTCCGTAAATAGAAAATAATCAGTATACTGTTGCCTAGGTATATCTAACACCTGGGGATGCAGTGGTAGTAAAGCTAAACCATATGCTGTGCGGCTGCAAGTAGGAGTACCATTCTCGCCGAGGTATGGATCTTGAATAATTTTGGCGTTGGGTAGTTTTTGCCGCAACCAACGGTTAACAGCAGTAATAGATGCTACTCCTCCTGTGAGGATGGCTTGATTAATGGCTTCTGTGGGGATGCCACGGGCTACTAGTAACTTATTCAATTCCCGGTTGAGACGACGGACAAAAGGCACAAATACCTGGCTTTCTAAGTCTCGACGCTGTAATATCCACCGTTGATCTGCTAGTTCTAAGGTAAAGGATTCTTGATGTTGCAAAATTAATTTTAGGGCAACCGCAGCGTCTAATACGGCTTTACCCAGGAGGGAGCTTTCTAAGCGTTGTTGCAGACGAATTCGTTGTGGGGTGTCCGGTTCTCCCGATCGCGGAAGTTTAAGTTCTGTTAACCTGATACTATCCCAAGCCATTTGCTCTAAACCAGGGATGGATGTTTGCCAATGCCAGGGATTACTGCTGATGGTATGGGATTCCGGGGTGGTTAGGCGTGATTCTCGCCATTTTTCTGGTAGAAGTAATTGACAAATAATATCTTGCTCAATGCCTTTGCCTGCATAAGCAAAACTATGGAGCATGAAATCATTGTGAGCTAAGTCTAGCAGGTTGTTTGGTACGTCAATTAGTGCCATTTCTGTGGCTCCTGCACCAATATTAATAATCAATGTACTCCCTTCTAGGGGATAATTTTCTTTGGTGATGACTGTGGGAGCACTAAACTTGATTGGTTCTCCACTAGGATCATCCAATTGTGCAAGTACATTGGCAATCGCTTCTTCGATAAAGAATACTTGCTGGGGATGTTGGACAATTTTACCTGTGATTAATGCTTCCCTGAGATTAAAGCGGTATTGCTCGGAACTGTTAGCTGGGCAGTTACAAATTACCCCTGCGATTTGATTAATAATTTGATGAAATCTTTGTTCGTTGATCCCCACCGCTGCGGCAACTAAACCAGGGGTAGTGCTGGTACGATCTGATTTGAGGGTTAACAGCAATTTAGAGAGCGATCGCATCACCCAAACTAAGGGAACAGTGGAATATTCATTCAATTCTAGGGATGGTTCCCACTGTTGTTGTTGATTTTTGTAAGGTAGGGCAACTTGTAAATAGGGCTTTAATTGGGCTGAAAACAGATTTTGTAATGATTCTGGTGGAGTGGTTATTCCGTTGCTGGATGCTTCTTGGCTCAATTCTGGCTGTTTTTCGATGGTATTTGTAGGTAAGTAAACCTCCGCAGGTAAGCGAAATGAACTTCCTGGGGAGTTGGGATCGCTGTGTTCTTCTGCTGACCAGTAAATGGGATAAACTTCTGTGGTAGAACGATTTAACAAGGCGGCGGAAATTCCCGTGCTTCCCAAATCAATCCCTAAATACCACACTCCATCATCCCTACTAACGGTAATATCTGGGGTATTTATTAAGTTAAAAACGGAGAGTGAAGAATTGGATTGCTCATTGGTGGTAGTTTCATGGTTTGTTGGGGTTGCAACTGCCACATCCGTGGTGCTACTAGCTGTTTGGTTACCATCATTAACCACCTGTTGTGCCTCAATGGTGGGAGTAACTTCTGCAATTATGGGTTCTGGTTCCCCATCCAGTTGAGATTGCTCTGGAGAATTGAAATTGCCACCAAACTGATTTAAGTCCTGGGTGAATTGTTGTAAATGCTCTTCACCCAAGGTAATTTTTGGCATTGCTGCCTCTGTATTCACCGTTTCAGTTAATAAATTTTCCTGGGGAGAAGCCAAAATATAATCTTCCAGGGATTTTTCTAAATAACCCGATTCTGTATCTGATACTAAAGACTGGGCATTATTATTTTCAGGGACTGGATAATTATCTTGATGGGGATCATCTGGAAAATCTTGGCTAGTTCCATCAATTTCAGAATTCTCTGTTGCTACATTTTCCGTATCCGTTGCCGTATCCGTTGCTGTACTCTC
Source organism: Calothrix sp. MO_167.B42 (assembly GCA_030065255.1). Lineage (GTDB taxonomy): Bacteria > Cyanobacteriota > Cyanobacteriia > Cyanobacteriales > Nostocaceae > Calothrix_A. Next base: position 7,858 of record JASJCX010000218.1, on the reverse strand, counting down.
CGTATCTGCTGCTGTATCAACAAACAAATCAGTTAAAGTTGTGATGCTTGACTGGGGAGTTTCCTCAGGAGCATCTGTGGTGGTTGGTTCTGGAGCTGTTTGGGGGGAACTAATATCTATTGGTGATTCTTTATCAGTATTTATACTAACATCTAAATCATGATTTTTGACTGTCAATTCCTGGGGTATGGCAGTGTGAATGGGGCTGTTTCCTAATAATCCAGCATCTGGGCGATCGAACCACATATCTGTGACTAAGGAATTGTCTGGAGCCTCATCTAGGCTAGTATCAACTGGTTGGAGTTGGTTTGCTTCCTCTGATGCTGGGTGACTAACATTAGTGGTTGTCAATTCTGGAGAATCCAAGGGAGATGGTGGAATCTCCTGGGTAGATGTAGTTTCTGGGTTTGGGTTAATGTTTGGTAAATTATCCCCATTTGGTTGGGGTAATTCAAGTTGTGCTGCTGGCAGATCTTCACTGATGTTTTCATCTTCACTGCCAAATAAACTAGCATAAAGTTGATCGACGCGATCGTCTACAGAATCATTAGCATTATGATGATCTAATCCTAAAGATGTGGTATTTATGACAACATCACTAGGAGATAATTCCTCGACTAACTGCCCATCTGCAAAATTAGATGGGATGGTAACATCGGATTCAGGAGTAATTTGTTGGTCTTCTCCAGTAGGTGGGTAATACCCTTGTTCGATAAACGAATCCTCAAATTCACTGGTATCAAATAATTCCCTTGATGAAAGTTCGCGATCGATATTTAAGGCTAAATCATCTGGATGCTCATATTCTCCCTTGGTTGACAGGGATGGTTCTATGGGCAAATTTTCTGGCTGTACATCTAAGTTGGATTTACCTAAGGATCTCTTTTGCTGTAAGACTCCAGTTAAATTATTAATTAGAGCTACTAATAGCTGCTCTCCTTCTACTCCCTTACTGTGCATCCTGGTTATTGCTTGGGATAGGGAGTCATGGTAATGAGAAACATTGCGTTCTAGCCCCGTAAATGCAATATTTACAGACCCATCTAAGGCTGCTAAACGCCGCTCCAAGTCATTTGTTAGCTGACTTAAATGATCGACCTGTTCAGCTATTGCTGATGGTTCCTCAGAAGAAGGGCGAGATTCATTACTCCCAGAATCCAGTGACAATTTCCCTTCCATGCGATTCATCAGCACATGTAAAAATTCGGAAATCATCTGCTCTTGATTTTCCATTTGCTGGGCTACAGAGTAATTGTGTAGTCGTTTTTGCTCCAATTGCCTAATTTCCTGAACCAAATTGGCTCGTTCCTGCAATAATGCTTGCAATTCTGCTTGTAAAGGCTGTAATAATGCCGAAACGTCCATATAATGGGATAATGGTTTATCTCCTAGTTGACCTTCTCGATCTGCAAATTGAGCCAACAAAGGAGAACGTGGCGATCGCGATCCATATTCACGGTTAAAATTATCTGCTTGGGCTTCAGCTTCTTCTAAACGAGCCAGAAACTCGCGGGTTCGCTCTAAAACAACTTTGGCTTCCTGCTCTTGGGTAGAGATGAATCGAGACAAAAGATTGTTTTTATTAGTGAGTAAGCTGTCAATATCTGCAATCAGGGTTTGAATTTCAGTAATCCTGGAAGTCACTTTAATTTACCTTAGCTAAAAATTATATGTCTACTTGTGAGAGATTTATTTTCAAAATATAAAATTTACTAACCAATAGGTGTTGCAAATTTGCCTAACAGTTGTTGATGTCACCCAAATAATTGTGGCACCATGTATGGCGCTACGCGCCAGGGAACAGGGAGCAGAAAACAGGCTTCGGCCGTGAGCTCAGCGTTCGACGGCTCGACTGAGCTTCGCCGAACGTCTGAGCTCACGCCGAAGTCCGAACGGGAACAGCAAACTGTCAAAGAGTTGGCTGGATTTAGAAATGTCCGCGCCCTGAATACGTAGTGCTATAAAACTCAGAAGTCAGCACAGGGATTATTCTTTGTTCCCTGTTTTTAATAATTAGTTACACACAGTTCATACTAAATAAAAAAACAGCTAAAAACCTCACGTTAGCAAAAAATTATATCTTTGAGTATGATTAGATTGATTTATTTTTTGCCCATTAAGTCGTAAAACTTGTCCCACAATGAGGGATACCTCATATCTTGTACCATTCTCAATGGGCCCCATATCCCATCTGTGAACTTAAGTTCACAGGCTAGCAGCTTAAATCCATTGAAATGGACTGAAATTCTTTCTTACTTCGGTAATCTTCTGCCGGGAAGGGAGTAGTCCTCTTAAGAGGACTTTAGCTATTAGCCAGGGATTTAAATCCCTGGCTAGGGGGCTGATAGCCCAAGTGCAAGATATGAGATGCTCCCTGTGAGAGACGAGGTAAGTTCACTGACTAAAAAGGTGAGGAACTGCTACGGGATGTTACCTTGGGGTAGGTGTGGCTGTGCAACGCCAGTTTCCACCATAGACAATTCACAGTGATATTCTGCTCCACAGGAATTTCCAGGCAAATACAGGCTACCACAATCCTAATATGCTTATATTTATATATAAAAATAGTTTCCTTGCCATCGATGAGGACGTTTTTTTGGGTAACAGAACTTGGCTTTATGGTCAGGGCTGTGTTTTCATAACTTAAGAGTCAGAATTTTATCGAAATTTTTGTACATAGCCTCTTACCTACAAATGACGTAATGGAAGACCGATACAGCTTGCAGCCAGCAACTCATCCTCAAATTACTTCGACACCTTTATTTCAAGGCTTGTCGGCAGAAGTTGTGGAAGCAGCCTTGACCCATCTTGTAACCCGTACCCATCCTGCAAACCAAGTAATATTACTGGAAAATGATTGGGGTGGTTCTGTATACTTTATCATAGATGGCTGGGTAAAGATTCGTACATATAATTTGGAAGGTAAAGAAGTAACTTTGAATATTCTTGGTATGGGGGAACTATTTGGTGAAATGGCTGCCCTAGACGAAGTGCCCCGTTCTACAGATGTAATTACTTTAACTACCACTGTCATTGGTAGTATGCCATCACAGGATTTTGTTAATTTTTTACACCAAGAACCCTTGGCGGGAGTGAGGTTATCCCAATTAATGGCTAGACGCTTAAGACAAGTAAATCGGCGATTGCGATTACGGGAATCGGATAGTCAGTCCCGGGTAGCGGACACGCTTTTATTTTTAGCAGAAGGACAAGGCAAACAAGGACAAGCAGGTACGGAAATTCCCAACTTACCCCACCGAGAATTAAGTAGTTTAAGTGGACTGGCAAGGGAAACGGTGACTAGGGTATTAACCAGGTTAGAAAAGAAAGGATTAATTCAACGAAAACCAGAGACTATCTGTATTCCGGAAATATCTGCCCTAGAAAAAATGCTGGTTTAACAAATTGTCAGCTATTTTTGACAAAATACCTCTTGCCAATTCCTAATTCCTAACTCCTGCATTCCCATCTAAATAACATGAGCATTTTAGACACCGGTGCTGAAGAACCAGAAGAACGCCTTTATGTCAATTCGGCAACACCTGAAAATCAAAACCCTAACTCACAAGAGCATTTTAAGAAACCGAAACTCAAGGTAGATGCCCCTTTGAGGATGGTAGAGACGGCTTTTTTAGCTAGTACTGCCAGTTTAATTTGGTTTATCAATTTTTACTTCCCTTTAGGCCCAGTCTTGCGGATATTTTTCCCCGTTCCTATTGCTTTGGTTTATCTCCGTTGGGGTAAGAGAGCAGCATGGATGGCGGCGGTGGTATCGGGATTATTGCTGATGGTATTGATGGGGCCTACCCGTAGTTTGTTGTTCGTCATGCCTTATGGCTTCATGGGAGTGCTTTTAGGAGCAACATGGTATCGTCGGGTTCCCTGGGTAGTTTCTATTGCTTTGGGGACATTATTGGGGGCTTTAGGGGTATTTTTTCGTATCTGGTTGTTATCTCTGCTGTCTGGTGAAGATTTGTGGGTGTATGTAATTAATCAGGTAACTAGTTTCTTAGAATGGTTATTTCTCAGTTTGGGTCTGTTAGCTAATCCTAGTATATTCTTGATTCAAGTAGGAGCGATCGCTTTAATTCTCCTGAATAACTGGATTTACTTGTTTGTCATACATCTAGCCGCATGGTTATTATTAGACCGTTTGGGTAATCCTATCCCTCGTCCTCCACGTTGGATACAAGTTTTATTGGATTATGAATGATTGGTGTTGATAGTTGATAGTTGACAGTTGACAGTTGACAGTTGACAGTTGATAGTTGACAGTTGACAGTTGACAGTTGATGGTTAAACCTTAAACCTCCTTTACTTCCCACACTCCCCACACTCCCCACACTCCCTGCCCCCGTTCGGCTGAGCTCACGGCCGAAGCCTGCCTCTTCGGTGACGGTTACAGTTCTTGAATCGAACAATACTGTCCTAAGCAATATGTCCATCTTAATTGCCAATAACTTTTACGACGTATTAGCACTACCGCTATAAAATCTAAAATCTAAAATCTAAAATCTAAAATCCAAAATAGACAACGGATAACGGATGATTCGCATTTACACCCAATTGAACCAAGGGGAAGCATGGGTAAATCGTTATGAAGGTACTTCATGTACCTTTGCTTGTGTCTTAGGTTTTACTGCTACAGCTTTGATCCCAGGAATTTCCGCAGCTGGAAAAACCCCTGAACATCGCAAATATACAGCCTGTGCAGATGCAGAATTTTTATACTACGGTGTTTCCCAAGCAAAACCCCAATATCCTTTACCACCCCTCATTGCTGGGGCTTCTCCCGTCCTCATCTCTCGTGCTGTAATTGAATCCCTAAACATACCAATTTATTTATTTAATGCAGGTTTACCCTATTCCCCCGCAGTTCCAGGAATTGATTTAGGTGGTACTCCTGCTCAATGCTTGAGTAGTGGTGCTGCAATGACAATGGATACAATCCACCATTTACTAGAACAGGGGTTGCAATGGGGAGAACATTTAGCCAGTAATATCAATAATGGATATTTGATTATTGGTGAGTGTGTTGTGGGCGGTACCACAACCGCCTTGGCAATTTTAACTGGTTTAGGTATTGCTGCTGCTGGCAAGGTTAATAGCAGTCATCCCACTTGCAATCACACCCAAAAATGGGAGGTGGTGCAAGCAGGATTAAAGCATATGCAAAATATTCAAACTTCGATAGATCCCCTACAACTAGTAGCCGCAGTGGGCGATCCCATGCAAGTAGTAGTAGCAGGAATGGCAATTGCTGCTAGTCGTAGTTGCGGTGTAATGTTGGCAGGAGGAACACAAATGTTGGCAGTGTATGCCCTTACAAGTGCGATTGCCCATGACCATAGTTTAACTTGGCAGCCAACAAATGTGATTGTAGGCACTACTCGCTGGGTTGCAGAAGATCCCAGTGGTAACACCGTAGAACTAGCCCAGCTAGTAGGTCAACACAGTAGCAATTTAGGTGAACCCCCTCCACCTTTACTTGCTACTCAATTAAGTTTTATTCATTCTCACTATCCCCAACTTCAAGCTTATGAACAGGGCTTTGTCAAAGAAGGTATGGGTGCAGGAGGCACTTGTATTGCTGCTTATCTGAGCCATAATTGGCAGCAAATTCATCTTTTAGAAGCGATTGAATCCCAACTGGAACTTTATCAAAAAATCCACACAAATTAAAATTTTCCAGTACTCCTAATCACTGGAACCTAAATACAAATTATCAATTTTCTATGCTAACCATGGGAGAAATTTATGATTAACTTTCATCTAACTGCTGACTACTCCCAGACTTTCAGCTATTATCCCAAAGACAAATTAACACAGGGTTATATTCTCAACTTCAAGATTTGATTCTCTTGAGGAGTAATTGCTCTTCTAAGGATGCTATACGATTATAAGCTGCCGTTAATTGGGCTGTTAGTCTTTGGAGCTGAATTTCTGGGGTTAATTGTTGTTCTCCTCCTTGTAGATTGGATTCAGGATATATGGCATCGACTAGCACATCTTTATGCTCTAATTCTGGATTAAAGCTTAAATTTGTCCTCAATCGATAACTCTCAGCTTCCACACTCTTCCAAGAGCTTTCTACTGTTTCTTTTTGATTGGCTAAGGAGCATTCCGAAAGTGTTTGCGAGACTTTTTCATCCAGCCGCTCGATAACTTGATAAATGGCATCCACTTTATTACTCAACGTCAAAATTTGATTATGCAAAGACTCCATTTCATACCCTCATACATTGAATTATTGTTTCTATATTATTCAATCTTTAGTCAATGTTAAGGATGTTTATGTTTTTTTTAAGTTTTGGCAACACATGTGACTAGTTTCAGCACCCTAACTACATACAAATGTTGAGTAAGATTAACTTTCTCAAATTATCGTTCTATATTTTTGCTGCCATTGTTATCTTTATAAAGATTTAAGAAAAGTGATGTTATCCTCAATCTAGTTCTAGGGAACCCCTATAAAAACATACAATTACCGGCAAGGAGGGAATATTAGGGATTTGGTAGCTAATGATCTGACAATAATTTACGTGGTTATCCTCAAAACCTTGATGCTTCCTACTGTTCCCTACTATTGATAAAAAAATATGTTTATTAACCTAACATAACATCAGTATTAGTGCTCGAAAAATCAATGTGATTATTCAACAGAATTTTACTCAGTAAGGATGATTAATTTAATTTAGGCTTAACCTAAAATCAGTTTGATTTTTCTGCAAACTACCACAACAAAGATATAAATTGATTTGAGGAGAAATTCTACAAGTCAATAATTAAATTTCCGGATTCCATCTATCTCTTTTACTCTTTCTACCGAAAAATTCCCTTTATTATTGGTTATTTTTGATTTTTAAGTCTTCTATGCTCCATCTCACATCTTTATTCATCCTATTTTCCAAATCATCCCTTGGTTTATAGCATATTTAGTTATTTTGCTGTGCTATTCCAGCCGAGTCTCTGCTTAAATGGTTTATGAGCTATAATTGTAAATTTATATATAAGCAATAATGCATCGCAGGTATTTTTTACGAGGTATTTCGGTCATAGCAATATCACAACTATTGGTTGGATGTGGTGGAAAGCAACAAGTAAACCTAAAAGTAATCTTATTAAAAAATTCTATTCCTGGTAGATTGGTCAGAAGGTTTGGTCAAAGCATTAAGCAAAACACACAAGTGAAATTTGCTCCAGTGGATCAATTACAGACAGTATTTAAGCAATTACGAACTTGGAAACAGCCAAAAAAAGCTGCTGAAAACAAACAATGGAATATACCCCTACCCTTTGGGCAATCTCAAACAGAAACGGTAGCCGATTTAGTGACGATGGGAAATTATTGGCTGGATGTGGCAATTAAGGAACAGTTGATTCAGCCATTGGAAATAGAAAAACTAGAAAAACTTGCCAATTGGTCTAGTTTACCTCCACAGTGGCAGAAATTAGTCAGACGGAACCAAGCAGGTGAACTAGATACCCAAGGGAAAATTTGGGCAGCTCCTTATCGTTGGGGTAGCACAATGATTGTATATCGCCGGGATAAGTTGAAAGAATTGGGATGGCAGCCTCAAGATTGGCAGGATTTATGGCGTGATGATTTACGCGATCGCATTTCGATTTTAGAACAACCAAGGGAAGTTGTTGGCTTGGTGTTAAAAAAGTTGGGGAAATCCTATAATACAGAAAATTTAGACTCCGTACCAGAATTAGAAACAGAATTGCGATCGCTCCATAAACAGGTAAAATTTTATAGTTCCGATCAGTACTTGGAGCCATTGATGATTGGAGATACCTGGCTAGCAGTTGGTTGGTCTAGTGATATATTGCCAGCTCTTGTGCGTAATCCCAA
>JASJCX010000217.1 GCA_030065255.1 Calothrix sp. MO_167.B42 | reverse complement strand
AACGACGCATAAGCCCTAACGGGCACGCTCCGCGAACACAAGGTCTTTGGGATTGCTTCCCTACTCTGCGAGAACGCTTTCAGCGAACGGTCGCAATGACGGTTATTTAAACGGACATGATATTATCCCTCTTCTGTCATTCTCCGAAAAGTCTTACAATTTCTAAATTCTGTGACTCTTGTGTGTCAAGTGATCGCTCGGTTATTTCTCAATAGAATTTCCGCGAGATGGGAAAATGACAAAATTTTGGTTCAAAACATCTCAAACTATTGATACTAAGTCTCTTGACAACTTTTTATTAACAGGAAAAACCGGAGAATGACAGAAGAGGGTTATAGTTATTCAGCAAGCCCTACTCATTACTCATTACTCATTACTCATTACTCATAACTCATAACTCATTACTCATTACTCATTACTTACTTGATTAAATTTCACCCTTCTTTAAAATTTTAAGAGTTACCGTGCGTCTAGCTGGAACCTCACCAGAAGAAAATGAAATTTTATTAGCACCAACCTCTAAATTATCAATCAAGTAGTTTTTAATTGTTTCTATTCTGTTTTGGGTAAACTCCTCAGAAGGTTCCCCTTCCAAATCAGCAATCATTTCTAGATATAAATTGGGTTGTTGTTTCAATATTTGAGCGATGCGGTTTAATAATTGAGTATTTGCAGGTTGAAGTGTTGTGCTGTCTGGGGCAAAAGTGATAGAACCAGGATTAGTAGGAATCCTTTGCAGTCTGACTTTGGTATTAGGAAAATTAAGTCTGACTCTGATATCATTAGTTAATAAATTCTTAGCATCTGCACTAATGTCTCGCTCGCTCAGATATATCAGATTTAGGCTTAGGGTTTCTACATTACTTGTAATAACTTCATAACCCACTAACTGGGCTGGTAAGGGGAGTTTAAATGTTTGCAGTGCAGCTTCCGTACTTGTAATAAAATTAATGTGGGTTTCTGCAACGGTGGGTGGTAGTTCCTTTGTTGCTTCACTTTCTTGTGATTGAATTGCTGTTGCTAAATCAGCAATAATTTCGTTAGATGCTGTGGGGATTTCAATTAATTGTAGGGCGACTGAGTCAGGTTTTCTGTCTAAACGAGATGCGACTGATTTTGTATAAGCCTGTTTTTCTTGAGTAGTGTAAAACCTTTTGGTAATTACATTCATCTGAATCAATAAATTTTTTTCTTGCTCCTTCGCTGCAAATTTAATGATATCAGAACGGGATTCACCATTAGGAAATTTGGCAAACTGCTCTCGCCATACTTCCGTGCCAACTTGAACAAATTGATTATCTTTTTGTTTTTGGGTAATTTCTTTCTGGAGTTGAATTAAAGATTGGTTTAGGGGAAATAATAGGGTAATAACTGGAATTACGATCACAACCAAACGACTGGGAAGATTACCAATTACTTCTAAGGTTTTTGTCGGAGCAGGGCTTTTTTTTAAAAGTTTGTGAATGCGGAGACTTTCTGGATCTTGGTTATGCCAAAGTGGTACTTGTTTACGAATAGATGTAGTATCAATTTTGATTGCCAGAAATACTAGCATTGCCATTAAAGTAATGGCAGTTAAGTTAGTTAGAAATAGTAAACCACCACCACGGGCAATTTTCAGTCCATCGGGTAAATGGAGACTAACTGTAACACCAATGCCATATCCAACAACGCATAAAGGGGGCATTAAAGCAACTGCGATCGCTACCCCAGGAATGGAGGTAACTACCCCTTTAGCTTCTTTACAGGTAGCAATGGAACCCAAAGCACCGGAAAATAGAGCAATGACCAAATCCAAGACATTGGGTTTAATCCGGGCAGCAATTTCTGGGGTCAGTTCTTTAAAAGGTAATATACTCACCAGGAGGAAAGCAAAAGCGATGGCCATAAAGCAGCTCAATCCAAGATTAATCAATGCCCGAATCGCTAAAATTAAATCCCCCGCAGCGAATGCTAGCCCATTAGCCAGAATCATCCCCATTAAAGGGGAAATCAGCATGGCTCCAATAATTACCGCTGGACTATTTAATACTAATCCTAAAGTGGCGATCGCAGCTGAAAACAAGACTTGTAGCCAGTAACTCACGTCCTCTAAAGTCACTGAGTTTAACAAGTCACAATAAATCTCCTCTCTACGGGCATTTGTAATGCCCATATTAGTTGCAAACCAGTAGCGAAAACCTTTTTTAGCTTCCATGTTTGATTTTAAATGAGGTTTAGAGATTCAATTCTTAACTATTACCATTGTCATTTGTTTTTTATTGTTTTTGTTGTATTTTGTATTATTTTTATTGTATTTTACTTTGTGGTTCCCCTGTGTTTTTTCCTAACCTATGAAAGGTTTTAATTAAACACAGTTGTCTCCATGGACATTGCCTGCAAGCGATCGCAAACGCTCCAAATTTCTTGTAACATTTCTTCTAAACCATCACCAGATACGGAGGAAATCAAAAAAACTGGAGCGTGGGAAAGATGATTGAGCTGTGTTGCTAACTCTTCCACATCCTGATTTTGGCCACCCACCGCGTCAATTTTGCTCAATGCTAATATCTGGGGACGTGCAGCTAAATCGTGCCCATAGGCCTTTAACTCTTGTTGAATAGTTTGGTAATCTTCCACCACATCATCACTAGTGGCATCAATCAAGTGTAACAATACCTGGGTGCGTTCAATATGTCTGAGGAAATCATGGCCCAATCCCGCACCTTGGGATGCACCAGCAATTAGTCCTGGAATATCTGCAAACACCGTACCATCACCAGTGGGCTTACGTACTACCCCTAAATTTGGTACCAGGGTAGTGAAAGGATAATCAGCAATTTTCGGCCGCGCTGCGGACAAAGCGGAAATCAGGGTAGATTTACCGGCATTGGGTAGTCCAATAATTCCCACCTCTGCCAATAATTTTAATTCTAAACGTAACTGTTTAATTTCCCCCGGCAATCCCGGTAAAGCGTGTTCGGGGGCACGATTGCGGTTACTTAAAAAATGTTTATTACCCAGTCCACCTTTTCCTCCTTGGGCAACCACCAGGGTTTGTCCATGGGTAATTAAATCTCCAATTACTTCCCCCGTCTCCATATTATAGACAACCGTACCGCAGGGAACTTCAATGATTAAATCCTTCCCTGATGCTCCCGTGCGATTCTTGGGACCCCCACGGGCACCATTTTCAGCTTGAAAGCGATGGTTATATCGGAAGTCAAGCAAGGTTTGCAGATTTTCCACGGCGGTGAAAATTACCGAACCACCATGTCCCCCATTTCCCCCGGAAGGTCCCCCAGCAGGTACAAATTTCTCCCGGCGGAAAGCAACAATACCATCACCTCCCTTACCAGCTTCGACTTCAATTTCAACTCGATCAATAAATTGCATGGTTAATCAATTTTGGATTTTAGATTTTAGATTTTAGATTTTGGATTGGTAACTGAGCCTGTCGAAGTTTAGATTTTAGATTTACCGATTGATATCATGTTCGGTTGAACAATTATCATTAAAGCTTGCGCAAAGGCGCATTAGACGCGTAAAGCCTACGGCATAGCTCCGCTTACCGCGCAGCGTGTCACTTGTGACTCAGCGGCTTTCCGCAGGATAGGCGCAAAGAAGTCTACTAAGTTGTTATCGTACATTAATGGAAAATCCAGATCAAAATCATTGAAAGCATTATCTTGTAAGGATTTAATTCAAAACAGTACCATAATTCCTTATAACCCTTGTTTCGTAACAGTTTTGTTAAAACGAATCCTCAATCACCATAAAAGGGGCGCAACAGCCAAAAAATTAAGGAGAGTAAATTAAACATAATTTACCCTCCAGCATACAATTCATGTCGGTCACTTACTGCTAACTTTAAATATATTGTGAAATATCCTCACCACAATCATCTGCCAAATAAGACAAGGCACGAAAACGTAAGCCGACCATTTGCTCATACAGGGGGTTGAGTTTACACAAAGGAGGAATGTGTACTATCTTCCGCCCAAATAGGGTAATATTGCGCTCAAAAGGACACTGGGAAGGGATCATTTTGCACAGGAACCGTGCTACCCTGGGGTCTTCAATGTCTAACCCATCCAGCCAATCCCGCAGGGGATGTAGGGGATCTAGGTGCCGCTTAGATGGTTCTAACGTAATCCCCGTTGCGGCGTGGTCCCCATTTTCTAAGGTATGGCGCAGAGCCTCTAAAATATTCTCTGGCTCCCCTAAGGCGATACATAACTGGTGCAAGAGATAGTCCTCACTCTTAGAATAAGTCCCATCTGCAATCGCTACCATCACCGCCGTCCGCAAAAAATTTTCTGCTAGGGGGGTACCTTCCCCTAAAACAGTAGCTAATTCTTCGGGTTCAATGGCATCGAATGATTCTAAATTTACCCCCCCAGCCAGCTCATCTTGAGTAATACTGGTAATTAATTCTCTCTCTTGGGCATCAAAATCACCATCAGCCCAAGCAATAGTCAGCAGTCCACGTAGCCAAGCGGCAACTTGTTCACTGCTGTAAGGAGATTGAACAGCACTTGTCATAAACTCACGCCTCTAGCTTCTCATGAATCCATACTAGCCTGGGTTGGGGTTAGGGATTGTGGTTCGTTTTGCCAAAGCCCTTAGATGGTATAAATATTGAGATTCTAGGGTTAAAGGCAACAGGGAATAGGGAATAGGCAACGCCAGCAGGTGTGGGGCAAGGATTTAAACCCCGCCCCACACAATCGTCTCAAGGCAACGGGGCTTCTAACCAAATAGGAAACGAACAAGTAACAAATTCTACATTTAACCACAAATCTCACTGTTGCCTGTAGCCCGTTCCCTGTTCCCTCGACCAAAGGTGGGTGAACTTACCCTTTTTGGTTCCCTCAATCAAGGTTTTAGAACTCATTTCCTATGGGAATTAACTAAAATATCATTATTTATTAATGTTTTGATATATTTATTGATATTTGTTTTGATATCGATTTTCACAAATTATTATGAAAAATATACCACTACAAAATGTTATCCTAATATTGGAAAATTATCGTAAAAATATATTATTTTAGCTGAAGTACCAGTATCTAAAAAATAATTATTTATTTGATAATCATTAAAATATATTCATCTAAAAAGGCATCAAAAATGTTTTCTTTTGGTATTGAGCATGAAGTCGCATTTTTTAATCCCATGGGGGAGTTTGCTGATTTCAATCAGACAAATTTTGCTGATTTCGATCAAATCATAGATAGGCTACCTGTATATCCTGATGATAATTTACAATTAAAAATAGGAGATGCAGGAATCAGAAAAAAGAGATGGTATATAGAAGGGTTTGAAAGATTTGCTAATTCAGAACCACATCAGGTAATTGATTGTATTCCCAAAGGCATAGAAATTAGAACAACTATACATGATAATATTGCCAGTACAATTACAGAATTGACTACAAGTTTTAATTTATTACGTCAAATTGCAATTGACTTTGGTTTTGAACCAGTATTAACCAGCTTTAATCCTTATAATTCTGCCTTCAAGCTGGCAACCCCATTTAATGATTACGAACTTAGATATTTACAAGCTCATCCAGATGAGCAAACGGCTAATATTTATATGTTGACATATGGTCCAGATTTAAATATTTCTATGGCTGGATTATCAACAGAAGAACTTATCGATATTGGGCAGAAATTAACCTATTATAGTCCTTACATAATTCCCCTTAGCTATAGTTCTCCCTTTTATCAAGGTGATTTATGGTCGGGATTATCAATTAGAACATTTTATCGCACAGGAAAAAGAGCAGCTACATTAGTATTTTTAGCAAATAAGGAACAGCTTATTACCAGTAATCCCGACCTTACAAGAGTAGCACGTATCCCGGCAGAAGTAGGGAGAATTGAATTTAAAGCATTTGATAGTTGTGATGATTTTTCGATTTATGCTGGTTTGCTCGCTTTGTTAAAAGGTCTAATTTTAGATAAATCCCTAACCGGTAGAGCAATTGTACCAGACGCTGCTTTGCATCAACTTTCGGCACAACAAGGTTTTCATCATCAAGATATTTTCAACCATAGTCAAGAGATTTTACAAGCTGTTGAAGATGCATTAGGGGAAGACTCAGATATGCAATATTTACAACCCTTAAAGAAGATGTTACAAACCAAAGAAACTCAAGCTGATTGTATGATTCAAGAATTTAAGCAGATGGGTTCTATCGCCAAAGTTCTCAGACATACTTACAGCAAGAAAAATTTATAACTGACGGTGATAAATAATAATTAAATTCACGAAAATCATGGGAGTATCCTAATTTTTAAAAACTCCCCAACCTTATAGTTAACCATAATTACTCCATATAAATATATAAAAATCGAGAGGCCCAGATCCCCGACTTTTCTTAAAAGTCGGGGATCTAACTTCTCACAAATGATTTAGGATTGCTATAGCGTAAAACATTGTTTGTTGAAGCACCAAACTAATAAACACAAGACTTACGCAAAAAATGTCGAAAGTAGTGATAATCCGTTCATTAACACGACGAAAAATGAGGGTTTCCAGATGATTTTGCGTAAGTCCTAAAACAGTAAACTTATTATATGAAATTTATATGAAATCCGGATGAGAACGTTACCACAAAAACCTCACCCCCTTCCCCTCTCCTTATTAAGGAGAGGGGTGTCTATTCGCGTAGCGTGTCCGCAGGACTTAGGAAGGGGTGAGGTGACGACAATATGGTAAGTTCCACAAGCGGATTTGATATTACTTATTACTGATTAAATCAGGTAATGTTAAAACATGGAAATAAACCAAACCAATAATTATTAAAGTATATACCGTTGAACTACCCAAACTAATTACTATATCTTTTTGTATATTCCTTGGTTGCTGCCCCAGAAAAATATCTGTACCCCCCATCTGCATCATCAAAATACCCAACACATTTGATAACCAATAACCCCCAATGGTTGCTGCTGCAAATAAATCAGGAAATATCCAACTGACAAGATAGCCAAATAAATAAGCAATAGGGAGATTAAAAAACAAATCATTCCACCAAGATAATGGTGAAAGCATATAGCCTAACCCTACAAAAAATAAGCCTCTAATTTTTGTCAGCATCCTGTATTAACCTAGATAATTATTTAATTTTATGGGTTAAAAATAATTCTGTCGCGAGCCAAAATATCTAATACCTGCAACTCCAGCCATAACTATATAGGTAAGACCTAAAATAATTAAAATTAACTTTAATATTGCACACCATTTAGCAACTTGGGGCAAAATATCATTGACATTATTAAACAAAATATTCGTCAATGCTACATTTTCGATAATATCTAAAAACGCTGCCAACCACTGACTCCAAGCAATAGCCATTCCCATTAATTTCCAGGAGGAATGTACCGTTTCAAAAACCCGAATGGCACCGATGCAAGCAAGGCTTAAAGTAGTTGAATACACAGCTAAATAGAGAAAATCTAACCCCATAACAAAAGCAGCTCGAATTTTGGCTGCTTCATCCCAATATTTTACAACTTTGACACTATCTAAAGCAAAACTCATGATATCCGGTTGTAAAGGTATTATAGACATGACTATAGCCAAAATAGTTGTCCATAATAGTAATGGTAAAAAAATACTTAAATACTTATCAGACGAAATCTTCTGAAATGGATGTTGCATTGGTATTTTTTTGGGATTTTTCTTTAAAATTAACCGTAAAATAATAGGTAGGTTAATATTAATTTTTATCCTACCTCTTTGGTCAAATTATAATTGGTTCCTGGATAACTAAAATTTGGTAATTATGATTACTTGTTACTACTTAATTAACTAAATAATAGATAAAAATTACTTTTTGAATAATTTTTTCACATCTTGCCAGCCATAATTGAGAACTTTTCCTGTATTAAATATTTGATAACCTGCAAATAATAAAGTGGATGCAATCAAAATTGCTAATAAATTGAAAGAAGCAAAGAAATTCCCAGTAAACAGAATCACGGCTATACCTAACCCAATTAAAATCCATCCGATATTACGGTTAAAACGCCGTTGAATGAGGAAGTAAATCCCTGCAAAACATAATACTACACTAGGTATACTGACAAAAATGCCAATGCGAGTGTTGGCAGCTAACATCACAAACCCTGCTACTATTAATACTAATCCCATGAATCTGCTAGCGCGATTAGGGCGATCGCTAAAAGTGCTGATGTAGTTCGTTTCTATACCTTGGGGCTGGATAGTTGTAGGGTTGGCAATTGCTGGGATATTGGACTGGTTAACTTGTTTGTATTGCAGTATAAATGTAACTTTATTTCCTTGACCAAACTCAATTTGATCCCCTAGGTTGAGTTGGTAAGGGGTATGGGGTTCTAACTTAGTTTGACGAATGTACGTGCCGTTGGAACTACCTAAATCTTGAATATAGTAAGTGTTTCCTTCGACACGGATTTCTGCATGACAACGAGAGACAATATCAGCATCTGGGAAGTTAGAAACATCTATATCTATTTGTCTTTGCCCATTGGGCTTGCCAATACAAATTACAGAACTATATAGAGGAAAGTCAAAAGATGTATTGGTTTGCACATGGAACAGTTCTAAACTTAGGGCTGTATTCTCAGTGATTAATGTATCAGTATTTTGCATAGCCTGTTCTGTCTGAAGAACAATTGAAACTCTTTATTTGATTTTACTGTTCTCTCAAAAATTGTGGCATTTTTCCCTCCCAGACTGGTGTCTGATAGAATCTGGTTATGTTTTGGGGGATAGGGGACAGGGGACAGCAGGCTGTCAAAGGGTTTCTTGGATTTAGAAATGTCCGCGCTCTAAATACGTAGTGCTATTGGTTAGGAAAATTTGGTTAATAATCCCAAGAGTTTCTTACTTGTGGGTGTTAATAATGTCCGGCGATAGGCATCTGCTGCTTTCTTGATGGCTTCAGCTTGGGTAGGATAGGGATGAATTACACTGCTGAGTTTACTCAAGCCAATGTTATTCACAATAGCGGTGCTAATTTCCGAAATCATTTCCCCTGCATGACGGGCGACTATGGTTGCACCAAGGATTTCATCAGAACCCTTTTTGTGGAGAATCTTGACAAAACCTTCTGTTTCCCCATCTGCGATTGCCCGATCCACGTGACTAAAATCAATTTTTATGGTATTTACATCTATACCCATTTCCTGTGCGTCTTTTTCATACATCCCCACATGGGCAATTTCGGGGTCGGTAAATGTTACCCAAGGCATGACTAAACCACTGAGCTTGTAGCGCCCCAAACCGAAGGGAGAAAACAAAGTATTTTTAATTACAATTCTCGCTGCTGCGTCTGCTGCATGGGTAAATTTCCAATCCATGCAAATATCCCCAGCTGCATATATTTTGGGGTTGGAAGTTTGCAGGTAATCGTTTACTTGCACGCCCTTGCGTCTGTCGTATGTAACACCCACGGCTTCTAAATTTAATCCGTCCACATTGGGGACTCGCCCTGCGCCTACCAAAATTTCATCGACGGTGACAGAATCCCGACGACCATTACAATTAAAGTAAATTCTTTTACCATCCCCTAGGGTTTCTACTTGTTCCAAATCGCAACCCAATACTAAACGGATGCCTTCCCTTTGCAAGACTTTTTGCACAATATCTGCGGCATCTGCATCTTCTTTATTGAGGATGTGGGAACCGCGATGGAACAGCACCACCTCACAACCTAAACGTCGGAAAGCCTGGGCTAATTCGCTGCCAATGGGTCCACCGCCAATTACTGCTAATCTCTGGGGTCTTTGAGTCAGGGAAAATACGGTTTCGTTTGTTAAATATCCTGCTATTTCTATACCGGGTATGGAAGGGTGTAAAGCCCTCGCACCGGTGGCGATTACGGCCTTTTTGTAGCGGAGGGTGCAATCGCCAACTTTTACAGTTCCATTTTCTTCAAACCTACCTTCCCCCAGGAAAACATCAACTCCTAACTTTTGAAACCGGGGAGCAGAGTCTACATGACTAATACCTGCCCTTAATCGCCGCATTCTTTCCATTACAGCCGGAAAATCCACTTCAATATGTTCTGGAGGTTTAATTCCAAAGGGGGCTGCATCTTGCATATCAGCTACCACACGGGAGGAACGAATCACACATTTGGAAGGCACACAACCCACATTTAAGCAATCCCCACCCATGAGATGCTTTTCAATTAAGGCTACCTTTAAACCCAAGCCTAAACCAGCTGCACCGGCTGCGACTACTAATCCCGCAGTACCAGCACCGATTACTACTAAGTCATAACAATCAGCAGGTTGGGGATTTGCCCAATCTGGTGGGTGGACGTAGGAAATCAATTTTTGATTATGCTCATCCATTGGTGGAAATGAGACTCTATCGAATGCTGAGTTGGACATCTGATGATTTTGGATTTTAGATTTTAGATTTTGGATTGGGCTTTATTGTTAGTTTGGTAGGCCCAGTTAAATGAAGAGGAGTGGAGGAGTTAAGAGTTAAGAGTTAAGAGTTAAGAGTTAAGAGTGAGGGAGTGAAGGACTTTTAACCGTTAACCGTTAACCGTCAACCGTCAACTGTCAACTGTCAACCGTCAACTGTCAACCGTCAATCATCAATTCCCTACACAGAATCGTTTACTTGCGATATATCTGTTGACTCTTCTAAAGCTTTCTTGGCAATTTTAGTCACATACACAGTTACAGCAACTGTAGCAATAAAACCAATAATGCGAATTGCCCATTGTACGGTGGGGTCACTAGGTTGATTACCTGTACCAATGGTGGCTATGCTACCAGCTAAGGAACCAATGTAAACATACATGATTGTGCCGGGAATCATGCCCACAGAACCAAAGAAGTAGTCTTTGAGGGAAACTCCAGTCAAACCGTAGGCGTAGTTTAGCAGATTAAAGGGAAAAATGGGAGAAAGTCGGGTAAGTAAAACAATTTTTAACCCTTCTCTGCCCACAGCTTCATCAATTGACCTAAATTTAGTATTTCCTGCAATTTTATTGGCTACCCAACCCCTGGCTAAATAACGTCCCACCAAAAAAGCCGCAGTTGCGCCGATGGTTGCGCCCACAAATACATACAGGGAACCCCAACCCACACCGAAAACAACACCAGCACCGAGGGTGAGAATGGAACCGGGTAAGAAAGCTACCGTGGCAATAATATAAATACCAATAAATGCGATCGCACCTACTGTACCCAAGCCATTGATCCATTCTAGGGCATTACGCAACCATATCTGGGGATTCAAGCCAGGGGAGTTGGCTGACTGTGCCAATGCTGGGTCTGTATGTAATAACAGGGGTATAATAAACCCTAGCAAAGTTAACATACCCAATCGCCAAAACTGGCTCCTGTTTTTCCTGGGACGAGCAGATTTTTTATTGCTATGGGGATGTAATATTAGTTGGTTATTCATAATAATAAATGTGAATATTGTTTAATTAACTTTACTTAGTAACTTTGTCCATAATCTCTGCGGTGGCTACATTTTCTTTTAAAGCTTGCTGTGCCACTTTGGTAATGTAAATTGTGACTGCAACCGTGGCAATTAACCCAATTCCTTGCATCACATATCTAGCAATGTCAGTTTCTGGTGTACTGGGTTGATAACCGCTATTGAGCATAGTTACATCAGTCACCAGGGAACCCATATAAACGTACATTACTGTACCTGGGACTATACCAATGGAACCTAAAACGTAATCTTTGAGAGAAACTTGGGTGACTCCAAAGGCATAATTTAATAAATTGAAGGGGAAAACTGGACATAAGCGAGTTAAGAGAACTATTTTAAAGCCTTTTTCCCCTACAGCTTTATCTATGGCGTTGAATTTGGAATTTTTCCCGATTTTCCGCGCCACCCAGTCCCGCGAACAGTAACGTCCAATGAGGAAAGCAATAATTGCTCCAAGGATTGCAGCAATTAACACATATACTGAACCCCAAAACCAGCCAAACAAACAACCACCTTTGAGGGTGAGTACAGAACCAGGTATAAATAGTAAGGTTGCTAGATTGTAGATTACAATAAAAGCGATCGGCCCAAAAATACCTAGGTTTTCCACCCAAGCAATTGATGTGTGCAATAGTTGGTGCAAGTTAAATTGTTTACCAAGAACTATCAGCAGAGCAATAACACAAGCTGTTAAAAATAGTTTGGTTTTGGTATTTAATTTATGTGTGTGCTGTTTGCCCATTGTTAGGTGAGTTGAGAGTGGGGGAGTTGAAGTAGGAATGAATTAGTATTTACTTTACCCATTTGTCACCAAGATACGCCATTAATATGAGAAGTAGCTTAATTTGTCCTAAATTTTCAGGACTTACGCAATTGTCACAATCGGTGGTTGGTGCTTGACGTTATAAGTCTTATTGCTACATTCAGATATTTTTGCATCTCATATCATGTCCGTTTAAATAACCGTCATTACGACCGAAGGAAAGCAATTCCAAAGACCTTGTGATTGCGTCGTTTCACTTCGTTCCACTCGCAATTACATACTATGGGTATGCCCCCGGACATGATATCACGCGCCCTACGCCTAGGGCGTGTTTTCAAACTATAACCACAATAAAATTAATGCGATCGTCAACATCGCGGTATAATTTTCTGCAAGCTTTTCGTATCGCGTCGCGATACGGCGAAATTGTTTTATTCGGTTAATAGCAC
>JASJCX010000216.1 GCA_030065255.1 Calothrix sp. MO_167.B42 | reverse complement strand
CCCGACCTAGAGCCAGATTCTCACGTGTTACTCACCCGTCCGCCACTAACTCCGAAGAGTCCGTTCGACTTGCATGTGTTAAGCATACCGCCAGCGTTCATCCTGAGCCAGGATCAAACTCTCCGTTTTGTTAGATAAGTTTGCTTTTAGCTCTTTTTTCTTCTTACAAGCTAACCGTAAACTAAATTACAATTAACTTTGTTTTATTGTTTACAACCGCTTATCAAGTGTTGTATACTGGCTTCAAACTATATTATTTTCAAGGTTCGGTGCGCTTGAAGCGCGTCGCTTCGTTTCGCTTCGCTCTCAGGCACTTAATCAATATATCTAACCTTCCTATCCCTGTCAACTACTTTTTAGAAAAAAATTTTTTTTGATTGTCTTCCAAAGCTGTAAACCTATATTTGACAAGTGTTTCGGACGAATGTAATTTTTGGAAATTTTCCCCAAATTGCTTGGTAAGGTTTAAAGTCGCTTCCAGCTCTGGTTGTAGCTCCTTACTAACCATGGGGATAAGGTTACAACAAAGTAATCGCTTGAATTCCCTTAACGCTTTTTACTGAAGCCTGGCCACAGCTTTTTGCTTCCAAAATTCCAGGTTTTCCTGAAGTTGAGCCTTCCGGGAGTCAGTAAGATTTCCCTCCCTAACTTCTTAACCAATTTCATTTTTCGGTCTGGCATGAACCGGGGCAACCGCGTCCAATATCCACAAATTGATGTAACTTTCCCTGGTTCAAACTGCAAGAAAAATTCATCATCCCCGCATTTTAATTTTCTTGCTGGGGATTTTTCTTGCTGGGGATTCGGTAAAGATTTTGATTTGACAAACATCCTCTTAAAAATGGGAGGGAGCATCCCAATTTTTCAAAAATATGCGGTAGTGGGAGCAGCGTTCGACTGAACTCACGCCAAAGTCTTGCTCCATCTATATACTAAGCGGGCTTTCCGGTCCGCACTACAAATTCAAATATTTGGGATGCTCCTTTGGGATGCTCCTTTAAAAATCGTGACTGTGTTCATCATCCCAACACTGATCATTTCGCCAAGTTCTGCCAAATTCTTCACATTGGCTTTTACTTGCTACCCAAGGAAGTGATGTGGGATAAGAAGCATCGTTTCTGATAGAAAAGAAAGATGAGATTAAAAAAATTGTGGCAGAGCCAGAAATCACGAATAGCCCGGCAAATCCTGCGATGACAAGCAATTGTCTAATATTTTTATGTTTGTGTTGTTTGGGAAACTTTGTATTTTTTTTCTGTTCTTTTGGGGCTGCAAATGACATAAAACGTACTTTTTAAATGATAATCACTAAAAATGTTTAAAAAATAAGCGTCAGTATATAAATTGAATTTATTTTGATGTGAATACAAGTAATAAAAAATTTTTCCCCTGGGAGACAACAACCTGAAGATGATTTTCAATCATGTCAAATACCATAGAATTTAACTCTATATCGCTATGGAACTTACAAGTCAATGCTATCCGGTATTTACAGAGAACAATAACCGTTTTATTACTGAGATGGGAAAAACGGCTATTGTGTGATTTTTCTGCCTATTATAAAGTATAAATATTGAGATTAATTATGCAATCAATATTTTATTTTTGTATAAATAATATTCTTTTCAATATACTTATACGTGAATTATATAAAGCTCTGGGATCAGCATGGTTATATAAATACTGAACCTATTAACGTGAAGTTAGAAACATTATTTTTCTTATATTTGTATTATTAAGACCAAAAGTTTACCCTAGAACCTAAGTTTATTTACGTAACTCCTCAAATTATCTGTGAAAGATTTCGCAAATCAACTTTAAAATATGTAGAGTATGTAAAATAATGAATGTATCCTTGACTGGATGTCATGCAACAATCAAAATCTAGTAACTACCGAGATTTATGGCGGCAAATTGTGACTTTTGTAGCGATTGTTACAGCTTTTGTCGTAAATGTAATATCCAATATTTTTCCCGTAGGGGGAATCAATATAGGTGAAATATCCAATACCTTATTTAAAGATGTTCTGATTATTCCTGCTAGTTACGCCTTTGCAATTTGGGGTTTGATTTACTTAGGATTGTTTGCCTTTGGTATTTATCAATTCCTCCCCAGCCAGAGACAGGATGAAGATTTACGTCAGGTTGGATATTTACTGGCAATTGCATCTATAGCTCAATGTATTTGGGTATATCTATTCCTGTATCGGCTATTTACTGTTTCTGTGGTGGCAATGCTGCTGATTTTGTTACCTTTGATAGCTATCTATGTGCGGTTGAAAGTAGGTAAAAAGACCATATCCAGAAGTAAAAAATGGTATATTCACCGACCTATTAGTATTTATTTGGGCTGGATTAGTGTGGCAACTGTTATCAACGTAGCTTGCGCTCTATATTCTCAGGGGTGGGATGGATGGGGTATTTCTGCGGAGATATGGACTATTATCATGTTACTAATTGCTACTGCGATCGCAGGATTAATTGCCATCCAAGGTGAAGATATAGTTTATCCTGGGGTAACAGTTTGGGCTTTAGTTGCGATCGCTATTAAGCATGGGGATATTCCCACATTAAGGATAGGAGCAATATTGTATATCCTAGTTTTGGTAGGAATTATATCGATTAAAAGCCTACGCTCATCTAGGAAAAATGCGTGACAAAAAGGTAATAATTTCTGACCATGCACAAGTGGATGCTTCGGGATCGTAGCGATAGCCATCATCCCGCATAAATGTATGTTCTGCTTTATACAAAACAACTTTGTGGTTGATATTAGCATCCTCCAAGGATGTAATTAAAGTCTTGCGATCTTGTTCAGGAATATGAGGATCTAGGGTACCTAAAATAAGTAGCATTTCTCCTTTAATTTTGTTCACCCGTTGCATGGTATCAGCTGTACCTAAACCCAACTTACCACTGGGAATGCCTGTGGGATAGCAGCAGACAACCGCTTTAATTTCACTATTAAAAGCAGCACGAAAAGACAAGTGTCCGCCAATACAAAAACCAAGGGTCGCAATTTTTTGAGAATTAACTGCACCCTGACTTTGAAGAAAATTAATTACAGCCCGACAATCAGCATCATAAGCGGGAATAGGAGTTCTGCGGGCATTATCATTACCCCGCATCCTGCCAATATCATTTGGTTCAATCACCGAACCCACAGATTCCAAGCGGTGAAAAATTTCCGGTGCTGCTACCACATAGCCAAATCCAGCTAGGTAATTAACCAGACGAATCATAGGATCGCCCAGCTGATAAATATCACTGTAAAACAAAATTCCTGGATATTGCCCCGGTGGTTTTGGTCCTGCAACATACACGCGCATCAAGCTATCATCCACCCTCAATTCTACGTTGCGTTGTGTAACTTGCACTTATTTTCTCCGTCTTACGAGGCTCGATTCATAGTTGAGTAAATGCACCCCAGACACTCCATTGCACTGTATAAACTTAACTCAATTAGCTAGAAAAAATAGTCTTTTTAAATACAATGTGAATTTTTTATTATTTTTGTATAGCAAAAATTAGGATATGCTGTTGCGGCAATGTTGGATCAACATTTTATGCTTGCATCTAAAATAATTTAAATTATCACAAGTGTAAATATAGGAATCTGGTTTGATTTCAAAAAATATACGTAGATAGGTAGGGTGTAAAAATCAAAGCCTAACGCACCAAACTATTAATGAATAATGGTGTGTTATTTGACTTGGTTCTAACACACCCTAGAATAGCTAATTTTGTTGAAAAGTCAAATAGTAATCCTATATTTAAGCTTGTACCAAAATTGACAAGTTAAGCATCATGCTCCAAGCTGATTCAAAATTTGAACGTGACAGTTTGCGTTCTCCTTGTAAGGGATCGTAAACAGATACTACTGTTTCCTCAACTCCTGTGACTACTATTGCATGGGCACATTTATATCCATCAATAGGTAGTAAGTTGACATAAACAATTGGATAGCTGTTAGAAACTAGAAGATTTTCAAGTTCCTGTATTGATAATGTGCATTTTTTCGTATTAGAAAAGCCTAACTGACGTGCTGCATCTACAACTTTTAAAGCATCCGTTCCAAATATGCCACAATCACAAAGTTCGTGGAGTTCAGCTTCACTTTTTTCTATGCCAAAACCAGACAAAATCATACGTAAATAAGCAGGAGCACAAGAATAAGGAATTTCTTGCTTATGAAAAACTGGTCTGGATTGCATCGTAATTTTTTTCGTAAAGCTTCTGTCCTGCTTGCTTCATCTCCTCAAAGGGTGTGTGATCGATTACTTTTTCTATTTCTGTACTAACCATAACTGTACCAACCCGCCCTAAAGAGCCAATTTTAGGATAAGTGAGAATAATAGGAACTTCCCAACCATCTCCAGTTTGTGTAAGGTGGGGTTGATCGGCAGTAAAGCGATCGGGCATATAATCGCTGAGGAATAAATTGGTTATAGCCTGTGTTTGTTGTATAGAAATAACTCGTTTCTTGAACTCTGGCAAATTCATTGATTGGAAGTTAAATATCTTTCATATATTATGGATCGCTTACACTGCGATCGCATAATTTGTATGAATGGGTAAGTGTCGGTTTTTTTGTGTCAATTTTCTGAATTGGAATCACTAGCTATGTAGTGAAGTAGTTCATTTTCCAAACCATCACTAATTGCTTTGATCTTTACATTACCAGACATTCTTTTCAAATACTCAACCAATATCATTCTAACAACTCCCTTTAGTTCAGGAATAAAATCATCCACATCATATTTATTCTTGATTTTGCCGTCACTTGCCTGATTGTTGATAGTTTTTCCTTCGTGTACAAGTTTACTACGCACATCATATAATGTTTTAAGTAAGTCTCGAACCTTAAATGGATCAGCAGAATTTCCTAGTAAAGTTGCACCACGAAGACCAATCCGATTGCTTAATTCATCCTTGATACCATTCAACAATGTACTTTCAATAACAATAGCAAGATCAATGACCTTATCATCATCACTTTCTCTGGTGTAAGTCATATGAAAACGGTTAAGTGGAATTTGTAGAGCTTGGAATATTCCCTCTCCAGAAATTACGTTTTTGCATTGCTGGTAAAGCTTGCTCAAATTGTCTACATCTTCACTGCTCAAGACATAATCGTTATTTATCTGCACATTATCCCAAAGATCACGAGGAAGGTAATAGTCGTTGAAAATTTTGCCAGAAGTTATCCCTGTGGGTTTACCTAAAAAATATTCAGGCTCAACAGGAAAAGTATAAGCGCGAAAAATTGCCGCATCACCTTCTTTATATAAACGAGCTGCTGTTAAGAACGCTCTCACCATCAAGTCCTGCTTGGCGTTATTTAGTGCTTGACCTCGCTTCAAGTTTTTCTTAACCTTAAGACAACATTCGGCTTTTTCTAGATAGCTAATTTCAAATGGCACAGTAAAGACATTTAAAAGACGGTTTTTAGTTTCAATGTCTAATTTTTCAATAGTAAGTTCATCATTGATAGTTAGTGGATAACTATCTGCTCTGATTCCAACAATTGGTGCTACTACCAGAAGATTATTTTCTGTCTTACTATGGTGGTATACATAACGCTCATGAAATTCTTGGAGCTTTTCATAGTTAATTTGATTGAGAGGGAGGTTGGAATTGATATATTCGTGTATTACATAGAATAAATACTTAAATAAGACGTTAGCTCTAATAACTTCATGGGTAACGTTTTCAGGTTCAGAAAATCTGGGTTGTTGTATAAATTCTTCTTGCAGTAGAAAATTTAGGGCTTCCTCTGCACCCTCAATGGCAGTTACTTCATGGTAATGTTGGTTGAAGTGCGGTTTGAACAATAAATATCTCTTATATTCTTTGGTCAATCCTGACTCAGTAAAGTAACGCTTCTCATCCATCCGCAATACATCCGACGGTGGATTTCTCAAAATATTTTGAAAAAATCCCATTGCATTAACAATGTAACTGATAGCTGGGTTGACTGAGGATGGAGTTTTTAAGCTCATAAGTATTTTAGAAAAAAAGTTACGGCAAACCTCAGTTATTTTTAACATTTATATTCCTGAATTTTGGTTGGTATATAAAACAAATTTAGGCTTCTATTTTACTTCTGAGCCAAATCCTCCACCCAAAATTCCCCAACAATGTCATCATAGTTAAAGTACACACCCACTGGAGATAAGACAACGGTTTACGCACGCCCCTTAGCCCGGTTAATCGAACAATTCCAACGCCTACCAGGAGTAGGTCCCAAGACAGCACAGCGACTAGCTTTGCATATCCTCAAGCGTCCAGAAGCAGAAGTACAAGCTTTGGCCCAAGCCCTGGTTGATGCGAAAAAACAGGTGGGCTTGTGTCGGGAATGCTTTCATCTATCAGCACAAGCAATTTGTGAAATTTGCCGTAACCCCAACCGGGATAGTCAAACCATATGTGTAGTCGAAGATTCCCGTGATGTGATTGCTTTGGAAAAAACTAGGGAATATAAAGGTAAATACCATGTATTGGGAGGGGTGATTTCTCCCATAGATGGTGTGGGGCCTGAACAATTAAATATCCAATCTTTGGTGCGTAGAGTCAGTCAACAACAACCCCAAGAGGTGATTCTCGCCATCAGTCCCAGTGTAGAAGGTGAAACTACTACCCTATATATTGGTCAATTATTAAAACCATTTACCAAAGTTACCCGCATTGCTTTTGGTTTACCTGTGGGTGGTGATTTAGAATATGCAGATGAGGTGACTTTAGCCAGAGCTTTGGAAGGTAGACGCGAATTAGATTAGGCATAGCAGTTGATAGTTGACAGTTGACAATTCTTGAGTCGAACAATATTGTCCTAACCAATATGTCCATTGCTATAATATCAACAAGAAGAGTTAAGCCCGGAAGCAGTCATGGTTTCCATGCGTTGCAAATCTCTCTGTACCTGATTCCATAAAGTTCGATTCTGAGGATCTGTCTTCAGGGCTTTTTGCAGATAAATCCGAGCCTTTAAAATTTGTTTTTGCGCCATGAGCGATCGCCCCCTCAACTGATAAGATATAGCTAGCCATTGTCGCACTTCCGTATCATTGGACAGTCGTTGTACTAAAGCCTCTGCTAAGGATATGGCTTGGGGAAACTGCTTGGCTTGCAAAAATCGCTGTAACTGTTCGTAAGTCTTCCATTTCAGCCGATGCTCTATTTCTGAAAGATGGGGCGGTTTTTGTCTAACTGGCTTTCCTACCTCTGGACTCTTGAATTTTATTTTCTCATCTGTAAATGGTGGCTGATGAGATTTTGGTGTTACCTCTGGGGGAGGTATAACCTGTAATAGTAACTTATAAGCCTCTGTCAAGGCGATAAACTTTTCTTTTGCTTGTTGATCGTTTGGGTTAATATCGGGATGATATTGCTGTGCTAATCTTCTATAAGACGCTTTGATATCAATAAATGAAGCTCCCGCCCTCAAACCTAATAAACGGTAGCAGTCTGCAAAATCCATCTTTAGC
This sequence comes from Calothrix sp. MO_167.B42, assembly GCA_030065255.1. Classification (GTDB taxonomy): domain Bacteria; phylum Cyanobacteriota; class Cyanobacteriia; order Cyanobacteriales; family Nostocaceae; genus Calothrix_A. The sequence continues at coordinate 5,050 of JASJCX010000216.1, read as the reverse complement.
TATCAGTCATTGAATATTAAACAATAACTTACTTGAGGGTAAGTAAGCAAAGCATAACACTAGTCAGCAAAATCTGACTTGTGTTTTGCTTCGTATTATGTAGTTGACTGTCGTGAATATCTCCAGTCTGAGCTACTAATAATAAAGAATAAAATGTCAATTTAAAGTTCACACTTAACAATTTTGCCAGTTAACAGCTGGCAGTTATCAGTTGTTAATGGAGTTGCTAATTCATCAATTGAATATGGGCATAAATACCATTTATCTTTGGCTGATAACTGATAACTGTTAGCGCAGCTCCTCCGTTGGCGTGCCTCTTTCAGAGGAACTACGTTAACGCGCAGCGTGCCGCAGGCTAGCCGCCCTAAAAGGGCTAGGAGGCTAACTGATAACTGAAATTAAGGACGCTCCTCAATTACCTTGTCAATTAAGCCATATTCTAGGGCTTCTTGAGCAGACATAAAAAAGTCACGATCCATATCTTTTTCAATCTTTTCTAAAGATTGACCTGTATTCCGGGCGCAAATACTATTGAGTTCTTGACGAATTCGCAGAATTTCCCTAGCCTCAATTTGAATATCCGTCGCTTGTCCGCGAGTTCCCCCAGAAGGTTGGTGAATCATGATACGGGAATGGGGTAATGCCAAACGTTTACCTTTAGCTCCCCCCGCTAACAAGAACGAACCCATGGAAGCAGCCAAGCCCAGACAAATTGTCACCACATCAGATTTGATGTGTTGCATGGTATCGTAAATAGCCAAACCTGATGTGACTACACCGCCTGGTGAATTAATGTATAGGAAAATGTCTTTACCTGGGTCTTCCGAATCCAGGTATAACATAATGGCAATAATTTCATTGGCATTTTGATCATTTACATCTTCCCCAAGGAAAATGATGCGATCGCGGGCAAGGCGAGTATAAATGTTAACCCATTGTGTATACTGTTCCCCTGGTAATCTGTAAGGAACACTAGGATAGCCGATAGGCATTATTTTGGACTCCGTTGGTGATTTCAGTAAGGGGTGAGTAAAGTTATGAGTTATGAGTTAGGAATTATGAATTGTATTTTTTATTCCTCACTCTTAATTTTTCACTCTTAACTTGATTTAAAGAATTCCCGTAGATGCTGTGGATTGGTCGATTTCTGCTTTACTTTCAAAAACTCGATCTATCAAGCCATATTCCACAGCTTGTTGGGGTGTCATGTAGAACATGCGATCCATGTCTTTATAAATTTTTTCTGCTGGTTGTTCCGTACTACGAGCCAGGATATCAATTATTGCCTGTTTATTGACAAATACTTCATTTGCCATAATTTGGATATCAGTTGCTTGTCCTCTAGAGCTACTAATTGGCTGCCGGAGAATAATGGAGGCATGGGGTAGGGCTGCGCGACAGCCTTTAGTTCCCGCAGCTAATAACATTGCTGCCATCCCCATTGCTTGCCCAATACAAATAGTATGGATGGGAGGCTTGATGTATTTCATTGTGTCATAAATGGCAAAGGCTTCAGTTTCAAAGGCAATGGGTTGATCTCCAAAGCTGGTACCGATAGAGTTAATGTAAATTTTAATTGGTTTATCTGGATCGTCAGATTGCAAATAAAGTAATTCAGCAATTATGAGTTTTGTCACTTCTGGCACCAGTGGTGCTCCAAGATAGACAATTCTCTCCTTTAATAACAAGGATGGTAAATCTGGGGGTGGTGTGCGGTAAAAGTTATCGCCTTGGTAGGGGGCTTGCACAGCCTTGATGGGGGAGATATCCATAGCAACTGTTGCCTGAAATTAATGCCGTTAATCTAATACATACTAGCGCGATGCTAGCCCAGATGGAGGTGCGGTTTTCTCTCTAATTCTTGATTATGCTGTATATAGGCGGGTTGATTGTTGTGAAAATGTGAATTATTAATGCATCTGTTGATCAAAACTTTTCCGTAGCAAGGATACTGTGCTTTGAAGTTATTTATAACTTTGACACTCTCGAAGGTTATAAAACCACGGAGATTCTAAGAAGTTGTTGCTAATGGGGCTAAAGCCACCATTCTCCACTTCTCCAATTTTAGAAGATTAATCCTTCTTGGCTGGGTCAATGCAGCTCTAGACACTCGGGTAAAACCATCGTGCTTACTTTTCCTACCAATATTGAGGGAACCATTTAAATCACTATTAACCAAATGTCCACACTTTGTCTTGTACAATCCCCGTTTTATTCGTTTACCAGAAAACTGGTATCCTTTAGGGTTGTCGGCGTTGCAAACAGGTATGTGGTCACCATCTATCGCACTTGCTTTACTAGTGTAAGATTCTTCCTGCTCTTGATACTTCAACCTGTATCTTTCACACAATGCCTTGAGTTTAGAGCGCAAACTGTGAAAAGGTATTTGTACAAAGTTTTGGTTATTGCGTCCTCCAATATTAAGTTCTTGTTTGATACTGGGGTTATATCCCACAATCAAGTTACCAATACTATTTTGGATGCAGTGGTTAATAATAAATCGTGCTGTCTTGTTCAGGTAATCTCTGACTTGGTTATTGCGCTTTGTTGTCAGCTTTACTTGCTGATTAGTGATGCCTTTAATACTCTGTTTATTCTTAATCGATTGCAGTTGAGCATTACGCTTGTTGAACCACTGGTTAATAGATTTGATTGGTTTTCCATCCACAAGAAAGGATGCCCCATTGGTATCAACACAAGCTGCGAGATTATCGACTCCCAAATCAATACTCATAGCACTATCGGTTTTTACTTCTACGGGTTCTGGTTCTACTTTGCTGATAAATTCAACCTCAAAATATCTAGCATTATATTTTGGGTTAATTCTAACTTCCTTGATTTGATTAATATTAAGTCTTTGAGGAAATGGAATCCAAATTTCACCATACTGCTTTCTAAAAGCGTTGGACATGGGAATCCTAAACTTTCCATTCTTAACCACAATTCTGGGAATTATCAGCAAGAAATATCCATCTTTAGCCAGGTAGTTAGGAAGCTTGATTTTTTGTTGATAACTTCCATTTTTAACTGCACTGATCAATCCGTAGAAACTTTTAAAGGTTCTGTCTACCACCTTCAAGGTTTGTTGTGCAATATCCGTATTGAGAAACCTATAATTCTCATTTGTTTTGCACAAATGGTAGGCAGACTCATAACCCAGGTGCTTACGCTCCTGAAAAAAATATTGCCGTACTGTGTACAAACCCACATTGTAGAGGTTCTTACTCAGTCGGCACAACTGGCGCAAAGCAGTAAATTCAGACTGATTCAATTTTCTGATTTGGTTTTTTTGCGTCAGGTACATAAGAAGACTCTCGCTATAATAGGTAATTTACAGCGAAAGTATAGTTTAGTCAACAATTACGTGACTGTGGTGGTCTCAAGCCCACCGTGCCGTTTTTTCTCCCAGGGCTAAAAGCCACTGGGTTTCCAATCTCCCGCGAGGTTTTTTATGAAGGTTAGTTTGCAGCCTGCTCTCAATGATATTAATTTAGGTGCCGGTCAACTGAATAATCAGCGTCAACTGGCGGTTTCTATTTCTGCGATCGCAGAACAAATGGATCGGAATGTAGCACTAAATTTATGCTTGGTGCTAGACCACAGTGGTTCGATGAATGGTAAGCCTTTGGAAATTGTCAAACAGGCAGCAATTAGTTTAGTCGATCGGCTTAAAGGAGGCGATCGCCTCAGTGTAGTGGCTTTTGACCACCGTGCCAAGGTTTTAGTCCCCAATCAAGTCCTAGAAAACCCAGAAAAGGTAAAACGACAAATTAACCGTTTGGCGGCTGATGGCGGTACTGCCATTGATGAAGGTTTACGCTTGGGAATTGAGGAACTGGCTAAGGGTAAAACAGAAACTATTTCTCAAATATTTTTATTAACTGATGGTGAAAATGAACATGGAGATAATAATCGCTGTTTAAAATTTGCGGAATTAGCTGCTAGTTATAATTTGACTTTAAATACCTTGGGATTTGGTGACAATTGGAACCAAGATGTCCTAGAAAAAATTTCTGATGCGGCTGGGGGTGTATTATCTTACATTCAACAACCAGATCAGGCGGTGGATGCTTTTAATCGTCTGTTTAATCGTGCCCAATCCGTTGGTTTAACCAATGCTTATCTCCTATTCCAATTGATGCCCAATGTACGATTAGCAGAACTCAAACCCATTGCTCAAGTATCTCCTGACACCATCGAATTACCTGTGCAGCCAGAGCCAGATGGACGGTTTGCAGTCCGTTTAGGAGACTTGATGAAGGATGCACAACGGGTAATTCTGGCGAATTTGTATGTGGGTAAATTACCAGTGGGAAAACAAGCGATCGCTAATTTACAAGTGAAGTATGACGATCCAGCGCAAAATTCCACAGGATTACATTCGGAGAATATACCTGTTTATGCAGAAGTTCAAGAAACTTACCAACCCAATCCCAACTCAGAGGTGCAGCAGTCCATTTTAGCATTGGCAAAATATCGCCAAACCCAGCTAGCAGAAGCCAAATTACAACAAGGCGATCGCGCGGGTGCGGCAACTATGCTACAAACTGCTGCTAAAACTGCTCTGCAAATGGGGGATAATAGCGCAGCAACAGTATTACAAACTTCTGCAACCCGTCTGCAAATGGGAGAACAGCTTTCAGAGTCAGACCGCAAAAAAACCCGCATTGTCTCTAAAACTGTGTTGCAAGATTCATAAAGGAACTCAGGATCAAGGGAAGACGTGCTTCGGTCGTTATTGTGGGCGTGTAACCGCGCCCTTTAGAAGTTCACAAAAAAATATATTCCCTATTAGGAGTACACCTACCTGATAAAATGGGGGGATGTTTGACAACGTCTGCAAATTCCTCGCCGAAAACTTTAGTAGTGATTTTGCTGGGTGGTTGTTGGGTGAACCCATTGGATTGACAAAATTAAGTCCCACCGAATTATTTGTCCAACCAATTCGTGCTGATGCTTTGATTTTGCTGGAGTCAGAGCAAACCATACTGCATATAGAATTTCAGACTCAGCCAGATTCAGAAATTCCCTGCCCCATGGCTGATTATCG
>JASJCX010000215.1 GCA_030065255.1 Calothrix sp. MO_167.B42 | reverse complement strand
TCTAACGATTTGGTAGCCTACGAAGACTTAAAAGTTGCGAACATGGTAAAAAATCGTCATCTAGCTAAATCAATTAGTGATGCTGGTTGGTCAATTTTTCGAGCATGGTTAGAATATTTTGGTCATAAGTATGGAAAGGTAACGGTTGCTGTACCTCCCTACAATACGAGCCAAAATTGTTCTAACTGTGGCGAAAAAGTTAAAAAGTCTCTATCTACTAGAACTCATGTTTGTCCTCATTGCGGGTATATAGAAGATAGGGACGTAAACGCCAGTATTAACATTTTGAGATTAGGACTGAGTACCGTAGGGCATACGGGAACTTACGCTTGGGGAGATTTGCCCTCTTGGGCAGTTGGTGAGGCAGCGCGGTCTTGGGGGTTTCCCCCATGAGCGACTGCCGTGCCTCTTCCAGAGGAGCTTCGCTAACGCGGAGCGTCTCCGAAGGAGATACCCGAAGGGTGCAAACCTGCTGCCTAATGGCGAGTCTGCGAACCAAGAATCCCCTTGCCTTTAGGCAGGGGAGTGTCAAATAATTCGTTTAGACTGATGACATCAACAAATATTAAAAATCGAGATAGATAATTATGGTTGTGCCAATTCAACGAGTTGCCATAGTTGGAGGTACCCACGGTGGGGAACTAACGGGAGTCTTCTTAGCTAAGAAATTTCAACAATTTCCCCTGAAAATTCAACGCAATCATGTTGAAACTATTACTTTATTGGCAAATGAGAAAGCAATTACCATGGGGACGCGGTACATTGACACAGATTTAAATCGGGCTTTTAATCCCCAAGATTTAGCAAATCCCCAATTAATGAATTATGAGCAATCAATAGCCAAAAATATTGCTCGACGTATCCAGCAAGAGAAAATTGATTTCATCATTGATTTGCACAGCACAACTGCAAATATGGGATTGACGATAATTTTACATAACAGCCATCCTTATCTATTGCATTTAGCTGCATATCTTACACAAATTAACCCCAATGTAAAAGTTTTACAACATCCTCCCGATTATAATGGATCGTGTTTAATAAATCTTGTGGAATTAGGTATTACCATCGAAGTGGGAGCAATTGCGAATGGTTTATTAGATGCACAGTTGTTTCAAGAAACTGAATATTTAATTCACGCTATTCTGGACTATATTGCCGCTGACAAACAAGGAAAACCCCCAATAGCATCAGAAAATTTAACTTTTTATCGCATACAAAAAAAAGTTGATTATCCCAGAAATAAACAGGGAGAAATCCAAGCCATGATTCATCCCCAGTTGCAGTTTAAAGACTACAAACCCCTATATCCTGGTAATCCTATGTTTATCACTTTTGATGGTAAAGAAATTTTTTATGTAGGAGATTCTACAGCTTATCCAGTATTTATTAACGAGGCTGCTTATTATGAAAAGGGAATTGCTATGTATTTAACGCAAAAAGAAAAATACTGCTTTTAAGTTCTGAAAAATAAACTAAAAATATGGGGTCAAACTTCTCTCTCAGTGGATTGATGTTCCGCCAAATTTTGTGGTGAAGAATGTGATGAAGAAGATAAATCATTAGACAAAGAGCGCATCCGATTCATTTTACCTAAAGCATATTTAGCTGTGGCTTGTACTTCTGCATCTACATCCTCTGTAGCATGGTATAGCATCTGACTTACTTGAGTCATCATGTCATATATCTGAGTCAAGTCACGAATAGCATTTTGTCGCACTTGGGGACTTTCGTCTTGTAAAGATATAGCTAAAGCCCGGTTTATGGGTTTGAGGTTACGGGTGCTAATTTCCGCCAAAGCAGCCAAAATTAAACTACGTTGTTGGGAATCAACATTAACCATAAGATCAACTAATGGTTGAATGGCTCGCGAATCACCCTGCTGTCCTAAATCCCAGATTGCTTTGCGTCGTTGGCTCCCATCTTGGCTACTTAAGTCTGTGACTAATTCTTCCACAATATTCACCTTTGCCAACTGGGAAATTGATTCTGTTGGTAATAATTTTGTTTGGGGAGGGGAAAATTGCACCGCTTTTGGTGTAGTTACTTTAATTACCTGATTTTCCGTGGGAGAATCCAATGTTGTCACTGGTGGTTTGAGCAACTGTTGATTATGGGTACTATCAGTCTGGTAAATATCAGTATTGTGCAGCTTTCTTTTCTGAGCAAACCATTTGACACAGTATAATAATGCACCAACACTACCTAAAAAACCTATTCCCATTAATGACCACCACACAAAATTTTTACCCGATGATTGGGGTGGATTTTTGGATAATTTTGGGGTTGCAGTGGGTAAGCTACTAGCTTTATTTACCTGTATTTGTAATCGCTTTCTGGTTGCATTACCCACAGTACCATCTATTGATAAATCTTGTTCTTGCTGAAATTTATATACAGCATTCCTCGTAGTCACACCATACTTGCCATCGATCGCACCACTATAGTATCCCAAATTTTGCAATTGTATTTGTAATTCTTCTACATCTTTACCCTGACTACCAATACGGAGAATATCCGTAGAAATACCTTGAGCCAATAAACTACTATGGGTAACACCATAGGAAACTGCGCCAGCTGGAATTGGGTGAAATATCCAACTAGTCAAACTAGTCAAACTAGTTAAATAGATACAGAACGGGATCGGGTTACGGCAAAGCTTCATAAAAAAAGTTTTAGCCAGTAAAGACATCAACGAAAAAGGTACACAAATAAATTGTAACTGGCTCAATGCTAACTTTTAATTGGACAAAAATATTTACCAATACACCCTGACGTGGCTTCGTTGAAGACTATTAATATATTTTACATATATCTGAGTGTAATTCCGTAGAATTTAAGGCAAAACTTCTGGTTCCGATTCTCTCACAGTTAAATTTACAGCTTGCAAACCCCGTTCTGAACCTGCCAATCTTCCTGGCTGTGGATTTATACTTGTGTCCGTCCCCACCACTTGCTGACTAGCACCGGCTAATTTTTCCCGTTGATTAATCAGATAAATGCTGATTAAAGTTATACCTACCCCTATCCATTGTAAAGGACTGAGAACCTCATCAAGCAACCAATGACCAAACATCAAAGCAAATACGGGGGTGAGAAAGGTCAGAGAACTCAAACTAGTAAGATTACCAGCAGAAGCAAAATAGAAAAATAATCCATAGGCGATCGCACTTCCAAATACGGTAGCATAGGCTAGGGCAATCCAATCAGTAGGTAGTAGATTGACAAAAGGGTCACTTTCTGTTATTGATGAAATCCCCCACAATGGCAACCCACCGATAATCATATGCCATCCCGTAGCAGTTACCGGATCGGCATAGCGACAGACAAACCTAATTAATATGGTCCCCACCGCCATACTTAATGCTGCTAGGAGCATCAACCATTCACCAGTTGCAAAAAAGGATACGGGTATACCATTCGTAGATGAGTGGGAGAGGAAGGGAATAAAACCCGAAATAGTATGGAAAATCAATTCATCAGGTAAGCCAATCAAGCTAATACCACTTACCCCCAAAAACAAACCTAGCCATCCCCATAAACCAATCCTTTCTTGAAATAACCAGCAAGACATTAAAGCAACAGCTAAGGGTTGAGAATCAATCATCACCGAACCCAAACCAGCACCAGTTTTAACTAACCCTTCCCCTAAAAAACCTTGGAATAAGGTTCCATCCACCAGAGCAAATAGGGTAATCCACAGCCAAGCCATCCATCCTTGGGGCTGTGGTCTACCCATCAATGCTGCTACTATCAAAATCAACACTCCTGCTGGTAACAAGCGTACTCCCGCCATAAACAGTGGTGTCGTGTGGGGTATCACTCCTTTCATTGCTACCATTGCCGTACCCCAGAAGAAAAAGGGTGCAATTAACAGTAAAGGTGCTAATGGAAATCGGGATGCACGAAGCGGAAGTTGCATAAGTTGCTGGAGACCCTTCGGATTACAATGCAAAAGTATGATTACTTAATCTTACTTCATTATGTATTTTTGTGAAGGAAGTTATACCCAAGCATAATTAACAACATTTATTATCTCCTGACGGTTATAAACCGTCGTCTGGAAGCGAAAGTCCTCTAAAAGAGGACTCAATGAAGATTTTAGTCCGTTTAAACTGATAACTTGCACGATTCTCAATTAGCCGGTGATATCATGTCCGCCTGATTACTTATGATATTGCCATCTATGCAAAAATCACCAAAACTCTTTCTCCCCCCTGCGCCCGTTCGGACTTCGGCGTGAGCTCAGACGTTCGGCGAAGCTCAGTCGAGCCGTCGAACGCTGAGCTCACGGCCGAAGCCTGCTCCCTTCCCCCTTGCAGTCCTAATGATAAGTCTTTAACTGGACATGATATGATTGACCCCTGGGAATGGATTTGTGTTTGCTTATAAACAAAGTCTACTTAGCCTGGGGCTATACAAGCCTTAGACACGAAGTGGCTTGGCGTGAAGGGTAGACACCTATGTGGGCGCGTGAAAATTTTATAACCCACGTAGGTGGGTTTTGCTCGTGTAGCGATACCCTTCTAGGGTATTGCATAAAACTTATACCGCTCCTGGAGGGAGCATGGCTGTCAGGCTCCTAGTTATCAAGTAACTTGCAGTTGAGAACAAGGAAGTTTTTCTGCTAGAATAGCTTTATTCTTCTGACCTATATGAATTTCCAAATTAGCTTCTGGTAAAGCTTCAAATAGCAACTGTTCTCCAGGGAATACCACTCGCTCAAAATACCAACCAGGAACGTTGGAAATTCGAGCAATGAGGATTTGATTGCTAAAATTGGAGTAAATACATAGAATTCGTTGACCATATTCCAATGGCAGTGAATCAAGAGTTTGAGTCATCGTTAATTAATTCAGATGTTGTTAGTATTGAACAAATTTGAACCATCACAAAAGAGTTAAACTCACATCGTAGTCGTATTTTTTGAAAATTAAGTATTTTGCTGATGGTTCATTTCTTGACATAACTTTGGTAGCCCTCACTCAACTCCTGATTATTAACTACAGTTTAGAAGAGGAATATTCACCAAAAATTAACTAGTTGGCAAGTGTATGTAAAAACCAAATTTCAGATACAGTCTGCTCACAAAATAATTTGTGAATCAGCTCAAACCTAGAACTTGCTGCCAATGTCAATCCTCAAAGATTTTTCAGTTGAAATAAAAATGCAGATAATAAATGCTAGCTAATTTACAGATCATCTGTCTGAGGTAGCCAGCATTGGGTTTGGTGGGATTCACACTGTACTTACTGCCAATATATAAGGCATTCCCATGCATTTACCGTAATTTGTGTCACTGTTTCGATTCTCAAATTTGTAGCTATGTGGCAATTCAAAATATGGTGAAATGTTAAAGATAAATTTACGATCAAAAACAGCAATTAAGACATAGTTAATATCTTTGAGTTGCTTTACTTACTAAAGATACGAGAAAATATTTGTGTAGCCCATTATGTAAATATTTTGGGCATACCCAATAAAACCATAATTCATATAGGCAAAAAAAGAAACATAAAACTGGGTTCTGTAAAAAGTATTAAAGTAAAACAATATTCCTGATTATAATTAATTATTCACAATAACTAAAAAAACAATTTGCCTCGATTAAATACTGACTTGATTAGCAACTATTCCCAAAGCTGGTAATTTGCTATTTTTTAAGTTTTCTAATGCTTCCATGAATATAGATTTCTTAGTTTTGCCTATTGTGGCGGATATCAAAGTAGCATCTGTATGGGTAGCGATGAAAGTGGCTTCCATAGAACTAAGAACATCAGGAGTATTATAAATAACCAAATCAAATGCTTGGGAAAATTGTGCCATTAATTCCCTCATCGCAGTAGAAGTAAGCAACTTCGCAGAATTGGATATATATTTGCCAGATGTCAATACGAAAAGATTATTATCCAGAAGTGGTTGTTGGATGATATCTTCAGATTTAGCGTGGTAAAATAGTAGATCGCTAAGACCCTTCAGATTTGGTAAATCTAATTGAGCATGAACTTGGGGATCGCGGAAGTTTGTATCTATTAACAAAACTTTTTCCCCCGCACCAGTTGCTATTTGAGCTAATTGTAAGGCAATTTGAGTACTATCATTTCCTGGTTCTGCCCCACACACGACTAATGAGTGAATAGGTGAATTCGAGAAACCAAAACGTAAATTACTGTATAGGGAATTATAAGCATCTATGACAGGAAAAATATTTTTTTCACTTAGTTCTATTGGCACAATTTGTTTTTCTATTGACTCAAGGAAATCACCAGATTTTATTCTTGATTTGATTACTTGATCAGAACTATTTTCAGTTGGAATTCGACCCAACAAAGGAAATTTAGTTATATCTTCTATATCTTCAACAGTGTAAAAAATATCCCGTGATTTCTCTATAAGTATAGCTGCCATGATGCTGAAAAATAGACCACCAAATAATCCCATTAATAATTTCCTATTAGATGCACTTGAAAGCGGTATAGGATTACCAAAAGCATCAAAAGATATTTGAGGTTTAGAAATCAATTCCCAAGGTACTTGACTTTGTGCCGCCTCAATGCTTAAAGTTTCTTTTTGGGTCAATAATTGCTTAAGCGATCGCTGGGCGATTTCTAACTGTCGTTGAATTTCATTGTATTCTCGTACTACATTGGGGAATTGTTTTGCTTGTTGTTCAAAATATTTGCGGTCCTTGGCTAATATCTGATTACGAACTTCTAGTAGTTTGATTTGGTTTGTAGTATCAGTTAATTTTTGAATCATGCCAATACGGATCGAATTCTGCAAAATTAGTATAGAAGCATTTTTAGCTTTAGCCTCTGTCAGATTTTGTCCCAGGATTTCTTGAGTTTCTTGATTCAATAAACTGAGTAAGTTCTGGCGTTGAGCATCTAGGGATTTAATATTCGGGCTATTTGACTGGAAACGAGCAGATTCTATGGCAATTTGACTTTCTACTTCCTTTAATTTTGCCAACAATCTTTGATAGTTAGGATCTTGAGTCAAAGTTGATGCCACAATAGCTTCATTAGGTGTAAGCTTTAATTGTGTTTCTAAATTGCCCTTCATGTTTCTGAGTTCTTGCAACTCCCTTTCGGTATTTAATTGTTGAAACTCAAGTTCCCTAACTTTGGCAAATAATGATTCCCCTTTCCCTGCTGTATCAATAGTTCCGTTCTGTTCTTGTATTTTTTGCAAATCCCTTTGTAAAGTGTTTACTCGTTTATACAAACCTGGGAGTTGCTGCTTAATAAATTCCACACCCTGACCAATACGACTTTTGCGTTCTTCAAGAGAGTAACGTAGATACTTTTGGGCTGCTGTTTCCAAAACTAACTGAATCCGTTTAGGATTAATTCCTTGGTAGGTAACGTTAAGAATTTTGGTTTGAGCGAAACGATTTGTCCCTCCAAGACGCTCAACTTTTAATCCTTCTTTAATTTGACCACTACTAATACCAATATCAGAATCCTTAATTTTTATTTCTTTAGCAATCTCAGACAACATCCCTGGACTGGTTAAAATTTGAATTATAGTTGGATAGTCTAAATTTAATAATCCCTCATTAGGTACGCCCCCTGTACGAGTGAGTGTACTAGGGTCGGATAATTTTTCTGCAGATGTCACAGGCTCAACTAAAAGCTGAAAGTTACCTTCATATATAGGCACAGATTTAGTAGTTAAATACCAGCCAGTTGCAGTTGTTAAACCAGTAATGCCGATAATTAGTAATGCCTTGCGCTTGGCAGTTCTCAACAGCCAACGTAAGTCCAAAGCTTTTTGAGGTGAAGGATTGTCGTTTTCTTGAGCGTCCAGTAGCACTTCTTCTAATTGTCTACCCCTTACCTGACCCCAAGAAGTATTTTCAATCTCAATATTCTTGCTATGCTCTGATTTGAGAGGATAATTTATATTATTTGAATTCATAGAGTATAGGTTAAAAATTTAAGTTATGTGGAGCTTAAATATAGTATTTATGTTAAGAACCATATGTTTTTTTTAAACTTGTAATCTGATTTTTAAGAAATGCTTTGATTTGAGCAAGTTGAGTGTAAGTTCTGTTCCATCTGCGGATAACAGCACAACGTACCACAGGCCATAAACAGAGAATTTTTTCCCAGTTACTTATTGGTGTATTCCAAGCAGCTGATAAAAACTGGGCAGGAATACGTAAACCAAGAGGATCGCTTAACTCCTTGTAGCGTTCAGGTGCGTAGCTTTTATATGTTTCTTTCTGAGAAATCTTGTGCCAAAATTCCTGGCGACGGTGAGCAAGGCATTCAGGTATATGGGCAAATGTACCCAAAAGGCTTAGTTGTGTACTCAGCAACTGATCTGTAGCTGGCACAAACTGTAGCAAGGGGGTTTTTAGTAGAATTTCTCGGCGCATCATAGTGTAGATCGGATCGATCAAGATGTGGTCAGCAGTAAAAAACCACAACATGCGCCGAAATCGGACGTGGGGCAAAGGCGACTCAAAACGTTCTCCTGTGTATTCACGATAAAGACGTATACCATCGTCACCAATATGATCTTGGTAGGTTGTGACACCAATATCATTCGAGCGGGCTTCAAGGGTGTCTACACATTTGCGGGCATAATCAGGCTCTAGCCAATCATCAGAACCTATCCAACGAAAATACTTGCCACTTGCTAATTCTAGAACTCTGTTAAAGTTTGCAATTTGACCAATGTTTTCTGGGTTTCTATGGTAGCGAATCCGCTGGTCACGGCGAGCGTACTCTTGACAAATTTCTGAGGTTCCATTACTGGAAGCATTGTCACTAATGACTACTTCAAAGTCTGACATAGTTTGTGCCAGTAAAGAATCCAGCAGTCTACGTATATATTTGTCTGTAGCATTATACACTGGTACACCAAAACTAACCAAGGGGCACTTGCTTTCTTCTTGGGGCTGAGTTGAAGAATTGGCAACAATGTCAGGGTTAGAGTTTGGCGCAGGTACTATTTGAGAATCACTATGTATTAAGTTCATAAGGCTTTACAGAAGTAAATATTTCTAAAACAACAAAATATAAATTAGGATTAGACTAACTTGAAAGAGTTGGTGACTTGTATTCAATCAACTTGCGGGGTCGTCCTACTAATATGCCTAAGTGAAAAGAAATCTGACCTTGCAACTGGGGAAATTTGCCCAGGATACAAAACAAGGCATAAAGTGCTGCCTCCTTCGATCTGTAACCACGCTGTTGAAAATAGCGATAAATACGGTAAGTCAAGAGAGGATAGCCAACTAGTAAAAGTAAACTCAAGGCTTTTGTTAACCAAACTGTTCCCAATACCAGCAACGGTAAGAATAAACCCCAAAACCAAATGCTTCGAGTTTCCTTGACACAATGGCGAGCTGAACTTTTGCCATGTAACCAAGCGCCTTCAGCATAAGCATAACCAGCTCGTAGGTTTCGCTTCCACCATTGATTGAAACTCTTCATTTGTGCATCATGTAGGCTCATATCGACATCAAGACGTAAAATCTTCCAGTCTTGCTGACGCAGCCGTACACATAGTTCTGGCTCCTCACCAGCAATTAGGGTGGGGTTGAAACCTCCAACTTGCTTAAATGCTTCTGTGCGTATCATAAAATCACCGCCACATACCTTGGTTTCGCCAATTGGTGTATCCCACTCCATGTCGCATAATTGGTTGTAAATAGATTCTTCTGGTAAACGCTCGTGTCTACGACCACACACGAGGGCTACTTGTGATTGGGCTTCAAGTTCTTTTTGAGCGTACTCTAGCCATCCCTCAACTACTTCACAATCACCATCCATAAATTGGACGAATTTAATTTGCTCATCAACTAGAAGCAAATGGGCAAAACCTTCATTTCTGGCTCGGGCAGCTGTAAAAGGTGTAGACAAATCGAGTTCAATTACTTCTACCCCTAAAGACTTAGCCATCTCTACGCTATCGTCTGTTGAGCCAGAATCGACATAAACCACGTGAGAGACCTTTCCAATTGTTGAAAGCAGGCATTGATAAAGTCTTTGACCTTCATTACGTCCAATGATAACTAATCCTACTCGCTTCACATCTTGCCTATTGAATTCAACCATTTGTATTGAAAATTTCGCTTATTCCTAAAAATGTACATACACTATGATGTGAATGAAAAAAGCCTTTTATCCTTAACTCCTACTTCTGGGAAAATCCATTTCAGGGTAAACTGTTTATGTTTGAGTTGACCGATCAAAACGACAAGGATAACACTTTTCCATAACTCTGGGAAAATAAAAATTGAAGGTAATTTATAAACCTCAGACGAGAATTGGGTTTGTGAATTGATTTTCTAACATGATGGATGAAATCATCACTTTGTTTAAAAGGTTGTATGGGAAATAGTAGATTGGGGACATTCCAAATTTTTAGTAATACCTTAGAAGGGTATCCCTAGGCTGATTAAGCCCACCTAGGTGGGCTTGCGGTTAATTAGAAGTTTACTAACAATTATTATTTCTGAACTTTAGTACTGTTCTAGTATAAAATCCCCATTATGATTTATGTATCAGTGGTTTTTCATAGAGTTTTGATAAATTTCTGGTAAAGAGAGATTAAGGGAGTGTCTTAGTTGTTGCTATAACTATTTTTGTCTTTCGTTAGATTGCGCCCCGTAAATTTTTTGTGGACTAATCATAACAAACTCTTCGGCTAAAACTAAACAAAACTAAAGGCATTACTATTGATATCTAAGTTGTTAACCCCTTTTACAATGCCAATCAGTTCCTGCCCGTTTACCAATATCTCGGTATCCGAACCATTCACCATCAGCTGATAGCTACTAACATCACCGTGAAGTTGAATTATATCCTGCTGGGCGATATTGAAATCAATAATCACTGCATAATCTTCTAGACCTGGATTATTAGAAATACCATCATCGTAGTAAATCTGAGCGGCATCTCCCAGAACGAAAATATCTGCACCAGCCAGTCCCGTCAAATTATCTACTTCGCCCAGCCCTGGATTAGCATTATTGAGGTCAACAGCAATCAGAGTATCATCACTATCAGTGCCGATTAGAGTATCATCACTATCAGTGCCAGTAAAAACCTTATCATCTGGAAGAGAAGTTACGGTTACATTACCAAATGTGACATCATATTGATGGGCAATAAGAGCTATTGAACCCGTTGAACCAGTCGGAACATTCCAGTGTGATGTAAGACTCTGCAAATCCCAGGCAGTAGGTTCCGTCTGACCCTCCTCCCAGAGCTTGATGCTGTAGAGGGCTGTGTCGCTAGTTATCGTCTCCACCCGAGTTGTCAAATAATAGGTAGAACCTTCTTGAAGCTCTCTCTCTTGCACAGCTCCGTTAATCTCTAATTGACCGTTAGTGTACCATCCTATGCCACCCAGAGGAACCCAACCAGCTTTCGGTTGGGCACCTGCAATTGGGTCGTCAGTATGACCAACCCATCGCATTATTACACCAACCCCACCCAAAGTTCCATTTAGGTCGTGGATTGTTACTGGAACAGTTACCTCATAGTCATCCCAAGTATTTATATCACCGATCGCAATTAAACGGTCATAACCTGGTTCTGCTGTTCGGACACCATCATAATCACCATCATTATCATTATCTTCCAAAGTCCATAAGCCATCTACAACTTGCGCTACATCGTTGATTTCAGTTACATTACTCCAATCGATTGAGTACTGATCCGGCCACACATCCCCTGATTCATAATCGATTGTAATTGTCTCTGTGGCAATATTTCCTAAGGTATCAGTGGCTGTAATTACAACTGTATCATCCACTGGTGAACCATCCAAATCGGTGTAAGCAATGTCAACATTAAAGTCACCTGGTTCCAGTAATCGGAACTTGGTTCCAATTGAAAGAGGGATCTCAGGACTGCCGTTAAGGGAATATGTCAACGAAGATACACCGTTGGGACTAGAGACATTACCGAGAATATTTATCCATGTCTGAGCCTGACCTATATGACCAAAAGTCTGCTCTGACCCATACCAAACATCTATTTCAGGTGCAGTGTCAGAAATTGAGCCAGTACCTGTATCAGTGGCATCATCTACAGTTCCAGACAAAACACTAGCCACACCCAAGCTCATGGTTTCAGCAGTTAACTCTTCATCTGCCGTGTCATCATTGACAGCCAAACGCACCTTGAGAGCAGTCTGGTTAGCGGCAAAGGTAACTTCAGTGCCATTAGTTGCTAAGTGCCAAGTATGACCTCCATCACTGCTAACCTCAAACTCCTGATTGGCATAATCAATGGGTTCAGTTGTAAAATTCTCAATTAGACCACCACTGGCAGACCCATCTACTGCTGCCAAATCCAGTGTAATTGCTTCACTACTAGTAGTAGAAAGAGTAACATCAAATACTAAGTAGTCATCTTTACCCTCTACGGCATTGGCATCTGAAATTGTGACGTTTATGGGTAAAACAACATCATTATCAACAATTGAGCCAGTACCTGTATCAGTGGCATCATCTA
>JASJCX010000003.1 GCA_030065255.1 Calothrix sp. MO_167.B42 | reverse complement strand
CTTACTTCAGTATGCCTTGAGTCAGAGGGGAATGTCTTGATATTTATGTAAGGATTATTTTCCAGATTGCACTAGCTCAATTTACGGAACTGAGGGTAGAATTCATCAAGTTTAGCCGTAGGATGGAATTGGTTAGTGTTGGGGGAGAAAAGCTCTAGCCTTTGAGGTTAGGAAATGGTTATACAAAATATAATGTCACTAAAGATACCTCAATCATAGAAAAGATTGTCGGAATTACTAGTGGATTTTCGCTGTAATTGGGTAATAAATAGAGTAAAACGGGCGGAAAAACGTGTTTACAGGATTAATCCAATCATTAGGAACCATAAAACCCCTAGGGGGGGATTCTTGGCAAATTACCTGCATTGGCGATGGGTCAACATTAATTATGGAGGACTTGGCTTACGGTGATAGTGTTGCTGTTGATGGGGTTTGTTTAACGGTAGAACAGAAACTGAAGGATGGATTTATCGCCACTGCTTCCCCGGAAACTTTACAACGTACTACCCTGGGACAAAGTTCAACTAGCCGTCAATATGTCAATCTGGAAGCTTCTTTACGGGTAGGTGGTAAAGTTGGTGGACATTTTGTCATGGGGCATGTTGATGGCATGGGACAGATGGTAGCAGCAGTACAGACAGCAACTTCTTGGGAAATGGAGTTTACTGCACCAGATGCGATCGCTCGTTACATCGTCTCTAAAGGTAGTATTGCAATCAATGGTATCAGTCTCACGGTAGCACAATACAATGGGGAGTTATGCCAATTTAAGGTTGCTGTTATTCCCTTAACCTATAGTGAAACTAATTTGCGATATTTAACCCCTGGTAGTTGGGTGAATTTAGAAGGGGATATCCTAGGTAAATATGTGGAAAAGTTCTTGGGTTTGGATAATTCACCTATGAAAACAGAAGCAAATAATGGCGAATATAATCTTACCCCTGCTTTTCTGGCTGAAAACGGATATTTGTAATTAAGTAATAAGTAATATCGTGGGTAGGCATAATTATTATATGAACTTAAGAAAAATATGAGTGATTCAGAACGTCTTGAGAAGCTGATAGAATCTAATGCTAAGGCAATTCAAGCTTTAACTGATTTGGCTAATAGTATTTTGCCGAGGCTAGATGATATGCAACGACAAATATCTAATATACAGCGTCAAATGATTGATAATCAAAGAAGAATAGATGACAACACAGCAGATATTAGAGAACTAACAATGGAAAACCAAAGGATTTTAAAATATTTGGAATCCCGTAATTAATAAGTTCTATGATGCACGTTATTCATTCAAAGTTAACCGACTTGGAATATATGTTTCTGGTGGTTCTGGTAAATTCAATTTTCCCAAACGTACTTTAATTACAATTTCCCACGCACTCGCAGCACTTAAAAACAAGATGTTTGTTGGGTCGCTTATTATATTTCTGGCAGTAGATGAAAGTCGTGTATCGTCAGTAACCCACCAAAGAAATGCATGAGTATCGAGTAATGCTCTCATTCGTCTTCGTTTGTTGGGTTAATAAAAGGATTTAGCACATCATCGGGTAGGGGAGCATCAAAATCAGGGGCGATTGTTACCTTACCACGATCTAAACCTGGAATTCGAGTTAATGCTTTTTCGGCGATGGGTACGATACGAGCAACGGGAACACCTGAAGAAGAAATAATCACTTCTTCTCCTAATTTTACCCGACGGAGTAGTTCGGCAAATTCTGCTTGATTTTCAGGTATTTCGACACTGTACATATACTTTTACCCTCATAAGAGCGATCGCTTTTGCGGTATGCTAACACTAACTATGTACTTACGTTCTCAAGGTAGCTTTACTTCACAGCTAGTTATTCCTTTGGCTTTTTTCACAAACAAAAATATTATGTAGTGGGAGCCGGAAAGCTCCCTTGATATCAAATCCAGCTACACTGGAAAGATAAAAAACCACAGAGGCGCAGAGGACACAGAGAACGGAAGAGAGAAATATAGGTAATTTTAGAGCGAGAAAGGAGTAATTATTGTGTGGTAATACCTGTAATATACTGCACATAAGCAATATTTTTGTATTATCAAAACAAGTAAAAATGACTAATTACAAGTTAACCCTTGAAATTCCAGAATCACTTTTTGAAGAATTACTACATCTTGCTGAATTAACCAATCAATCTATAGAATATTTAGCACTACAAAGCATTACAAATAGTTTGCCTCCCATTGCCAGAAAATATTATGAAAATAAATATGATCTTGATGAGTTACTGTCAAGAGTCACAACGGATAATTTACATGGTGAAATCGATAGTGGGGAACTTGTAGGTCGTGAAATCTTCTGATTCTCAAGATTACATTCCCAAACAAGGGGATATTATTTGGATATTTGGGTGAGATTGAGGATAATATGCTGTAGTTGATAGCATATATAAGTGAATGCCCAAGAAAATTAGGGAGTTAAAACAATGGCTACGCCAAAGCGGTTTTACTGAGCTTCCTGGTAAAGGAAGTCACACCAACTGGATACATCCCTTATATGCTGGAAAGCTGACAGTTTCAGGTAAAGATGGAGTTGATGCTAAACTCTACCAAGAAAAAAGAGGTGCAACAAGCGATAAAAGAAGTGGAGGAGAAACAACAGCAGGAGAAGCAGGAAGATGAGTAAATTGAAGTATCAAATGTTAATTCAATGGTCTGAAGAAGACAACTGCTTTGTGGTTGGATTTCCTGATTTTCCAGGACAGCGTTGGCGAACTCATGGGGATACTTACGAGGAAGCTGTAGCAAACGGTATTGAAGCCTTAGAATCTTTAATCATGGCTTACGAAGACACAAATGAACCCCTTCCTCAGCCAACTGTTAATCAAGCTGCATAATTGGGAGAATTCATGGCAATGCGATCGCACAGTTACAGCATTTTTCATCTATTTAAACCGCATCTTCATGTAGGGGTTTAGCAATACTAAACCCTTACGGTATGGTCTATTTACCTGAAAATTGCAATATATCACTGTCGGGAGTATAGAGCGTTCAAGGTAGCTTTACTTCACAGTTAGTTATTCCTTTGGCTTTTTTCACAAATTTCTCATCGAAGGTATAAAACTCAAGATGGTTTTGACTTTGAGCCAGATGAAATGCATCCGCAAAATCTAAACCTGCTTCATGCCATTGCAGCACTTGAGAAATTAGACTCGCATTACTTAAATTAACATTTGATAAACCAAAAAGTTTTCTTAAGGCTGTACATATTTCAACTGGTTTAAACTTATAAGCAAACCTCAAAACCCATTCAGTTTCTAAAACCACAGTATCTGGGATAAAAATAGTTTGTGTCTGGAAAATATCTAGACTTTTTTGGTACTGCAACTCGTCATCTTGAGTTAAAAGACGCACAATTATATTTGTGTCAACTACCACCATGCCATGATTCCTCTACACCTTGACGGATAGCATCATCCATATCATCTAAGGATTTTGGTGTGCCTTGATATTTTAAGCAAGCAGCAACTTGATTTAGGGTGGTTTCTGCAAAGGGTTTCTTGGGTTTGAGAAGAATTCCTTCACCTGTATCAATTACTATTAATTCCTGGCCAGGTTCCCAGCCATGAGATTTTCGTAATTGTTCGGGGATGATTACTTGTCCAGAGTTTGATATTTTTGTGATTTCCATGTACTCCACCTATGCAAGATTTTTGTATTATCAAAACAAGTAAAAATGGCTAATCAAAAGTTAACCCTTGAAATTCCAGAATCACTTTTTGAAAAATTACTACATCTTGCTGAATTAACCGATCAATCTGTAGAAGATTTAGCACTACAAAGCATTATAAATAATTTGCCTCCCATTGTCAGAAAATATTCTGAAAAAAAATATGATCTTGATAAGTTACTGTCAAGAGTAACAACGGATAATTTACATGGTGAAATCGATAGTGGGGAACTTGTAGATCGTGAAATCTTCTGACTCTCAAGATTACATTCCCAAGCAAGGCGATATTGTTTGGATAACGCCCCCTAAATCCCCCAATTCTGGGGGACTTTAAATTATCTTTCTCCCCCAGAATTGGGGGTTGGGGGGCAAAATCATACTTGTAATCAGCAATGCCTAAATTTTAGTTTTTATATTTGCTTGTTTATTTCTCATCTTCCACTGCGCCTAATGCTTTAAGTGTAGCTATTTCTGCTTCGGTTAAGCCTTTGACACCTGTAATATTCATGCGTTCATAGGGTCTGTCGCTTCTCAGGGTTTTGAGGCACTTACCTGTTTTGACATCCCAAATTTTAATTGTGCTATCATCACAAGCACTGGCAAGGGTTTGACCATCAGCACTAAAGGCAACTGACCTTACCCAACTGGTATTTCCCTGCAAGGTATAGAAGCATTCACCAGTGGGGATATTCCATAACCGTATTGTTTGGTCAGCACTACTACTGGCAAGGGTTTGACCATCGGCACTAAAGGCAACTGAGTATACTTGATTGGTATGTCCGTGCAAGGTATGGAAGCATTCACCACTGGGAATATTCCATAACCGCACCGTTTGGTCTTCACTACCACTGGCAAGGGTTTGCCCATCGGCACTAAAAGCAACTGACCTGATCCAACTGGTATGTCCATGCAAGGTGTGGAAGCATTCACCACTGGGGATATTCCACAGCCGGATTGTTTGGTCAGAACTACCACTGGCAAGGGTTTGACCATCGACACTAAAAGTAACTGAATATACCCGATTGGTATGTCCGTGCAAGGTTTGGAAGCATTCACAACTGTGAATATTCCATAATCGTACCGTTTGGTCAGCACTACCACTGGCAAGAGTTTGCCCATCAGCACTAAAAGCAACTGAATTTACCCAACTGGTATGTCCGTGCAAGGTGTGGAAGCATTCACCACTGGGGATATTCCATAACCGCACCGTTTGATCATCACTACCACTAGCAAGGGTTTGCCCATCGGCACTAAAAGCAACTGAATTTACCCAACTGGTATGTCCATGCAAGGTGTGGAAGCATTCACCACTGCTAATATTCCACAGTCGGATTGTTTGGTCATTACTACCACTGGCAAGGGTTTGACCATCGGTACTAAAAGCAACTGATCTTACCCAATTGGTATGTCCGTACAAGGTTTGTAAGCATTTACCACTGCTAATATTCCACAACCGGATTGTTTGGTCATTACTACCACTGGCAAGGGTTTGCTCATCAGCACTAAAAGTAACTGAATTTACCTGATTGGTATGTCCATGCAAGGTTTGTAAGCATTCACCACTGCTAATATTCCACAGCCGGATTGTTTGGTCATTACTACCAATGGCAAGGGTTTGACCATCGGCACTAAAAGCAACTGAATATACCTGATTGGTATGTCGTCCGTGCAAGGTGTAGAAGCATTCACCACTGGGGATATTCCATAACCGCACAGTTTGGTCTTCACTACCACTAGCAAGGGTTTGCCCATCAGCACTAAAGACAACCGAATACACCAGCTTGCTGTGCCCTATACAAGTCAAAATTTTTCTTTTACTACTGGTGTCCCACAAGGTAACCACACCATTTCTATCACCGGTAGCTAAAAGTTTACCATCAGGGCTAAACGTCACTGACAAAACACTACTTAATAATTTAGTAAAAACACAATCAGCCAAATCAGCTCCAGTAAAATTTACATCCCGCAAATTCACACCACTCAAATCTGCACTCTTAATCACTGCACCCCTAAAATCTCTCCCTTCCAACACATCCTTATCCACCTTCACCGCCAAAGTCGCCCCATTACTAAAGTGTAGGCGTAAACATCCCTAAAATCAGCCCGTGGATGGTCTGGTGATATATTAAATTGCTGGAGGAGTTTGATTACAGTCTCGTTACGCTGAATTTTATTTTTAATTAGAGGATTAGCAACACCAGTAATGGCATTGAAAAGCAAATCCAGGTTAATAAAACTCATAGGAGACTCCTAAAGCGATCGCATTTTTATGCTTAAGTAAGTAGGTGTAATTAAATGTAACATTGAACCTCACCCCGCCTGAGGTTTTATATTTAATTTGACCAGACGTACTTCCAAGTAATTAATATTACAAATATACTTTATATTGTAGTTAGCCGAAAACCCCTATAACTCGTCTTCTCTGTATTTCTCATATTCCCCAGAATGTTACATAATATAGCAAGCATTTTTGGTGATTATACCAGCCTGATAATCCACCATTACAGACGTTTTTTTCATCAATTATCTAAATATCCATCCCAGATTGTGACTGCAACAGTAGTACTAACTTTACTGTTGTTCTTTCCTCAAATTTGGATGACTGGACAAGTCTATAAAAATTTTAACAGCATTATTCAAGAAGAAGTACGCCTGCAAAATTTGAGTGACAAAATTACCCATCTGGATGAAGTTCTGACTATGTCAGCAAGAATGAATGCAGCTACTGGTAATCATTTTTGGGAAGAAAGATATCGCCGATTTGAACCACAGCTTGACACTGCTATTAAAGAATCTATTCGACTGGCTCCAGATGCTTACAAAAATGAAGATGCAAAGAAAACTGATGCAGCTAATCTACGGTTAGTAGAAATGGAGTCTCGCTCTTTTGATTTAGTTAGGAACAATCAACAACAATTAGCACAAGCACTATTGTCAAGTTCCGAATATGAAATGGAAAAACAAAAATATGCCGATGGTGTGAATAAAAGAAATATAACAATCGCTCAACAAATACAAAAAAAAATTACAGATTATCGTCAACAGTTATTTTGGTCAAGTTGTATAGCAATTGCCAGTTTAGTAATGCTTATCCCCTCATGGATATTAGTACTGCGTATTTTACAAGAATATGTGAAAGGACGAAAAATCGCTCAAATAGCATTAGAAGAAACAAATCAAAAATTAGAGAGTCGTGTTCAGGAAAGAACGCAAGAATTAAGCAATAAAAATTCCCAACTGCAACTAACTCTTAAAACACTTCAAAATACTCAGTTGCAACTGATTCAAACTGAAAAAATGTCTAGCTTAGGCGAAATGATAGCAGGTATTGCCCATGAAATAAACAATCCAATTAGTTTTGTTGAAGGAAATGTTAATTATGCTGAGGAATACATACAAAATTTGCTGAAATTGCTGCAACTTTATCAGCAATATTATCCCGAACCACCACAACTGATTCAAGCACATATCGAAGACATCGAACTAGATTTTCTCCAAGATGACTTAATAAAACTACTCAATTCTATGAAAGTAGGAACCCAACGAATTAGCAAAATTGTCCGATCCTTGCGGAACTTTTCTCGTCTCGATGAAGCTGAGTTCAAAATAGTTGACATTCATGAAGGAATAGATAATACTCTGATGATTCTCCAACATCGTTTAAAGAATAAATCAAATTTTCCAGATATTTCCATTGTTAAAGAGTATGGAAAATTTTCAGATGTTGAATGTTACCCTAGTCAATTGAATCAGGTATTTATGAATATTTTAGCAAATGCCATTGATGCTTTGGAAGATGGGTATAAAGCATCAAATTTGCAATTACCTACAATTCGTATTAATACTCAAATAATTGACAAATGGGTAACAATTCGTATTATCGATAATGGTTGTGGTATTCCAGAAGATATACGCCTAAAATTGTTTGACCCTTTCTTTACTACTAAAGAAATAGGTAAAGGTACAGGATTGGGATTATCCATTAGTTACCAGATAGTTGTAGAGAAACATTATGGTAAATTATCTTGTCAATCAAGTTTAGGAAATGGCACAGAATTTATCATCGAAATTCCGGTTACTCACAGAACTTATGCATTGTAGATATTAAGCCTCTGATTTCTATTCATTGGTAAATCAAGAAGATATTTGCAAATCTATCTTCCCAGATAAATAGGCATAATTAATACCACAAATTATACAGCTTAATTCCCAGTGCTTGGAGTCGATTTTTATACTTTTCTCAATATTTACTATAAGCGATCGCTTTTCCCATCAAAACCAAAACTATCCTCTCTTTCTCTTCCTCTGCGCTCTCTGCGCCTCTGCGGTTAATTATCAAGCCCCTGGATTTACCCTTAAACATAGGGTCAATCCAAAATCCAAAATCCAAAATCCAAAATTCAATGACTCCCCTGTAACCAATCAAAAATACGATCTAACTGGTTAACACTCACCAACCCATACTGCCACAAAATCATCGGTAACAAACCAGGAGTTTGTTCGGGATGACGCAAAGCAAGTTGTAAATCAGTTGCTGGAATAGCTAAATCTTCCTGTAAAAAGTTCATAAATTGTGCAAGCTTCCTAGTTTCCATATTCCTTACCCGTCCCCTAGAGATATATAGAAATTACCCTACAAATCTGAAAAACCTGTGAGAATTTAATTAAACTCAGGCTAATTTAAATCCTCTTGCTCTAACATTGCCTTAGCCAATAACAATTGTTCCTTATGTTCTTCACTAACCTTTGGATATTGCAAATTCAATTTTTTTAACGTAGTGCAGATAATGTCAGCAACCACCAAACGTGTAAACCACTTGCGATCCGCCGGAATAATATACCAAGGTGCCCAACTAGTACTAGTATGCTTAAAAACATCTTCATAAGCTTTCATATAGTCACCCCAAAACGACCTCGCATGGACATCACTCAAGGAAAACTTCCAATGTTTTTCTGGCAATTCAATTCTTTTTAAAAAGCGTTTTTTCTGTTCTTCTTTAGAGACATTCAAGAAGAATTTGAGAACAATTATACCATTATTAACTAAATATTTTTCAAAATTATTTATTTCTGCAAATCTTTGTTGCCAAATTTGATTATCATCGGGGAAATGAGGCAATTGTTGCTTTTGCAATATTTCTGGATGTACCCTGACAGCTAACACTTCCTCATAATAAGAACGGTTAAAAATGCCAATTCTGCCTCTTTCTGGCAAAGCTTTTGTGATGCGCCATAAATAATCATGATCGAGTTCTTCAGTACTGGGGGCTGTGAAACTAAATACCTGACATCCCTGGGGGTTCACACCAGACATCACATGCTTAATGGTGCTATCTTTACCTGCCGCATCCATTGCCTGAAAAACAATTAATAAGGCATAGGTATTTTGAGCATAAAGAACATCTTGATATGCAGCTAACTGGTTAATACCTGCCTGTAATTTTTCTACCGCATCCGACTTGTGATGGTAATCATCTTTATAGGCTGGATTGTAATCTTTTTTTAACGAAATTTTTTTGCCTGGTGGAACTATGAAAGGGTCATGATTCATATAAAACCTCCCCCAGAAAATCCCTATGATTACTGGAGTGAATATCTAGCTTTAAACAAAGCATTATGTATAAAATTGATTATTAAATTTTTATGTTATTTAACTTGTGTCATAAATTACAAATTGAGTTGCTATTTATAACGCAAACCTGGATTAATGTATCTAAGCCTAGCAGCAATCGGTGTCATTCACTGCAACTCAATCCCAATTATTTATAATAATTTAATGTTTGGGCAAAATATTTAGGGCTTGCAACGGGATAGGGGATAGGGAACAGGGAACAGGGGACCGTTTAGACCTCTTTTTTTCTATTCTTTATGATCATCAAAAATTACAGATGCAAGAATTTTCAACCTACAATCCTGATTCCCTTGCTGGTAGGTTTGACCCCTTATCTATCTATGAGATCATCATCTCACGAATTGCGATCGCTGTGGCAGGTGCAAGTAAAACGCCGTTGCGATAATGTCCAGTGGCCAACAGAACGTTGGTAAATCTTGGTAATCGCTCTATAATTGGTGCTGGCCTACCTTCAGGACGGGGACGCAAACCAGACCAACTGTAGACGGTAGTGGCTGCGGCTAATTCTGGACAAAATGCGATCGCTTGTTCTAAAACCCCCTGTAATAGTTCTGGTTGGGAAGGGATTTCTCTGCTATTCTCCGGGGGAAACTCTACGGTTGCTCCCACCCAATAATCCCCATTTCCCACAGGAATTATATGTACATCATTACCGGTAATTACTGGTTGGAAGCCAGGGTTACCTAAAGGATGTCCCAATCGTAGTTGTAAAGCTTGTCCCAATACAGGACGAATGTCAACAAACTGCTGTAACTGTGCTGTTAAGGGGGAGGAACCCAGTCCCGCAGCAATAATCAAATAATCAACCGGAATCTTCCCTTGGGTGGTTTCAATGGCATCACAAGTTGGGGAAATCCCTGATAATGGAGGTGCTATACCCAGTACCTCTACACCAAATTTAAACTCAACCCCATTATGGCTTGCGGCCTCAACCAAAGCCATAGTTAAAGCTGTGGGGTTAATTTGGTAATCTTGGGGAGAATAAATAGCACCATTAATACTGTTGTTATTACTTACTTGGGGACAAAATTTTTGTAGTTGATGATTATCCCAAATTTCCAAATTCCAGCCTTGATTGCGGCGAATTTCTACCAGACTTTCCCACCTATCAAAATTATCTGATGGGAAGCACAAACTGATGATTCCTTGACGATTACAGGGGATGGAGCGACCTATAATCAATTCCAACTCTGGTAGTAAGGTTTGATACCGTTGTATACTAGCTTGTCGCAGTTTCCAAACCTTTCCCTTAACCTTATGGCTAATAACACCCATTAATACTCCCAAAGCTGCACCCGTTGAATTAGGCGATACAAACTGGGTAACAGCTGCATCTGGAAATTTAGGGGGATCAAGTCGATCGAGAACAGTAATATTTAAACCTGGAACTTGACTGAGTTCATAGGCAATTGTAGCTCCAACTACACCACAACCAGCGATCGCTACTTTCATATTTGCTGCTGAAAACAACTAGGAGTGAGGAGTTAAGAGTTAAGAGTTAAGAGTTAAGAGTTAAGAGTTAAGAGTGATGGAAAGATGAGTATAAATTACCCTCTTTTCCTTTTTTACTCCTTCTCTCCTTTCCTCTTTCACTCTTTCACTCTTTCACTCCTTCCTATTCATCCTAGCTTGATTGGGATTGGGAACCAGTATCAGGGAGTAATTCTAGGAATCTTTCAATATCTGCATAGGCAGCTTGGTAATTCCTCGCCGCTAACATAGAATTAGCATTGCTAGCCCCTTGATCGATTTTGACTAAATCATTAAATAATTGCCTTGTGACCTTTCTGGCCTTGGATTGATCTTCAGCTAATAAGTTAGAAGTAATATACTTCATAGCCAGCCTAGCTTCAGCCATGGGACCATGAATAAAGTTACCAACCTTTACCCACTCATTATTGCGAATTAATTCTTGTAGCTCCTCCGAGCGATCGCGTACAGCAATGAGGGGAGGTAAATATTCTTGAATCTTTTCTAATTGTGCAGGAGTATAAGTGGGGGGTGGTGTGGCGACACTAGGACCACTGCAACTAATGAGAAATGTGGTCAACAATACCAAAATTAAAGATAGGATAGAACGTTGACGAGCCATAAACTGAGCGTATTTTTTCTATTAACAGTGTCATTTTAGATCGGCGCGTGTAACTTCTTATCGTATTTGACAGAATATTTTGCAGAGATTACTGATTTGACGTTTAACCCTTATGATTTCCTAGGGTAGGACTTGCCCACCTTACCCTCCCACTCGAAGGTGCAAGATATGTGTTGGGATAATATTCATACCTGACATCTTTCACCAAAGCATAAATCTGCTCTGCATCTAGTAGTTCATCGCATTAATTATGTGGGGCAAAAGATCCCCGACTTCTTTGAGAAGTCGGGGATCGCTCACACCGCGAGGGGATCTAAATTCCCACAACTCATCAAAATTAATGTGGTGGAGCAATAGAGGCGTAGGGTGCGTGAGGTGCGAAAATATTTGAACGTAGCAATGAGACTTATAACGTCACGCACCAACCACCGATTGTGACAATTGCGTAAGTCCTAATTTTATCAGAATATCCTACTTTGAGGACATCAGTATCAAGTAATTATACTTAGTGTTTTTTGTTGTTAAATATTATTTTTACATAATTTGACGATAACTAGTAAATGGTAAACCTGTTCGCTGCTTAACATCAATTAATGACTTATACTCACCATTTTTTTGCCTTTCTGCAACAATCTTTTCAGCTACAATTGCATCTAGGCTACAATCAATTAAATCTTGGGTAGAATAAACATTTAAGCGTTTCCAAGAGGCATCAGTTTCTTTTTTATAGTTATAGCTAAAGGTAATCATTGGTGCAATACGATTTACCTGATTTTCTGGGATGGCAGTTATTTCTGTTAATTCTTCTAAATGAGTAAAAATATATCCTTCATTTTGTAGTGATTCTATATTGTTGGCATACACTATAGGTAATCCTAAGCCATTAACTAAATCATGTTTAGAGGCATCATTAATATCTATTTTAGGGCGTTGGCTAGCAATCAGTTTTACTAAATTAGCATCTTGGGGTATTGGCAAAGTTTTTGGATATGTTTTGGCTAAAAAACTTTTTTTGAGATAAAAAGCAATACCAATTTGAGATAACCATATTAACCCTACTAAATTAGTAGAAGATAAGACGAAAGAAATTACTGTAATTCCTACACCTAATCCAACCCAAGCTTTAGTGTTAGATTTATAGCCCGCATAGGCAATACTTAAGCCGCCAAATGTAGGAATGCATGATAGCCATACCCAAGGTGGTGTTTGTTGGAACCAAGAATTAGATTCTGACACAGGTAATTAACTGATAATTGGTGTTTAAAAAGATTTCAGAAGTTTTTGCCGTTTTTCTTCGTATTCTTCTGCGGTAATTACACCAGAATCATACAATTTTTTTAAATCTGCCAATGCACTAGTTGCATCTTTTGCAGATATAGCTCCCCCTGATTTTGTTTTATTAAATTTCATATTAAATTCATCATCCGGCATGAAAATTAATAGAAAAAATTCTACAAATGCGATTAATGATGGAATCAAAGTCCAGCAAAATAATATATATAATATCCCTAATAAATTTTGTCCTAAATAAAATTTATGAATTCCAACTCCTCCAAGGAAAAAACAAAGAAGGGCTGCTATTGTTTTGTTTCTCATTATTTATAATTCCTGATATTTTAATTGATATTACGAATATTTTTTCATAATATCAATGCTACTTTTTGATGGCAAATTTACCTGTCATCAACAACAGAACAAATATAGTTGCTTGAATTTCCATTAAGACAAAATATCCTCTAAGCATATAGTTAAAATGCATACTAGAGTTAGCATAAAAAATTAAAGCACCAATCGCTAACAATGGCAGAACGCGCAATAATTTTGCCTTGAGAATTATCATTATTAAAATTTGTAATAAATCCTATATTTTTGGTTGCAATAGCAATTCTATTGTATCACAAAAAACTAAGCATAACAAAAAATACGTAAATACTACTATCCTGGGTTAACCTAACTGATAGAGTAAAATCATTGTGAAGGAAGTTTGACTTAACAGTTGCGAAAATTCAACGGTTATTGATAAGCTTATACATCGATATTATCTTTCTAGTAGTTTTTCTGTCACATTAAAATCAAAGTTAATGGGCATAACTTGGGAGAGTGGTTAGTGAACGCAGCACAGATGGCGACAAATCTGGAATTTGCCAGTAAAATTGCTACGGTAGTTAATTTGTTCAAATTAGAGTTCCCGGATGCTAAATCGGATTTAAAGCCTTGGTGCAATGATCCCGAAACCTTAGATTTAGTCGATCCAGACTCCATAGATATTGGATTTCATTTTCCCGGGGTGAGTAAATCCTGGCGCAGTCGCAGCATTTTAATTCAGATTCGTTTTTATCAAGATTTATTAGATAAATCTCCCCGTCGAGCAATTGGGGTGGAAGTTGCAGGATTTAATCATTTAGGGGAACAATGGCGACTTTCTACCATCGATGATTGGAGCTTTGTGGGTAAAACCGAGCCTTCTGGGGAAATTGGGGATAAGTTAAAGGAATTTTGTCGCCAAGTATTAGAGGTGTTTAATCAAACAAGTAATGAGTAATGAGTAATGAGTAATGAGTAATGAGTCTACTGCTCATGGGTTTGGGGGGTTCAGTAATGTCCACGCCCTAATTGTGTTGTGCTATCAAAGTAACAGGTAAGCAATCAAAAGTTTTGCTCTCAAACAGAGGTAGCATAAACATAGGTGGCAATATGACGATTTTTGGGGTTATTGAAAGTTTTTTGTCGAATCATACCAATTTTTTGTGCCACCTTTATAGAAGCAAAGTGGTTAGTCGGCATATTAGCAACTAATCGGGGAAGTTGTAATATTTCTAACCCATATTGTTTGCAAGCTCCCACAGCTTCCGTAGCGTATCCCTGGTGCCAATATGGATGATGGATAATATAACCCAAATCATATTCTGCAACTCCATCAATTTCTTGGAGCAAAATACCACAATCTCCAATTAGATCCTGAGTTTCCTTGAGGATAATAGCCCAACGTCCAAATCCCAATTGAGAATAACTGTTAATATTCCGTGCAACCCAATTTCTTGTTGTTTCTAGGGTGAAAGGAGATGGCCAAAAACCCATGGTAACAGGATCTGCAAAAATTATATATAAGGATTGTATATCCGCCAGGGTTTGTTGGCGCAAAAGTAAACGCTTGGTTTCTAAAACACTCATAGTAAAGACACCTATAAGTAAATTGGGTCAAATTAAATATAAAACCTCCTCTCCTTGATAAGGATGGGGGTGAGGTTCGCCTCTTACATTTAATTACGCCTATCTAGTGCTCCACCAATTTAATTATGAGGGGTAAAGGAAGAAACCGCAGAGGCGCAGAGGGCGCAGAGGAAGAGAAAGAGAGGGCAAGTCTAAAATTTGGTTCACCCTGCAAAATTAATTTGGTGAAGTACTAGTACTCTACCACATTAGTTATGCGGGGTAGAGGAAGAAACCGCAGAGGCGCAGAGGGCGCAGAGGAAGAGAAAGAGAGGGCAAGTCTAAAATTTGGTTCACCCCGCAGAATTAAGTTGGTGAAGTACTAGTTAATAATTCCCAAACTCGAAATTTGTCACACAATACTTGTATTAACCAATGAACTATAAAGTCAAAATTTATGATAAAACTACAAGAAAATTCCACCCAGCAAAACCAATCCCCAATACCCGATGGACCCCGGGAACCTGAATGGTTGCAAACCATTTGGGGAATTTTACGCCCCATCGATTACCTGGAAACCATGCACCGGCGTTATGGGGATATTTTTCTCACTCCAAAATTTGCAGGTTTACCACCCCAGTTAGTTACCAGCAATCCCCAAGCAATTCAGCAAATATTTACCACCGATCCTCAACAATTTATATGTGGTTCTGGAAATCGGCTGATTCAACCACTGGTAGGAGATAACTCATTAATTTTACTAGATGGCGATCGCCATTTAAAACAGCGTAAACTATTAATGCCTCCATTCCATGGGGAAAGAATGCAGGCTTATGGCAAATTAATCTCTGAAATTGCCCACCAGGTAATCGGTAGACTCAAAATGGGAGAGACATTTATTGCTCGTTCCCTAATGCAGGAAATTTCCTTGAATGTGATTTTAAGGTCAGTTTTTGGCTTGCAAGAAGGAGAATTGTACCAGCAAATTCAGGAAGTATTGACTGCAATGCTCAACTCCTTTGACTCTCCCATCAGTGCAGCTTTACTATTTCTCAAACCCCTACAAGTTGATTTAGGTTCTTGGAGTCCTTGGGGAAATTTTTTACGACAACGGGAGAAACTAGATCAATTACTGTACCAAGAAATCCATCGCCGTCAAACTCAATTAGATCATCTAGGTGAAGATATCCTTAGTTTATTACTAACAGTCCGGGACGAACAAGGTCAACCAATGACCGACGTAGAGTTACGGGATGAATTGATGACAATGCTATTTGCTGGCCATGAAACCACTGCTACAGCTTTAGCTTGGGCTTTATACTGGATTCACTACATTCCAGAGGTTAAGGACAAACTACTAACAGAACTCAATTCCATAGATATTACCAATGTAGATCCGATGGAAATTGCACGACTACCATATTTAAGTGCTATTTGCTCGGAAACCTTGAGAATTTATCCCATCGCTTTTTTCCCCCTAGCTCGTATTACCCAAGCCCCCATGGAATTGATTGGTTATCACATACCAGCAGGTACTATCCTCGCACCATGTATTTATTTAACCCATCACCGACCGGATATTTACCCAGAACCAAACCGTTTTCGACCAGAAAGATTTTTGGAACGGCAGTTTTCTCCTTATGAATACTTACCTTTTGGTGGGGGAAATCGTCGCTGTTTAGGGATGGCATTTGCCCTATTTGAAATGAAGGTAGTGTTGGCGACGGTATTATCTGAGTATTCATTTACCCTTACACAAAAGCGTCCCCTTAAACCTGTACGTCGGGGTATTACCTTTGTCCCCTCTGGAGGTGTGCATTTATCGGTAGTTGATAGTTGATAGTTGACAGTTGATAGGGGAGCATCCCAATTTTGCAAAAATATGCGGTAGTGGGAGCAGCGTTCGACGGCTCGACTGAGCTTCGCCGAACGTCTGAGCTCACGCCGAAGTCTTGCTCCCTTGATATATAAAGCGGGCAAGAGATATATAAAGCGGGCAAGATGCCCGCACTACAAATTTAAACATTTGGGATGCTCCCGTTGATAGTTGACAGTTCGGAGTTAAGAGTTTTAATTTCTTCACTAAATTGTTGATGACAAAAGAATAAAAAACAAAGAAGCTAAAACTGTCCCCTGTTCCCACCTCCCCTGTCCTCTACCCTCACCCAAAGACTTTTTGTTGCAAGCCCTAATTAACAGTTGCTCAATCCATCTAACTTAGCACGTATTGCTTGAATATCTTGCCACATCAGCCACTTGGGGCTACCCTTTTCCCGGGAAGGGTTACGTAACAAATAGGAAGGATGGAAAATCGGCATACACAAACGTCCTTCCCATTCCATCCAAGTACCGCGAATTTTAGTAATTCCCCGCTTATCACCAATTACCCCTTTTACAGCTGTTGCCCCTGTCAATACAATTATTTTGGGGTTAACTAAACGAATTTGCTCTAAAAGATAGGGTTTACAAGCGGCGATTTCTGTGGGAGTGGGAGTTCTATTACCAGGGGGGCGACAATTATTTACATTACAAATGTACACATCTTTTTCTGGATCTAACTGCACTGATGCCAGAATTTTATCGAGTAACTGTCCAGCTCTTCCCACGAATGGTAATCCGGTTTCATCTTCATTTTGTCCCGGCGCTTCCCCCACTATCATAATTAAAGCTTGGGGATTACCGCGACAAACCACAGCATTTTGACGGGTGTGTCCTAATTCACAACGGTAACATTGCTGGCAATGTTGTTTTAATTGAGTTAAATTGTCATATGTTCCTGGGGGAATAGGAATCTGGGAACTTGTGGGTATGAGTTCTTTTTGTTCTGGCTGGGAATATTCAAAAAGGCTGAGTTGATTTTCGTCACTCATGGGAACTAGGGTTCTTGTCGATACACCTGATGTTAATTGCAGTGAAAATTATTTATTTATTAACAATCAATTATCCCATGTCTGTGATGCATTCAAGGTATATTTTTTCGGCGTAGCTGATTACAAGGCGTGCTAACAGCCCCCCAACCCCCAATCCACCGGGGAGAAAGATAATTTAAAGTCCCCCAAACTACCCCCAAAGTTGGGGATAACGGGGGCTTTACTAAAACAAGAAAAATAAATTTATAATTGCATAATTATATCATGTCCGTTTAAATAACCGTCATTGCGACCGTTCGCTGAAAGCGTTCTCGCAGAGTAGGGAAGCAATCCCAAAAACCTTGTGATTGCGTCGTTTCACTTCGTTCCACGCCTCTTTCAGAGGAGCTACGCTAACGCAATGACATACTATGGGTATGCCCCCGGACATGATATTAGGGGATGATTTTGTCATATCAAATCCGCTTGTGAGATTTACTATATTGTCGTCACCTCACTCCGTCGGTGCGGACACCCCTCTCTTTAGTAAGGAGCGGGGAAGGGGGTGAGGTTTTTGCGGTAACGTTCTCATCCGGATTTCATCTCAGAGAGGATCAACCATAGTCCCCACCTCCCTGCGTCAGCCTCAGTTATTCAAATTCCATTAATGCAGTGTATTCCCCCAAAGCATAGTAAGCTGCTTTGAGGCTAGCTAGAGTTTGTTTTTCGCTGCGACTATCTTGAGTTTCCCTTGCCAATTCTAAACGCTCCTCGTAGTAGGTAATGGCTTGACGGTAGTCTCCATTAGCTTCACAAGCTATACCTAAATTTCTCAATGACTGCTCTTGGGTTCTTGTATCTCCCAGTTCCTGAGCTAATTTCAGACGTTGTTCGTAACACGCAATGACTTGAGCATAATCCCCCAAAGCATAGTAAGTTGTAGCCAGATTCTTGAACAATCGAACCACATTGCGAGGACGGTTAAGGGACTGGGCAATTTGGATAGACTTTTGAAAATAATCGATCGCTTTGTTATAATCATTCAAACCATAGTAAGCATCCCCAAGGTTCTTGAGTACCTGCTCCTCACCCCATTGATCCTGAAGTTCCTGTAAAATTGTCAGACTTTGCTCGTAAAAGTTAATTGCTAAAGGTAAATTGCCAGAGAACTTATACACTAATCCTAAGTTATTTAACGCTGCCACCCAGCTCTTTTTATCATTTAACTGCTTGGCTATTTCCAAACATTGACTTAAATATTGAATTGCTGGTTCGTAATAACCTATGTGACGGTAAGCATTACCTATATAAGAAAGTATTTGTTGTTGAATCTTTGGCTCTGGCTTTAAAGATAGACATTCCGTACCATAGTTAATCACAATTTTGTAGTCACCGTGGTTGTAAGCCACTAATGTCAAATAGCGTAGAGCTTTTATTTGTTGTGATAAGTCTTCAAGTACTTGAAATTTTTTCCATGATTCTTGTAAAAATGCCATGGCAACTTTCAAGTTACCGTTTTTGTGCTGCTCAATGCCTTTCTGAAGTTGGGAACATGCAGTAATTAATAACTCTTGATTACCTTTGTTGCATTCTTGGTTATTACTTTCTCCATTTTGTTCAGTGTCAGATGGGTACACAGGCATTGTATTATTTAAGTTGGAGTTACATCCATCTTTCCACATAGACTGTCCCCTGGTTAATTTGCCAATAAGTCTATACTTCCCAAAACCAAAGAACATTTTTACATCTCCACAGAGCAAATTTCCATTTGATTGGCATGGCTCCCAAGAAGGACGCAGGGTTAATTAATTTTGGATGTTGGATTTCACCTCCTCAAACGCCACTGACTACAAGGTTGGGAACCTCCCTCCGGGTTCTACCTCACCACCGCAAGTGTTTCACCGCAGCGGAGTGGCTCCCCAACCTATGCCTAAATTCATAAAAGTACATAAAAATAAGGGTTTTGAATTTTTATATAGCGAAAGTGATAAAAGAGGTTAATTATGATGGGCAACAGATCCCCGACTTCTTTCAGAAGTCGGGGATCTAGGCTTAGGTGCAGGGTAGGTGCAAAATACGCAAAGAAACAAGGAAAGCTAAATTTTGATGTCTAATATTATTCAACTACTTACTCCCCATATGCAAGACTTGGGAGGATTTAACGCCCGTCGCAGCTTACCCCATAGCGATCGCATGATGGTAGGCCCATTTATTTTCTTCGACCATTTAGGCCCGGCTGTATTTCCTCCTGGTAAAGGGGTAGATGTGCGACCCCATCCCCATATTAATTTAGCTACGGTGACATATTTGTTTGCAGGGGTATTATTACATCGAGATAGTTTGGGTACTGTGCAAGAAATTTATCCAGGTGCGGTAAATTGGATGACTGCGGGGCGGGGTATCACCCATTCTGAAAGAAGTCCCCAAAGCGATCGCACCATAGAAAGCACTCTGCATGCAATTCAAACTTGGATAGCTCTCCCCGAAGAATATCAAGAAACTGAGCCTTGTTTTTCCCATTATCTTGCTGAAGATATTCCCACTTGGACAGAAAACGGTGTAGCGATCGCTATTATCGCAGGTGAAGCTATGGGAAAGAAATCCCCTGTAAATACTCTGTCTCCCATAATTTACCTTGACTTATGTTTCACACCAGGGGGTAAGTTTATCCTTCATCCCGACTATAAAGAAAGAGCCATTTATAGTGTGACTCCAGGTATTATTATTGATGGAGAAGAATTAGAGGAGCATCAATTAGCTGTATTGTCTGCTGATATTGCAGTAGAAATAACTGCTAATCAACAAGCTCGCTGTGTAGTTATTGGTGGCGAACCCGTGGGAGAACGTTATAAATGGTGGAATTTTGTTTCTAGTCACCCCGAAAGAATCGAGCAAGCCAAACAAGATTGGCGAACAGGTAAATTTGAGCCAGTACCAGGAGAAACGGAGTTTATACCTTTGCCAGATAATATATAAAATCGACTAGTGCTTTGTCCCATTAGTTTTGATGGGTAAATAAAAATCTCTATTTCTCTTCTTTCTTCTTTCCTTTGCGCCCTTTGCGCCTAAAGCCCTTCGGGCATGGCTTCGCTAATGCGGTTCATTATTCAACCCATCATATTTTATGGGACAGACCACTAGTACTTCACCACATTATTTATGAGGGGTAGAGGGAAAAACCACAGAGGTGCAGAGGGCGCAGAGGAAGAGAAAGAGAGGACAAGTCTAGAATTTGGTTCATCCAGCAAAATTAACGTGGTCGAGTGCTACGTTATCAAAGTGTTTGAACCTAACAATGAGACTTATAGAGTCACGCACCAACCACCGATTATGACACTTGCATCAGTGCTGTTATTTGAACAAGAGAAGGTAAATTAAGTAATGAGTTCAACTACTAATCTTTTTTCACCTACAAAGCTAGGGGCACATACTTTACCAAATCGGATTGTCATGGCACCAATGACTCGCCTACGTGCAGTTGATTCCATTCCCAATTCTGTCATGGCTACCTATTATGCTCAAAGGGCATCCGCAGGATTAATTGTGACTGAATGTACAATGGTATCCCCTATGAGCAATGGCTACATGAATTGTCCGGGAATCTACTCACCAGAGCAGGTAGAAGGGTGGAAACAGGTTACCCAAGCAGTCCACGATCGAGGCGGGAAAATTTTCTTGCAGCTGTGGCACAGTGGAAGGGTATCCCATCCTTCTCTCCTCAATGGAGAATTACCCGTTGCACCTAGTGCTGTAGCCGGTGAAGGAACCTTACACAGTCCGATTGGGAAAGTCACCCTAGAAACACCACGAGCCTTAGAAACCCAAGAGATTCCTGAGATTGTTGAGCAGTTTCGTCAAGGTGCTGTAAATGCTGTGGAGGCTGGTTTTGATGGAGTGGAATTACATGGTGCCTTCGGTTATCTAATTGACCAATTTCTCCAGGATGGCTCCAACCAACGTACTGATAAATACGGCGGTTCTATAGAAAATCGCGCCCGGTTTTTATTGGAAGTTGTATCAGGTGTTACTAGTGTTTGGGGTGGTGAAAAAGTTGGTATTAAGCTGTCTCCTAGCAATACCTTCTATGGGATGAAAGATTCTGACTCCCAAGGAATTTTCAGCTATGTCATCGACAAACTTAATCCCTTTAATCTGGCTTACATTCACTTAATGGAACCAAATGAGGTTGATTTAGCTAATCGTCAAGTTCTCAATCCCGTTTTACCAATTTTTCGCCCTATTTATCAGGGGACAATTATTACCAATGGCGGTTACGATCGACAAGCAGGGAATAATGTTTTATCTACTGGTGATGCGGATTTAGTCTCTTTTGGTAAATTATTTATCTCCAACCCAGATTTACCCAAGCGATTTCAACTAGAAGCTGATTTAAATACACCAAATCCCAAAACTTTTTACGGTAAAGGCGATCAGGATTTGGAACTGGGATATATCGATTATCCTTTTATGGAGATACAAACAGAGTAAAAACTCAACTCATGATTGCGATAACTTCTTTGGTATAAACGCGATATATCGCGTTTATAAAATATCACATCTGTTTCATTCTTTTTTCAGATTAGTGTTATATCATGTCCGCATTAATACTTACGATAAGATTAACCCTGAGATTTTTAAATATCAAGACTCTGGAAATTTGATATCGTAACTAATTACCCGGAAATGATATTATAACAGTCTGCTGCAACTCGATTGTTAGAATGAAACTGCTCTTTCAAATTTTACTCATTTTCACTCCACATAGAGTTGTAGCAATCTTCCGCGAGAGAATCTGTTCTATTTCTAATTTCTTCCTTTCCCCATTCGCTACGAAAATTATTCGTAAACTCTTGGGTCAGCACAAATTTAGATTTCTTGTATATCTCTATCTTTTGAGCAACCTTCTTATTACCAGCTTTTTCGTTTAGCTCTGGTCCTAAAGGTAATAAATTACCAATAGTACCTACAAAATCTTCTGTAGTAGATGACTGAGGTAATATATGCTCCAATGTGATGCTATCAGGTTTAAACTCATTAGTTGTTTGTTTAATAGATTCCATGTAACTAAAAATGTACTGAATTAATTTTTTATCTTTAGTGTAGCTCTTGATAAATTTCAATTGAGAGAATCTTTCCTTGAATGTTTTTTTATCAGGTAACCTTGTATCTAATTGTTTTTTGAACTCTGTGAGAACAGTTTTCGCTGATTTTTTATTTTTTGCTTCAAGTAATTGTCTAGCAGCTTTAGAATAGCTACCCTCAATACCTGAAGGTCTCATAGAACATATAGCATTGAAAGAGAAGTGAAATTTTTCAATAAAATAAAGAATTTCCTTTACATCAGATAATGTCAAATTTTTATTTTCTCTTGCTTTAAATAAACTTAATACAAAAGGTCTTTGTTGGCTAACACTGAAAATTTTTAATGCCGTCAAAGATCTATATATATCTTTTTCTTCTTGCTGTTTAAAATCTTCTTTAACAGGAGATGATATTATAATATATAGATTAGCATCCTTTATTAATTCGTCTAAAAAATTTTCAGGTTCTATTTCATTACCACTCCATAATTTTTTAAAATGCTTATAAACATTATCAGCGCTTGTATAATTATATCTTGCTATCCACCAATGCCTTACAAATGTTTCCAGACTACCTACACCATCTCTTGAAGTTATTGTGTTTCGCAACTGTTTCCATTTTGTTTTTGCAAAATCATCTGGGTGCTTTATGTTAAAGTTTTTAAAGACTTTATTTTTTATTAAATCAACAAAACTTAAGTCCATTCCTCTTGCATTCAATGTTTCAAAGATTGTGTAAGCATCATCTTCTTCGGCAACTGTAATAAAGATGACTTTAAGATACTTTACAACCTGATCTCTGATTGCCTTCAAAAGGTTCTCATATAAACTATCATCCATCTGACTCTGTTTAAATTTTTTCTTTAGAGAGTTCCTAGAGGTGTATGAATGCAATTCTTCATATGAATTTAAAAGAGTTTCTTCTTCTTCTGAGGATGGAGATGCTTCTTTCTTCTCAATATGCTGAATTGCTGTTTGGAAAAAAGGTTTAGGAGTTTCATTCTCTAATTTAAAGTAGGGATTTCCCTCATCATCTTTTCCGGCAATATAATTTTCGTATATAGAGTAGGCTAAATTCTTTTTATTTATCTCCACAAATCTATCACAAAGAACAGAAAGTAAAATAGTAAGTGTTGTAAGACGCTGTTGACCATCAACAATTTGCATTGATACAGATTTATCATCTCCTACAAGAACCAGTGAACCTATGAAATATTCTTCATGCTTAAAGCTTTTATCATTGTTTATATAAATATTGGAAATAATATCGTCCCATAATTCAGAAATTTTATCTTTATCCCATGAATACTCTCTTTGAAATCTAGGGACAATATACTTCTTTTTGACGGAAAAGAGATCGGTAATTGTTTTAGTATATGCGTGCAGTTCCATATTTTAAGAAAAAGATTAAGGTCACTATAAACTACTATTCTAATAGGACAAGCAGCCAATTGTTGCAAATTAAAAATATATGACCTAGACTGCCGATAGATAAATTTGAGGAATAGCCTCAACCAGTAATTTAGTGGTTTAACTATTTATTGACTATACGTAATTTATATATATAAAAATTTTCACTTGAATAGAATACAAACAGAATTGACGCAATTTTTATTTTCAGCGATTTCCATCGCACAAAATAGTATTTTGCTCAACCTCAAATTGCTATATTAACCTATGCTTTAAGCTACACTATCATAACCTTCATAGCTTCAACTGAAAACAAACTTTTGATATCTTTTCTCGAATGCATTGACAAAATATTGAATTATAGTGTGGTCAATATAGAAAAATGTTATCAATTATGGGTTTTTATCTAAACAAGACTTACGCAATTGTCACAATTGATAGTTGGTGCGTGACGTTTTATTGCTACATTCAAATATTTTCGCGCCCTCACGCACCCTACACCAAAAATATGCCAGTTGCGTAAGTCCTATATTTGTCTCACACACTTATTACTTATTACTTATTACTTATTACTTAAATACACCCTTGCCTTACTTTAAAATATGTTGGTAATGGCAAGGGTTTATCAAACTGGGGCTTTAGTCACATTATCGATAATTGCGATCAAACTTTCTCAAATTTTCTCACCCGTGTCAGAATTTGCTTGGCAGCAACCACACCTGAAACCACAGCACCTTCCATAAAACCTTGCCACTCATAGAATGAATTAGCGTGTTCCCCTGCAAAATACAAGTTATCCACCGATTTCCCTTCATTGCCAGCAATGGTTGTAAAATAGCCCGGTTGGTTACAGGTATAACTCCCTTGAGTTGTTGGATTTAACAACCAATTTTCCAAATATGCTAAAAACTGATTATCATTGGTTCGTACTGCACAATCAAGTGCTCCAGGAAAAACCAAATCCAGATTCTTGAGGAAATTAGTAGCCTCCTTTTGGAGATTTTCAGGTTTGATGCTGGCTCCTAAATTTCCCCCAGAATAATCTGTCAGCACCCCTCTTGTTTGATTCGCCCGACTGGGATTAGTTTCCCAAGTACCTTGTAGGAAGGGTAGATTAGCATAGGAAGTACCATTACCACCAAGATTAATCCAAGGCCGACTATTAAAACCTACCATGAGCTTTGAATGGGTTCCATAAACTAGATTATTGATAGCATCAAGTTTCCACCGTGGAAGTTCTAGCCCTCTCAAATCTATTGCTCGCAAGCTGGAAAAGGGAATAGCCAAGACTGTAGCATCAAATTTTTCACTGGAGCCATCCTCAAAAGATAGTTCAATTTTGGATGAACTATCCTGGGAAACTGCAATCAATTTCTTATTGTATTGAATC
The DNA here is from genome assembly GCA_030065255.1 of Calothrix sp. MO_167.B42. Classification (GTDB taxonomy): domain Bacteria; phylum Cyanobacteriota; class Cyanobacteriia; order Cyanobacteriales; family Nostocaceae; genus Calothrix_A. The sequence continues at coordinate 11,348 of JASJCX010000003.1, read as the reverse complement.
TGTCCTTGCAGACGGCTTTTTAAAGCTTCCACAATCTGCTGATTTCCGCCCACAACATGGTAACGTTCATTACTAAACACACCAAAAGGTTGAAACTTGGAACACCTATCCGCATGGATAAACAACAGAAAATTAAGACAACTTTGTTGTTCGATTTCTAGACCATATTCTCCAACATAAGCAGCTTCAATGGCTTTCTTAATTAGATATCCTGCTCTACGACTATCTAAGTAATCTTGAAGATTGGTAAAGTCAAGAATTTTATCCCCTGATGTGAAACTATCAGCAGTAGGCTGTCCAACTGTGCGTAAGTCTTCGCCCATGGCCTTGACAAAATCCCGGTATTCATCAACTACTGCTGACTCTGGGTAAGATTGTCCATCAAAATAGTAAAACACTTCCCCTGGCTCTTTTGATAAATCCTCCAGTTCCAGGTTAAATTCCTTCACGTATCCCAGCATTGTCTTATGCAAATTGTCAATAAATTCTCCCCCTCTCTCAGCAACTTGGCCAGGGAAAAATTTGTCCAGAGAATAGCAACGCCCTCCCGCTCTTGTGTCATTTACTTCATAAAGAGTAGGCCGAATACCTTGCTTCTGAAGCTCGTATCCACAAGCGAGTCCTGCCAAACCAGCACCGACAATAGCTATCTTTGCATCTATTGGTGATGCAGCTAAGGTTTCATGGAAGTTACCAGAAGTGACATCAATTGTTCCACCTAATAGAGCCAATTTCCCAATATCACCAATAAATTCTCGTCTTTTGAATTGCGTTCTATATTTATGTGTTTCTGATACCGATATACGTTCAATGCCTTCAGCCGTAGAAATGCCTTTTTTGTCACAAAAGTAAGCAGTTTTTATTGTATGTACAAGTTTATTAAAAAGCGGTGAATGACTCATAAATTAAGCATGATTGGGAATTATTCTTTTATTAAATATAATTCCCAATCATGCTTACTGAGTTAGTAATAATACGACTATGTACGTAAAGAATTGATGAAGAAAATACCATTATGGATTTTATACATTAGAGAATTGAAAATCCGCAGATAGATATATGCATTCTTCAAGAAGAGGCAGGGGAGCTCTTTGCAGGGGGAGCAGGGGGAGCGGAGGGAGCAGAGGGAGCAGAGGGAGCAGGGGGAGCGGAGGGAGCAGAGGGAGCAGGGGGAGCGGAGGGAGCAGAGACTTTTTATTTTGACGGTAAACCCCTCATAATTAGTGTGGTGAAGTACTAGTCTATCGTATTAATTTTGAGGAGTTGTGGCACAGCCATCCTGGCTGTGCAATGGTCAGGCAGGGATGCCTGACCCACGTGATGATTTTGACCATCAAAATTAATACGATGAACCACTACCCATCTGTCCCATGTTTTGTGCAAAATGGTATTTTATGATGCGATCGCTTCAACGAATACTTGAATATAGCAATCCTAGATCATTTGTGAAAAGTTAGATCCCCGACTTTTTGGGAAATTCGGGGATCTGAGCTTCTCCCTTGCCCCCTGCCCCCCTGCCTCTTCTGGTCAAGAAGGGTAGCGTAACATAGGAAAAATAGTGGGGGATTCTCCAGCTTGAATTTCACCAATTACCTTAAACCCATGCTTTTCATAAAATGGAATATTTTTTGGCTTCGAGGATTCTAGATAAGCAATTGTGTTAGTGCGATCGCACTCTTCTAGTTTATGTCTCATCAACGCCGAACCATATCCTTGACTCTGGTGACTGGCTTCTACCCCCAGGATTGCTAAGTACCAATGAGGTTCATGGGGATGGTAACTTTCCATCTGTTCGAGCACGGCAAATATTTCTTGTTGGCGTTGCCCAGATATAGTTTGTTGCAGAAACCCACCGATTGCATCGCTGTCAATCTTGCTCTGGGGAGGAAACCAAAAAGCAGCACCGACATAATCATCAGTGCAGTAGATAGTTTGATATTCTAATGCCTGAGCGCCAAATACTCTGATGAGTTCAGGATAATTTTTCAGATATTGTTGGGATGAGGGATACATCCAACGTGCTGCTGGATCTGTACTAAACGCAAGTACAATTGAACTGACTATTGATTCTATATCGTCTTTGTTTGCGGTCTTAATTAGTATCGCCATTTTTTGTGCTAGGGAAAATATATATATAACAACATCATAATTTTATTGATTTTAATTAAAGGAATTGATTTATATCATGTCCGCTTGATTACTTATGATATTGCCATCTATGCAAAAATCATCAAAACTCTTCTCCCCCCTGCCCCCTTGCAGTCTGAATGATAAGTCTTTAACCGGACATGATATTAAGGGACATCCCTAATGTTAAAAAATATAATTTGTCATGTGAAGGTAATCAAATGAAATGAAGCGATCGCAACAGCTAGATTTTGCGATCGCTTCACTCATTCGCAATAACAATCAGTATGACTTATATTACTCGTCAGTGATGGTTTTGAGATAACTGAGACTAGGGGCAAAGAAATATTCTCCTCCCTTCATATTCACCCACGGCGTAAAATCATATTTCACTTCTTCTGTGTTGGGATCTCCCCAGGTTGTGGGCCATGTCTGATTACCCTTTCCTCCTTTTGGTATTTGACCAATGACTGGATCGAATCCTACATTGACAGCGACAAAGTTATTTGCATTAGCCCACTTCGCTTGCATGAAGTTAAACTGATTTTCGATGTTAGCTTGGAAGCACAAAAATAGTAATCCTGAGCCGACTGTGGGTTCTTGGTTAAGATCCTGGACTCCGTAGCTAATGGCACGACGAGCAATGCGATGTTTCCTTTCTGTGTCTAAGGATTGTTGAAAATTGGGGGAAGATTCCACCCTTCCTGTATCTCCCCTTGGGTTGGTTTGACGGATGTGAGCATGGAAGGGACATTTACTGGGTTTAGGCGTTAAGCCAAACTCCTGAGGATCTTCGTCATAATTAAAGTTATTCGTTTGTGTTGCTCCCAATGGAGTTTTAGAGTTAACCACAGGGGTTCCATCTGCGAAGCGACCTACAATTAACGCACCAGCTAAGTTATCATTAACTTCTATGGTTTGCGCTAGTCTTTGCTGATCTTTACGAAATCCCTTTACGTTTTGTTCCAGTTTACGATAAACCAAATAGCTGCCATAGCTGTATTCGGTTTTCCCGTTGGGATCTTGGACTAATACCAAATCTAACCGTGCTCTGGGGTCCCATTTATCAAAACGACCAGAATTTTGCAACGCTCTATCAATATCTCTCTTGACAAATAAAGGCTGACTGATGCCATCAGCAAAGCCAAAGTGTTCGATCACTTGTCCATCCTTATTTCTCAGGATAAATCCATCTTCTCGGTGCACAATTTCCCCCACTTGTCGCAAATTTTGACAGATTTGATTGACTTCTTGGAGTAAATCAACTACATCGTCATCTGCTATTAAAATTAAGGCATGAATTTCTTGTTGTAATCCGCTATCCCATTTCTCAACGGGGGGATCGCCTAAAAAATTCTTGATGGACTCATTCTTCATCCCAAAGCGAAAGGATTGACCCCCAGGAATTTTAAAGGGTTTAGTATCGAAATATTCATACCCCTTAGTGGATAAAAAGAAGTTGGCAAAGACACTTCCTGGGATATTTTTCTCTCGATACTGCAAGGCTTCTTCTGCTTGCAACAGAGCCGATGTGACATATTTTTCAGCAAAACCTTGAATCCATTGCTTGGCATCTGCTGGTTTCTCTGGCTTAAATTTGACAAACAGATGCACACTGTGATCTCGTCCGTGTGCTTTGATTATATTACCCTGTAAATCTTCTAGGAACGTTTTGTATTTACCTAGATTATTGAGATCAATGCCTTCATTAGCTAGTCTGTTCAATTCTTGGTCGGTTAATGCCATTGGAGTTATCCTAATTTAATTTTACTGTTTGGAAGTGTTTATTTTTAGGAATGGGGATTAAATAAAGTACAAAATTTGGTTACCTAAAAGCCATGAAAGCTCAGTTGTAGAGTTATATGAAATCCGCTTGTTGGACTTACCATATTGTCGTCACCTCACCCCATCGGTGCGGACACCCCTCTGGTTACTAAGGCTCACGTGTACACACAAGTAATTAAATTTATCCAAGCCCTCACCTAAAGGCCCCCTAACCCCCAAAATTGGGGGGGCAAGAATTTCCATGCGTCCCCCAGAATTGGGGGATTTAGGGGGCATTCATAGACTGAAACGAAGATAAGTAGGACTTGTGTGTACACCGTAGGGTTACTAAGGAGAGGGGTGAGGTTTTTGCGGTAACTAATCATGCAGATTTCATATTAGGTAATAATTGTAAGTTAATAAATCCACATTCCTAAGATTGTAGATTTCTACGCGGCTTCTAATTGCACCATCTTGGCCACAGACGGTTTACCATTGCTATTGAGGTAAAACATCATGTAATAGCCAGGGGTGTAAAGATTGGCGTTTTCTGGGGCGGTGAAGTCCATTGTATAAGAACCATCGCCATTATCAGTTACGTTTTGGATGGGTAAGTCTGCAAGACGTTGACCATAATCAAAGCTGTGGGTAATGGTTCCTAATTTCACCATCGCTAAAGATCCTTTCTCGCTGTCACTACTGATATCTATATTTTTCACAGTGACTGTGCCAGCTTCCCCATGTTTTAGGGTTTGGGAAACTGTCTCTATTTCTGGACGGGGCCCAGCTTTAAATAAATAGGGGGGGTTAAATATCTCCATTTGCCAAATTTCCGCCGGAACGAAGGGAAGCGGATCGATACTAGAATCATCTAGCTGGGCAAAATATTTTTGAGGAGATTGGTAGTAGTCTTCGAGAAACTGGTTGTAATCTTTCTTACTAATAACCTTACCCGATCCTGGAACGTCGGGCGTGGTGGTTAATTTCGCTAAGGCGTAGTATTCTTTATTGTCAGGAACCACATCTACATGAACAGTTCCATTAGGTTTCCGTGCTGCACGACTAGCATTTCCACTAATGGTTAAAACCCGGGCATCGGGTAACAATAATGCTCCATTGTGATACAGTCTCGGCAGGGTGGCGGGGTTCATTTCTTTGGTTTTGTAGCCCCCTGGTGAATCCGGATCATAGGTCATTAATAGGGGTTCATAAATCGGAGCGTATTCGGCATACCTACCACCATTAACGGTCAAAATCTCTTTATTTGGCAGAATCACCGCTTCATCCATGGCGCGGGGTTGGGGATTGCCATCATCTGTGTGCAGAAAGTTAGGAACAATACTCCATTCATCGGCTTTACTATCCCATCGTTCTAAACTAGCGGCAATTCTTGTGTCACCGTTGAGCAACTTTTCGTTAGTTGAACCTGCCGGTGCTTGCCCATCAACTATTTTACCTAGTTGGGGTTTACCAAAATTGATATTATTGTTATTTAAAAGTCCCCCCAATAGTAAAATATCTCCTTCTCGGTTGGGATCGGCAACAGCTGTTCCATACACCTTAGAAATATCTTTTCTGTCATTTCCAACTTCAAAACTGATACAGAGTTTTTTCCCTGATGCCTCCTTGACACAGGGCTTCCCTGGAATCTCTTGTGTATCTGATGCTTCCTCGGTAACAGACATTAGATAGGTTCTGTCACTCTTATGCACCTCAAGGGGAAATTTTCCTGCCCCATCTCCAGTAATTAAAAGTTTGCCATCAGCAGTGGGAAAAACACGGGGATACAGATCGATACTGTCATAAATATCAGCTTCCCCTATGCCAGGGTTGCCATCGGCATCGATGTAATTATACTGCTTAATCTTGACGTTGAAGGGGCTATCTTCTACATAAGTTAGATCGAAGAAATGTAGCTCGTTAGTTGTAGGATCGTATATCTCAATGGTGGGAGTGATCTGTGACGGTGCGTCGTATTTTTGGCCAGAAAAAATTACCACTTTGCCATCGGCTAAAGGCACCAAGCTAGGATACCATCGTCCGGCTTTCATCTTGCCGCCAATATTATCCCATGTATGGAATTTCCAGTTATAAATATTGATTTGTTTAGAGCCTTCAAATTGCTCCCCAGGATAGTAACGGTTACTCCCACCGGCAAAGAAAACATTCCCATTGGGTAAATGCAAATGGCCAGTACAGAAAAGATCGTTACTATCTCCAAATTGCACAGCCGGAGGAGAAGAAATTTTTTCAAATGTGCCAGTTACTGGGTCAAAAATGGCTGTATTATCTACTACTCCTTCCTTGGAAGTTTTGACCCCATCGATGAAAGTAATTTTCAGGTCATTTCCATCGCCATCCGTTTGCCTGTCGATTGTATTGCGGTTACTACTCCCATTTACCATGAGAATTTTCCCGTTTGGTAATACGGAGGTATGCACTGATTCTAAGGGTAAAATCTTACCCTCTTCGTCACGGAATAAAGGATATTTTTGCCAACATCCTAATTCTTCTGGATTTGTACCAACACAATCAGGTGCATTCACAGCCGCAAAAGCAGGCTTAACTCCACAAAAAATGAGGGTGAATGCGAGAAAAAAAATGATAAAGTTGGAGACAATTAGGGACCTTAGTTTGAAGGTTTTAGATTTATGGTTTTTATTTACTTTGGGACTCTCTTGAAAATCCTGAGGTGATGAGACGTTGATTGGTGGTAGAGCTTGACTCATGATTTACTCTTCAATTTTTTGTATTGTGTTGCAAGCAAACAACAGCTACTATCATCACCGTAAATATGCGTATATTTGAACAGTAATATTACGTAAAACTAGTTAGCGTTTTTTGCTACTACGTATTTAATACATATGAGACAATATTTTTTATCTGGTAGATTAGGAACTTCCAATTAAAAAAATATGCCAAAATATTTTGTAGTGCAGGCATATTGCGGTGCTAATGATAAGAACGGGCAGGATGCCCATCCCACAACATGGAATAATTTATTTTCACCGAATTCCCTTGAGTGAGTTTATACGAATTTATATTGGTAAAAAAATAAACTATCCGTTGGAAATAAGTAAATCATTTGTTGGTATAAAATAAATTATCAGTTGATAAAAAAGACTGCAACCTAAACATTGTTTGTTTGGGGATTATTCTTTTTCTGCCCAAACACTGGTTGACGGTAAGAATGTAGTAAATTGAAAAACCGATTAAAATCAAAGCTGCGGGGATCTATTCTCTGTCCTGAACGATCCACAGCGCGGTGGGTAGTGATACGATCATCGGGAACCTGACTTTGAGCAAGTAACCAAGCTAAAGATCTATATTGCACATCTCGATAACCGCTATGGGTACGTTGGTGATTATTGCCAATACCATCACGGGGGGTTTCTAAGGAAACATGATAGGCAAAGTTATTGACAGAGGGTGGTAAATTCGGATTAGTTTTGACTGTTTCCGAACCGAATGGTCCTGTAAATATAGAGTTACCTGCACCAAAGGCTCTCTTGTTTGGGGGAACGATATAAATAATCATCCCATTGAGGGTAATGAGGGCGTGATAGCTGACTTGCTTGCTATCGCTGGTATGGGGAGTGCGGAAGGTATTAATCGCACTGCTGGCGGTGGAAGCGGTTTCATGGAGCACAATGATTGGTTGATTGGTTACTGGTAACCCATTTACATCTCGGGAATAACGTTCTCCGTAATTATTCCTATGTGCTAAGGCGATCGCATATCTTGGTGTATAATTTTTAAATGACCTGGTAGTTTGGAAGGCTTTACCAGATGGAGCTTGGGTTTTTTGTAATTGTTTCGATTGAGATTTTGCTTGAGATTTAGTTTGCTGCTTGGGTTTGGCTGTGGGGGTTTTTTTCGCAGTAGGACTTTTGATTGCAGGGCTGGGGGTTATTTTTGTTTGTGGTGGTACTACTGGAGTGGTTTGTGATTGTAGTGTTATTTGTGCTGGACTCCAATTAGCATTATTAGCAACAAAACTATTGTCCTGTACCCTGCTTCTGTTCGCCCCTGTCCAGATTGTAAAAATACACGCCGCTAACACCAAATAAATGAGTGTTAATCTTTTTCCCCAACTGCTCAACATAATAATTTTAGATTTTAGATTTTAGATTTTAGATTTCCCCTTGGGGGGATATAGGGGAGTTAAATTTTAGATTACATAATTGGTAATTATTAGTTTCTTTGACTGTGGACGGGAAAAACTCATCACTTCCATCACTCCCTGAAGATATGTTTTGAATCAGCCTACCGTGGTTGTTTGTCCTCAAATATCAATAAAATTAGGGATTTGTGCGATCGCTAAAAATGCTCAAGCAAGACTGCGATCGCTGTTATAAAATACTCCAGTAATTCTAGCAATTAAGCAATAAGTTTACTATTACAGGACTTACGCAATTGTCACAATCGGTGGTTGGTGCGTGACCTTGTAAGTCTTATTGCTACGTTCAAATATTTTCGCATCTCACGCACCCTACGCCAAAAAATATGCCAGTTGCGTAAGTCCTATATTAATTTAATCGGTTTAGATGTTCAACAATGTCCTAATACCATTTCTTTGTGAGGCTGCGCTAAATTTTTTACCCTGAGCGCAGTCGAAGGGTAAAACTCTCCTATTTGCTTCTTTCGCGCCTAACGAGGATGTTTGGAAAGGGCCTGCTTAAGCCTTAGCCTTAAGTGATACTCAGGGGTGCGATAAGCCGGAGGCTTGACGCTGGGGGTATCGCAAATCCTAAAACCTAAATTCTCTCGTAGCAGTTTTTCAGTAGATGGGGTAGTGAAACATACGATGGAAGACTTGACAAACATCCTCTTAGGGAACGCTACGGGAACAGACCTTTTTAAATTTTGGATTTTGAATCTTCATTACCCACTACCATTGTTACTACCAATGTGACCTAGACTTCCCTTGTAAATCCAGGTCTAATAGGAAGAACTATAGGAATTTATTTATATCTCTCAGGAGAATATAGAACTCCGTCATACCTTATGGGTATACATAAGTCTAGCAAAGAAATGGCATGAGTTTAGCAAATAACTAAAGGGGTAAATAATACTATGTCTGGGGAAATTTTAGAGAAAGTTAAAAGCTTTCTCGTTCAGCTAGTCAAGGATGAATCTTTTCGGAATCAATTAATGAGCCGGAAGGTCGAAGATGTCAAAAAAATTATGGCAGATGGTGGTTATCAGTTTTCTCGTGACGAATTTGAAACAGCCGTTATCCAAATATTAGAATTAAAAGAATTAGGTCAGTTTCAAGACCTCACTGAAGACGAATTAGTGGGTGCAGTTGGTGGGTTAACTGTTAATGAAGTTTCAAAAGATCTATCAGAAGATATAATTTTTCAACCACTTTATGGGGTAATAGTAGATCCAAGCCTAGATATTTGTGTTTGCAAGGAGCCTCCAATAGCGGTCACGCATTACGGATCAATTATGCTGGACGACATTGTGCTGGAACAAGAGGCTTCTGTAGAAGACGCTTTTATAGTACCAACAAGCGATCAGCCTGAGCACTAGCAATTGGTGACTCTATCTCCGTCTATCCCTCGCTTTCAATCATTTTCAGGGGTTTTTATGAAATATCAGCGCACAAGTTACGCCGTTTGGGAAATTACCTTAAAGTGCAACCTTGCTTGTAGTCACTGTGGTTCCCGCGCTGGGAATGCACGCACCAAAGAACTTTCCACAGAGGAAGCATTGGATCTCGTCCAACAAATGGCAGAAGTCGGGATTAAAGAAGTCACCTTGATTGGGGGTGAGGCATTTCTGCGTCCAGACTGGCTCGAAATTGCCCAAGCTATTACCAAAGCGGGAATGTTGTGCGGTATGACTACTGGTGGTTATGGCATTTCTCTGGAAACTGCACAAAAAATGAAAGCAGCGGGGATTCGTACTGTCTCCGTTTCCATTGACGGTTTAGAGGAAACTCACGATCGCTTGCGGGGAAGAAAAGGCTCTTGGAAATATGCCTTTAAAACCATGAGCCACCTCAAAGAAGTAGGGATTTATTTTGGTTGCAACACCCAAATTAATCGCCTCTGCGCCCCAGAATTTCCCCGTATATACGAGTGTATTCGTGATGCGGGTGCCCGTGCTTGGCAAATTCAACTCACTGTTCCCATGGGTAATGCTGCTGATAATGCAGATATACTTTTACAACCCCATGAGTTATTAGATATTTACCCCATGATTGCCCGTGTGGTTCGTCGTGCCTACCAAGAGAATGTTAAAGTCCAAGGTGGAAATAACATTGGTTACTACGGTCCTTACGAGCGACTATTACGGGGGCGGGGAAATGAACATGATTTCTCTTTCTGGCAAGGCTGTTCTGCTGGACTTTCTACCTTGGGAATCGAAGCTGATGGGGCGATTAAGGGTTGTCCCTCTTTACCCACTACAGCCTATACTGGTGGTAATATTAGAGACCATAAACTTAGTGATATAGTTGAAAACGCTGAGGAGCTACGTTTCAATTTGGGAGCCGGAACACCGGAAGGAACAAAACATCTGTGGGGTTTCTGTAAAACCTGCGAATATGCTGAACTCTGTCGTGGAGGTTGCAGTTGGACTGCTCACGTCTTCTTTGATAAACGGGGTAATAATCCTTACTGCCATCATCGCGCTCTTGTCCATGCAGAGCAAGGTTTACGGGAGCGGGTAATTCCAAAAGTCAAAGCGCAAGGTTTACCCTTTGACAATGGGGAATTTGAGTTAATTGTCGAGCCGATAAACGCTCCTTTACCAGAAAATGATCCATTACAGTTTACTGCTGAGAATATCCAATGGTCAGAAAGTTGGCAGGAAAAACGGCAATTAGAACTTAAAAATTAAAAATTAATTAATGTTTAAAGTGTGTATAGATTATGGCACAAAATTCCGAATTTTCCGCAGTTGAAGGGGAAACAACTGATTTGGGACAAATTCCCTTACTTCCCCGCTTTGCTTGGAATAGCCGATTAGCCTATTTAAAAACGCTGTTGAAAGTCAAGCAAGCTCTAGATCGAGAAGAGTCTGCGTCTATAAGATTTTAATTTAATCAAGGAGATATAGAATAGGTTGAACTGAACATCTCTACTGTCAGGACTTACGTAGGGCTTGCTGTTCGCGGAGCGTGCCGTTAGGCATAAAAGTCTTTGGGTGAGGGTAGGGAACAGGGAACAGGGAACAGGGCACAGGGCACAGGGCACAGTTTTAGCTTCTTTATTTTTTATTCTTTTGCTATCAAAAATTGATAGATGCAATAATTTTAAACCTAAAATCCTAATTCCCTTGCACATCTTTCCCTAATAAATAGCCTCAAAGCATTGGTAAATCAATGTTTTATAGTTATTCAGCAGACCCTACGTAACTGGCACAGGGCGAACAGACAAGTCATATCATGTCCGGTTAAAGACTTATCATTAAGACTGCAAGGGGGCAGGCTTCGGCCGTGAGCT
>JASJCX010000214.1 GCA_030065255.1 Calothrix sp. MO_167.B42 | reverse complement strand
GCACCCGCAGCCTCTATCAGTTCCAGGTACTCAGTACCATTCAATGCCACGGTTCCGGAAGTATTACCCCCACCATCGCGGATTTCATGATAAATCCTGACTAAATCGCGGGGATATTCGTTCATCATCACCCCACCATTTTCCCCATCAGCAATTTGGGTAACACAAGAGGGCATATTTACATTGCCAATTTGTTGTTTACCCAGTCCTTTTGCTTCAAAATAGGGCTGCATTTGCGCCACTAATTTGGTATCGGAACCTTGGGTTTTAATCAGGGCTGTAATACTAACGGTTTCGCCGTGGGAATTACGAGCAACTAAACGGTTAGGAATGTATTTATCTTCATGGCGCAACCCAGAACCATCCAATCTTTCCACTGAATGTTCTTGTACCATTAACCAACGATACCCGCATTCCTTCAGGGCTTTGATATATTCAAATAAGGTATCTGGGTGATTTGGTAAGTGCATTTCTGGGGGAGAAAAGCCCTTCACTCTTTTGAGGGCATCATTACCAAACATTGCCGCAAAGTGATGCTGCCAAGCTTGAATATGTAGTTTAATGTCAGGGATGGGTGTGGAAGGCACAACAGCATGACTCCACATAGTTCCCAGCCATTCTACATAGGGCTGATACTGGGAGTCACAGGTAATGCGTTTGAGGTTATCGAGGACATCATTACGTCCCATTTGCTGCAAACCCCACAACAAATTCCCCGAGTAGTCAAGCATAATCCGGGGATTGCAACCCTCAGATACTAATTGGGGAATGAAATCTCCTATGCGGCTGTAACACCAAGAAAATGTTTCTGCATTGTGATTGTCTCCATCGTTGGGGTTATTAAACATATGCTGGAGATTGCTGATGAGTTCCCCATTCACGCCAGCCGGGATTGTTGGTTGGTGCATATGTAGGGCGCAAGCAAACCCGGCGGTAATATCTTCCACCCGCAGATTGGTTTTGTTTAAAAAAACTGGTTGATTTTGCGTAACAACTGAACTAATTTCTGCTTCTGAACCGCAAATATTAGGTAATTCTGAACTTAACTGATTAGCAAATGGTGCTGTCGCAGTCATAGGAGTTTCCTGAAAACTGAGAGTTTTAACGATTGCCATTTATTTTTGACTTTCAGACAGCAATTATACAAATTAAGTCCAGAAAGAAATTACTAATTTGGTTTATCTTAACAAAAATAAAAGTTTTTAATTATACTAATATTTATATTTATATTTGTAGCAATCCTAAATCATGTGTGAGAAGTTAGATCCCCGACTTTTCCAAAAAGTCGGGGATCTAGGCCTCGCCAGTGGTAGAGTAATTTTATGTCTTTTGATGACATTTTTATAGACGATGATTTTGAAGAGGATGACAATAATTTAGAAAATGAAGAGGATGATGATGTAAAAGAAAATGACGAACCTAACAAACAAACTTCACCTAGGTCTATTATTAGTACATTTGTATACACAGGCTTACATTCATGTAAAGTATGCGATAAATGCAGTGAATATGTACGAGAACCTTATTTATGAGAAGTATATAAAAACTGCGGACATTTATGGGAATACCATACATTAAATCAACACATCAATATATCGAAAAAACTTTTTTAAAACTACGAATTAAATAGATGATTGATCCAATTACTTTAACTACTTTAATTGGCATTTCTAAACTTGCACTAAATTTAACACGTACATTAGCAAATGCTCCCAAAGCGAGGGATGGGTTTATTTCTTTAGTTTCAGGAAAACCTGCTAGTAAAAAAAATAATCTTCAAGAAGAAGAGATTAAATACTATAAACGCAAAGAAAAAAGAGAACAAGAACTTAAAGAGTTACAAGAGAGGATAGAACAAGGAAAAGCAGAAAGGGAATTAGGTTTCCTTGAACTTCAAAAAAAGGAACTAGAACTAAAGAAAGAAGAAGCAGAAGATAGACGTAAAATTAGTGCTTTACACCGTGAATTATTACAGGAAATACAACAAAAGGATATTCAGATCAAGCTGGAAGAAATTCAAACTAATTGGGAGAAAGATAACTGGTTTTCTAAATTAAGCAGACGTGAAACAGAGCAAATTTTACAAGAATATGGGCAATATTTGTTAATATTAACTTCTCCTCTCAGTATTGCCAAAGATAATAGCTTAACATCATTGCGTAATTTGGATTTCGATTTGGAGATGCGGACTGTCGGAGATTTTTTGGAGAAATACTATTCTCCTCAAGATCAATTGCATCCACTTAGATTTTATAGTGATTATTTTCAAGAGCCAATAGGAGCAATTGATCTTGATCGTTTACACAGTGTTTTGGCTCCTATTGCAACATATATATTTTATACAGATATTAGGGTAGATGCAGTAACTTTTCGTGTAGGACACTGGAGATTACCAGATAGTAAAGCATCAAAATTTCCAGCCATAGAATGGAACTGGAAAGAAGTCAAACAAGAATTAATCACTCAAGATAAAACAGAAGAAGAAGCTCTAGAGATTATTAGAAAAATTATTATTGAGACACATAAGCTTTTAGCAGCGTTTTGTGCCGATTTATATTTCCTTAGTTTAAATCCTTATTATGAACCTAAATTATGTGAGCTTAAATCAGAATTTGGAGTAGATTTATTAGAACCATTTATTAAAGAAATAGATGATATGCAACAACAAGTAATAGAGAGTTACGAAAACGAGATAAAAAATCTGATAATTGAGGAAGAGAAACCTATCTATGAATTGGGAATTGAGCATTTTTATCAAGGTGAATATCAAGCAGCAATTGAAAAATTCAATCGCTTGATTGAAATTAACCCAAATTCAGCAGATGGTTATTATTCTCGTGGACTATCTTATGCCAATTTAGGGAATTTTCAAAAAACAATAGAAGATTATATTCAACTTGAAAAATTAAATCCAGAAATCAAATTCTATCCATATGTTTTTCCTATAATTGAAGAAAAGTATCCAGAAAATACTGCTTTCCATATATTAGAGCTGGCAATTATAAGTATTTGTTGTGGATTTACAAAAATAGTGAATGATTTGATTCATGAATCTGTTAAATTATATTTAAGACATTTAAATTATGATAAAGCTGATGAAATTAAAGATGATTTGAATCAAGCAATTGACATAATTTTTAATATATTGATGTCAGAACCACAATTATACAGTAAAGAATATCTAGAAAAATTATCTGATTGTCTTGCCGAAATTGGAGACATAGAAGCAAGTAAAAAAGTAAACAAAGCTTTAAGTTTATTAGAAGAAAGTTTCTAACGACAAACTAATACAAACAGGACTTACGTACAAACTACATATTTACATCATTATGAACGAAGTGAAGTAATCGCAAAGCCTTTTTTTCGTCACGAGTGCGTAAGTCCTAACAAAATCTAAATTGATAAATATAGGAATTGTAACAATGGATTCACAAGAGCAAAATATTGTAAATTCGGTGACAGAAGTAATCGGTTTTGATTTAGGACATGGTGATACGGCTGTAGCCAAAATGTCTATGGATGGTAATTCTCATCCTAAAATATTAGAAATTCATGGACAAAGAAAACAATGCTCTGTAGTTGGGAAAAAATCCAATGGTGAAATTGTTATTGGTGATGAGGCTTTAACTTCTAGCGATGTAAATAAATTGGATGTCTATTTTAAGCAAAAAATAACTAAAGAAGTAACCCTAGCAGAAGCAGAAAATTTTAAAAATTTCATACGAGAATATTCTCGTTTACTGAATGAAAAAAGTCAAATTGAAGGTGGAAATTCTAGTTACTTCATTGTTGGATGCCCATCAGGTTGGACACCAGAAGAAAGAGAAAAATATCAAAGGTTACTCAAAATAAAAGATATTTCACATTTGAAGGTAGTTCCTGAATCCCGTGCTGCTTTTATTAACTATAGAGATGAAAAATTAGGTAAAGAATATAAAGTAATTACAGCTTTATTGTCAACTGTACTAGTAATTGATATTGGATCTTCAACAACTGATTTTACACTTGTGGAGGATTTAGAACAAAAACCAAGTGATTTTGGGGAGAATAAGCTAGGAGCTTCTCTGATTGATAGATCGATTTATAAACTAACAATTGAAAAATCTAGAAGAAGACAGGAATTAGAAAATTTTTTAAAAAATAAACCATACATAGAAGCAAAATGCTTACTCAGTTGTCGTCAAGCGAAAGAAGAATACTTTTCCAAAGAAAAAAATTATCAAAAATCACCTCAAGAAAGGGTTAAAAAATGTGATTTAGAATTAGACGAAGATACTGACCTTTATTTTAAGCCTGTAGTCAGTTATGATTCTATGCAAAAAATATTGGATGAACATCAAGATGAATTGGATGGCAAAGGTTGGCGAGAAGCTTTTGAAACCAAACTTCAAGAAATAAAAAAAGATTTAGATAAGGAAAACAAAAAAATAGCTATTTTATTATTAACTGGTGGTGCGTCTAGGATGGAATTTACCCGTAATATTTGTGAGCAAATTTTTCCAGGAGCAAAGTTTCAACCTGATTTGGAACCAGAATATGCTATTGCTACCGGCTTGGCAAGATTAGGGAGATGGGAATTACTTGCTGAAGGTTTTAAGCAGGAAGTGAAAAAATTCATTTCCGAGGGAGGGGTGAAAACAATTGTTCGTAATGAAATTCCTAGTTTAATTGATAGAATTGCGAAATTTTTATCGGAAGGCATTATAGACGAAGTGGTAAAAGTGAGATTAAAAGAATGGCAACAAGGTGATTTACGTTTATTTAAAGATGTAGAATCCAGATTGGAAAGAGATATTCCAGAATGGCTTAGAAGTAACCATACGAAAGAAAGAATAAAAAAAATATGTCAAGAATGGCTTGAACAACCGAAAATTTTAGAAAAATTGCATAAAGAAACTAAACCTATTTGTAAAAAATACCATATAAAAGAAGAAGAAACAGCTTTGAATCTACAAGTTAATATTGACCCCGATGTTAAAGGTTCACCTTTCAATATAGGAATAGGAAATATTATGGGCTTTGTGGATATAAATAGTGTAGATTCAATACTAGTTGTAATCTCATTAATTATTGGGATAATCGTGTTCGCAATAATAGCTGTAATTTTTAATTTTTATTTAATAATTATTTATGCATTGACTTCTCTTTTCTTCAAAAAAGAGACAGACAAGTTACAAAAAGCTATAGTAATGAATTTTGATGTACCCGTTTTGGCTAGAAAAATATTTATGTCTGAAGAAAAAATCAACACAGAATGTGACAAACAGAAACCAGAACTAACAGCAACAATCAAAGAAGAGATGAATAATCAAAAAGATATGTTTGAAAAAATAGTAGAAGAAATTGGAAACAATTTAGAAAAAGCTTTGTCGGATAGAGCAGACCAAGCAACTATCCTTATAAGATAAAGATAAAAATTAAGAATCTTAGAAGACGCTTGAAAATTAAAGAACAAATTCCCCCTTTTCCATATCCCGTGAAAAGTTAGACAGATTGGTAGGGGCACGGCATCCACAATCTTTCAATCAATACAATTATCTTACTGGTGCCGTGCCCTTGCGAAGACTTGACATTGCAATTTCAGTTAGCCTCCTTCGGAGGAGCTGCGCTAACAGTTATCAGTTACCCCCCAGTATTCAACAACGCCGAAGAATTGGTATACAAAGGAAAGGGCACGGCGTGGCTAAGATTATTCTATAATCCCAGAGATTTTCGATGTTCCCTACTGAATAATTTGTTTTTGGCATTTTTGAGATTGCTTCAATGTCACTTGGATCGAAAAACAAAATCTCTCAAAAAAAGTACAAATGTTCTAACGCCCCATAAATTAGTAGAAATGTACTAAGTATTAAACAATAATCAAGTATATTTGGCAACTATTCAAGAGTATATAATGATATCTCCTTAAAACCGACAAAAGATAGATATTTCCATCAGAAACTCATTTTTTTGGTAAATTAGTCTTGAACAATTGGAAAATACCTAGAAGTTACATTTTTAACCAGACCAGTAGCAACAACATTTTTTTACCACTTTTATGTGCAGCTATTTGGAGATTGGGATACTATCTATAGTCTAAGTAATCTGAATTACTAAGAAAATTAATTTTCATACCGTTACTTTTTATTCTACATAAATTATGGCTACTACACCTCGGTCGAATATGAGAGCAAGATCCAAAGGCTTGCAGTCAAATTTAATGCAATCAAGAGTAACTAAAAGGTCAAGAAAGTTACCATCGAATTCTGTGAATCATCGCAGTGCTTTACTAACTACACAATCACCAGACCAAAAACAATTATTCACCCCTAGACAACGGATAATAGGTAGACAAAAAACCAAAATAACAGCTCCAGGGGTTAAAAAACGCCAATTATTAGCAAATTCGCCAACATTGGAAACAAATGAGCAACAAAATTCATCTCTCTCCAATGTATCTCCTTCTAACACCACAAAACCTAGGTGGTTAATCCGCTTTTTTACCCTATATCGTTATTCCTGCTTGGGGACATTTTTGTTAGTAGTTGCAGTTCTAGTGGTTTATGGTTGGACTGTATATTCCCAAAAACTTTGGGGTCAAAATTACCGCAAACTACAAGAATTACAACGGGACGAGCGACAGCTGACAAAAACCAATGAGGTTTTAAAAAATAAAATGGCTCAAGAGGCAGAAAAACCCAATGCTGGATTATTATCTCCAACTCCAAACAAAACAATCTTTCTCCCAGGAGAACAGTTGGAGGTGAATCAAAATGGTAATGCTGATAATACCCATCCTCAAAGGCAGCCTGCAATCCCATCTTCCCTAGGTTATTAACTCCACAATTTATCTAGAATCCGGTTTTATTTACAGCAACAGATACTTCTGACAAGTCGCGGGCCTAAAAGATCCCCGACTTCTATTCCTAGGAATTGCTACAAGTGTGCGGATATTGATTTGTGAAGTCGGGGATCTGTTACCTAGCGATCAAAACTAATGCAATGAAGTACTAGTGCTCCACCACATTAGTTATGAGGGGTATAAGATAAAACCGCAGAGGCGCTGAGGGTGCAGAGGAAGAGGAAGAGAGTACTAGTAGTCCACCACACTAATTCACCAGGGGCAACAGATCCCCGACTTCTTTAAGAAGTCGGGGATTGCTCACACCGCAACTCGCCAAAATTAATGCAATGCACTAACCGCAAAGAGCGCAAAGGAAGAGGGAAAGAATATTTTGAGAAAAGCTTATGCAAAAGTCATCCACTAAAACCAAAGAGTACAAATTTATTGCCAGAAAATTTATCAAAAAACAGCAGGCAGGATTGCAGAATATACGCACTTTTTTTGACTCAGAAGTTCCTGAATTAACAGCTAACATGAAAACCCGACTATTTTTAGTTTGGGGATTATTAATTGCTTCTGGATTAGGGCTGGGTTTGAATTTGTATAATTTACAAATTGTCCGGGGGCCAGAGTTGAAAAAAAGGGCGCGGCGGCAACAAATGGTAGCAGTTAGACCATTTATGCCTCGCCGTCCCATGTTAGATCGAAATTTAGACCTGGTAGCAATAGATCGCCCCGCCTACACCCTCTATGTCCATCCCAAATTATTTGGCAAATCAAGGGAATATGTAGCACAAAAACTAGCCCCTATCCTCAACCAAGATGCTGAGGATTTAGAAAAAAAATTTGCTAAACAAAAAAGCGGCATTTTCCTTGGCTCCAACTTCTCGGAAGAAATTGCAGATCGAATTTATGATTTGCGCTTGGATGGCTTAGATTTAAGCAAAAAATACTCTCGCTTCTACCCCCAACAGAAATTATTTGCCGATGTTGTTGGTTATGTAAATAGCGATCGCCGGGGGCAAGCAGGAGTAGAATATAGCCAAGAAAAGCTACTAGAACGTTCCAGTAAAACCCTGCGTATTAGTAAAACTGGAAAAGGCACATTAATGCCTGACTACGCTCCCCAAGGATTTTTCCATACCGACGATTTGCGGCTGCAATTAACTATTGATAGCCGTTTGCAAAGATCTGCCCGCACTGCTCTAAGCAAACAAATCAAAAAATTTAAGGCCAAAAGAGGAGCAGTCATTGTTATGGATGCTTGGGATGGTTCACTTTTAGCAATGGTTTCCCAGCCAACCTATAATCCTAACCAATATTCCCAGGCAGATATACCCCTGTTTAAAAATTGGACAGTGGCAGACTTGTATGAACCTGGTTCTACTTTTAAACCTTTAAATGTGGCCATCGCCTTGGAAACAGGTAGTATACAACCTAATGATGTTGTCAATGATTCTGGGGCGATCAAAGTAGCCGATCACACCATTAGAAATGCCGAACTGAAAAGCCACGGCAATATTACCATTGCCGAAATTTTAAAACATTCGAGCAATGTAGGGATGGTAAAAATAATTCAAAAATTAAACACCCCTACCTATTATGATTGGCTAGAACGTATGGGTTTAGGACAAGCCGTAGACACGGATTTACCTTTCGCCGTTGCTAGTCAACTCAAAACCCAAGAAGAATTTATTAATTCCCCCATTGAACCTGCTACCACCTCCTTTGGTCAAGGCTTTTCCATTACTCCATTACAATTGGTGCAAATCCATGGAGCTTTAGCCAATGGTGGCAAATTAGTCACCCCCCATGTAGTCAAGGGTCTGATAGATGGTAAAAAACAGATCCATGATTCCCCTAATTTACCAAAGCCACGACAAATTTTTTCCCCCGTAACCACTCAAACAGTTGTGGAAATGATGGAAATAGTTGTAGCCAATGGAACTGGTAAAGCTGCCAAAATACCCGGATACCGAATTGCCGGGAAAACAGGTACAGCGCAAAAGGCTAGTAAATCTGGCGGCTACCGTAGTGACGCGAGAATTACCAGTTTTGTCAGTATACTACCTGTAGAATTACCCCGTTACGTAGTATTAGCATTGGTTGATGAACCCCAAGGTGCTCATGCCTATGGTGGTACAGTTGCCGCCCCCATTGTCAAATCAGTCATGGAAGCACTAATTTCCCTGGAAAAAATAGCACCCAGCCAACCTCTGAATTGAGACATAAGATTCCTTGAAAAAAGTTTATTTCTTTACATCCCATAACTGCGAACTACGGAGGCTTGATTGATATTTAACCCAGACAAGCACAGGGAAATGTCATTGTACCCTCCGTACTCTACGTAAACTCTAAGACCGCACTTCTGTGGGAATTTATTCGCATTTTCTCCTCAACCCCCTATATTAATATATGGGGTTTCTCCCCTGCTTCCCTGCTCCCTGCCCCTCTCTGACTTTAATCTCGGCGTAGTTCTCAAAGAGTTCAGATTTACAACAATGAAGTTCCCAGACAAACAGGATATGCACTCAGATGCAAATCCTAATAACTCAAAATCAACTGAAGCCAAATCTTCTGGCTTAGGTACATTTGGTGGAGTTTATACACCCTCAATTTTGACAATTTTGGGGGTGATTATGTATTTGCGGTTTGGTTGGGTAGTAGGCAATGTGGGGTTAGTAGGTACCTTTATTATTGTTACCCTTGCTACATCCATTACCTTCCTGACTGCCCTCTCAGTTTGTGCGATCGCCACAGATCGGGTGGTGCGGGTAGGTGGCGCTTATTACATGATTAGCCGTTGTTTAGGTATTGAAGTGGGGGGAGCGGTAGGAATCTCCCTTTATTTTGCCCAAGCTTTGTCAATTGCCCTATATACCATTGGTTTTGCTGAAAGTATAGTCCAAACCTTCGGCAACTTGAATCAAACCTATGTGGCTTTAGTTGTAACTATTTTGGTGGCAATTTTGGCGTTAACTTCTGCCCAAATAGCGGTTAAAGCTCAATACGTAATCATGGGGGCTATTATTCTTTCCCTGATATGCTTGGTTTTGGGACCTAGTGTCCCAAATATTACACCACAAGGATGGGATATACCAACTAATGGCGAATCCTTCTGGGCAGTTTTTGCCGTGTTTTTCCCTGCCGTCACTGGTATTATGTCTGGGGTGAGCATGTCAGGGGATTTACGAGCTCCCAGCCGTTCGATTCCCAGGGGAACTTTGGCCGCGGTGGGTACGGGATACTTAGTTTACATGGGTTTGCCTTTAATTATTGCCACCCGTGCTGATACGGCAACTTTATTGAGTCAACCCCTAGTAATGAAAATGATGTCCCTATGGCAACCGGCAATTTTATTGGGTGTGTGGGGGGCGACTTTATCCAGTGCATTGGGTAGTATTCTAGCCGCACCAAGGGTCTTGCAAGCATTGGCACGGGATGGAATTCTTCCCACTTGGATGTCCTTTTTGGGAAAAGGTAGTGGTGAAAACGATGAACCGCGTATGGGGACTTGGGTAACCCTAAGTGTGGCAATTGCTGCCGTGTGTATTGGGGATTTAAACCTGATTGCCCCAGTGCTAACCATGTTTTTCTTAACCACATACTTAGTTTTAAATGTTTCTGCCAGTATTGAAGGATTTTTGCAAAGTCCCTCATTTAGACCCAGTTTTAGGGTGCATTGGGTTTTGTCCCTATTGGGGGGAATTGGTTGTTTGTGGGTAATGTTTTTGATTAACCCAATTGCTACCATGGTTGCCGCTGCCATCGTGTTAGCAATATACTTTTGGCTCCAACAACGAGAACTGACTACTACTTGGGGAGATGTGCGTCGAGGAATTTGGATGGCATTACTCAGGGAAGGTATTTATCAAATCGATCGCGTTGAGGATACTAAAAACTGGAGACCAAATGTGCTGGTATTTTCCGGTTCCCCTAGCAAGCGTTGGTCCCTAATTCAATTAGCCAATGCCTTAACCCATAAACGAGGTTTTATTACCGTATCTAGCGTTTTACCTAGCGGTTCCCGGGATTTGGCACAACAAATCCATCTGGAAAATACCATTAGCGAGCATCTCAAAAAACAACAGGTACAAGCATTAGTTCGTGTTGTGACTGCACCAGACCCCTTTGAAGGAATGTTACAACTAGTGGAAGCCTACGGATTAGGTGCAGTTGTGCCCAATACCATCCTATTGGGAGACAGTGAAGATACAAATAGGCGCGATAATTATTGCAATATGATTGCACAACTCCACTACGCCAATCGTAGTGTGATGATTTTGCGGGAAAATCCCCGACGGGGCTTTGGCAATCACCAGCGTATAGATGTGTGGTGGGGAGGAATGAAAGCTAATGGTAGTTTAATGCTGTTACTTGCTTACTTGTTGCGCTCTACCATTGAGTGGCGAAGTGCCCAAATATACATAAAGTTAGTAGTTCCCAACGAAGCGGGAGCCAAAGATGCCAAAGCCAACTTAAACGCCATGTTGAGCCAGTTACGCATCTCGGCTGTACCATCGGTGATAGTTGCCGACGAACGTCCCTTTGAAAAAATTTTACATGAGTCATCCCAGGCGGCAGATGTAATTTTCCTGGGAATGGCAACTCCCACTGGGCAAAATTTCACTGAATATTACGAAAAAATGCAGGCACGCACTGCCAATCTTCCCACCATTATTTACGTGATGGCGGCGGCTGATTTTGCCTTTAGTGAGGTGTTAAGCGAAGAGAGTCCGTAATGTGATGAGGTGATGGGGTGATGAGGTGATGGGGTGATGAGGTGATGGGGTGATGAGGGGATGAGTGGATAAATTTGTCACCATTATCTCCCCACACTCCCCACACTCCCCACACTGCGATCGCTTAATTATTCATTTTCTTAACAAAACGATAAAAAAATTTACTTTATGTAGGTAAAATATGCTAATTTGCCCCATTCCCCACATATACAAGTAATCAGGGCGACAAATTGGACTCTGAACGTGATATTTGTATAACAGCAGTTCAATCTCTATGTGTCAGTTTGCAAGCACTATGGGTTTAACAGACCTATCGATCGCGGAAATAGTAGCAGACTATAGCGCCCTAGAGGAAAATATCTTCCTCCATCTAACCAATTGGGTATTGCTTATACATACCTGGTGAGGATTAGCAGGCGCAAACAGCAATTATTTCCTAAATTTTGTCTGAAACCATTTCAAACGATCTTAGCGACTTGGTGAGTGAAACTGAAGTTAACTGGGGGATGTTTTTGCTTGGGTGTATAACCCACGATATAACCCATCAGCATAATTTAGAGATTGAACATCGCATTTTTAGCTGTGTTGAGCATCAAAATCTTTAAGGGGAAAGATGTTTAGAAAATTGATTGGCATTTTCGTGGCTACTGTGTTGCTGACATTTCAGTTTTTTGTTGGTAACGCCACAGCCGTACAACTGGATAAAGCAACCCGCACGGTGCCATTAAATGACCAGGGAGATACAATTGTACTGAGTGTCAAAGAAGTTAAACAAGGTAAACGCCTATTTAGCTTTATATGCGCTGATTGTCATTTGGGCGGTGT
>JASJCX010000213.1 GCA_030065255.1 Calothrix sp. MO_167.B42 | reverse complement strand
CCCAATTTGACTGACGTGTCCATACAGGGGAGTATCCAGTGCTGAACTTTTGATGATAGCTTTTTGAGCAATCTTTACGTCTTGGATGTCGGTTTCGTAAACTTCTGCAACTGCTACCATCGTCTGTGTCATTCCTATATCGGCAATACCCTTTCGTGCAACCTCGCCGGGCTTGGTGTGGATTTCCAAAATCTGAGCATCCATTGGCATACGTACTACTGCCAACTCCATATTTGCTCGAGATTGTTTCACGGCCGACATGGCAACGGCAAGTTCAGCTTCTGCCACAGCAACATCTTCTGGTCGTACCTCGGCGATAGCAGAAAACTTTGCTTTATTCTCTTTAACTTGGTTATTGAGTGTGCTAATTGTTCGTTTTAAATCTTCATGGGCGGTACTGATTTGTGCGTTGAGTGTAGATTTAATACGAGATAGGCTAGCTTTTGCTTCATCAAGACGCTTTCGATTCGTGTCCTCTGCTAGGCAGGTTGATTCTTTCAATGACGCCGAAACAGCACCATTTTTAAACAGGGAACTGTAACGATTACATTCGCGGTGTGTGTTTGTCAATTCAGCACTAAGGCGTTGAATGGTAGCTTCTTGAGTTCTTATTTCTCCCTCAAGCTGTGCAGAAAGTCTTGCAATATTAGCTTTCTGAGTAGAAATCTGTCCATCAAGCTCAGCACGTGTTTCAAAGATTCGTGAACGTTGCGCTTCTACTTCCCCTTTTTTGGAACCCGCCTTGATCTGGTTTAAGCGTGCACGCGCTACTTGTTCGCGATTAAGTGCGTTGTCTAAATTGGCCTTCATTATGTCATAGCTGTCTAAGACCGCAACAATACTTCCAGCTTGTACGCGCTCACTCTCTTTGACATTAATTTTTTTTACCCGTGCAGACTCCATTCCAAAGGGGACTGACAAGAGTATTATTTCTCCCAATGGTTCAAGACGCCCATCTGCTGCGATTGTCTTTCGTATAGATCTGCCTTTGTGGCTTTTTCGATAAATATTTGTCTTTTGCTGACTTTCGATATGAAATGAAGCAGTATAAAAAGCCGAGAACAATAAGACTACAGAGACGGCAGCGATAGAAGCAGTTATTAAATAGCTCTTGACGTTTATCTCTCGAAAGAAATTCATCATGATATTAGTGCATATTTTGAATAAAATTTAGCACTTCTGAGAAGTATAACGTAAATTGCCCTTGTTGATTGGGCTAATCTGACATTGTTACACAAATGAGTCAAGTTAAATTTTTCTTCTTCGTGACAAAACTTAAATGTCATTTTTATAACTACTACGTTTACCAGGTTAAATTATGCTGATCGTCTGAGAACTTTTCAACTTTACCCTAGATTTCATCCAGTAATTGTTTAAAAACTTAATTATTAGTCACATCATTTGCGGAAGATTGCACTCATAATTTACTCTATGGCAAACCTTCAGGCTTGTTGCATCGATAAAACTGATATCCGTACAATCTCCAAAGTAATGCTTAAGATAAATGCATAAAGGTATCGTTGTTGATGGTATCCATTCAATAAATTGTTGATAACTTCGAATTCCAGGAAAAGCGCAACACCGTTGCTGTTTCACGTAATTCAAATAAAAATGCTTAAAATTCCGGTAGTGATTCTGATGAAAAACAATAAGAATAGTCATTGATTTTGCTCAAAGACAGACTTTTAGGACGAATACGTTTGATTCCTCCATAATTTAATAGTTTTTTGTGTCATTGACCCTCAAAAGCTTGACAGAAATCATCTATGTGGCAGAACAAAGGATCTAAATCAGATATCAAGTAGGCCGTTGATAGTGTGCTAGTAGTATTTTACTGGCTGTCTGATTTTTTGTCCCGAACTCAGGTTGAAGTAGGTTGGTTTGACGAAGTAAACCCAACAATCATCAGGTTTTGTTGAGTTGTTCTGTCACTTAACCCAACCTACAAAAATGTTTAACTGAATCGTATTCTAGTATAGAACAGGTACTGAATTTGACTTTATTTTCAGCTTATTACCTGTACTTTTCCTTGTCTCAAATTCAGATTAACTAGCTTTTTCAAAAGAGATATATTCATCCCTAAAATATTTAAATCCATGTTTAGTTGCTATCTCAAAGACAGTTTTTGCTTCTTGATAATTAATTTTTTTGCCGATGCTATAGCTACAATTAACATCTTCCATCGTTAAGGCAATTGTTTCACAAAGACAAGCCAAGTTAATACCTGGTGGCGTTCCAATCATATTACAATCACCAACTACAATAGCTTCGGGTTGACTAACTAAACCTCCTTCAAAAACATAGGTTTTATTATTTTTACTGGGAATAAAATCAAAAGGACGAGCTGTATCAAAAATAACTGTATCTGCTTTAAATGTTTCAGCTTGAATAAAAGGTTTTCCTTCACTGGTAGCAGAAAAAACACAGTCAGTTCCATTAACAAAGTCGTTTATATCTACGGAAAACTCAAAGGGAAAAGGAATATTTTGTTCTTCTGATATCTTGATTAACGTTTGAAGTTCCTCAATCCCTGACGCTTTAAGTCGTTCAACAATACAATGTTCTGTTAAACCAGATTGAAAAATGATTTTTCGGATACTGTTGAACGCAGATCCTGGTAGCCCTTTAGCACCAGATTCGACTAACTCTACAATCATTGAAGCGCAGTTTTCCTGTAAGGCTTCAAGACCGCTTCTGGGACTTCCTACTAAATTAATCCGCTTGAAATAAAGAGTCAGTTCCATGACAGCCAAGCGTCCTACTGAACCTCGTGCACCAATAACGGTTAATTCTTTTTGGCTGATCGTTTCGCCAAAACAGTCTTTTATACTTTCAGCAGTTGAGAGAGCAGTAAAACTGTTGCCCGTGGTAAATTTAAATTTATCATTAACAATATCAGTTCCGGCACGAGAAATGACAGAGGTAAAAGCCCCTAAACCAATAACATCAACTTTTTCCTCCATAGCTACTTTAAGATATTCATCCAGCAAATCTCGTTTTTCTTGGGGAGTCAATTTCATCATATTTTTTGGACTAATAGGGCTAAAAATCAGAATTCCATCAACCGTGACACCTATTTGACTAGTCATTTGAACATTAATCGCTGTTGCAGGGCTAAAATCAATCCTGCCGAAGTCCATCATCCAATCGCAAAATCGATTTTTTTGTTCGTCACTGAATTCTTTGCGTAGTGACAGGGGAATAGTCCTAACAAGATCGGAACGACTAGTGGCGTGCATTAAAAAAGCAAAGCGTTTGCGGGTTTTGGATGGATTATGCAAGCGAGTTAAATAGTTTTTGTTGGGTTTTTGGTACGAAATTCGGTCAATATCATCTGCTGAGCGTTGATAACCTACTATGTAACCGAATAACAAATCATAGCGTGCCCGTTGAATAATTCTACACACATCCCGAATGGCTGCGACAAATAAATCAAGTTGTTTGGGCTCGATAGTCAATGCGGGTTCAAATCGGATTGCACAACCATCACCAAGAAAAGGCATTGTGAAAAATTTTTTCTCGTGAAGTAAATAGCCTGCAACCATTAGAGAGAGTGCTCCATCATGCCCCTGTATATAGTTGATGATGTAGTTATCTGTAGTGGTCTCATCTTTAAAGCGAAGTGCATACATGAGTCCAGTTCCGGTAAATGAGAAATATTCACTAAACTCGAATTGTAACTTGCTAAATTCCTTGCGGAGATATTCTCCTTTGGCTTTAACCTCATTCAGGATATTTGTTTCATTTTCAAGATAATGGATAGTCTTATTCGCTATATGTGCCGCAAGACCTCCATTAGCAAAAGTTGAACTATGTTTTTTGTCAAATTTTTTTGAGTAGGCCTTCTTTTTAGCGATAACAGCACCAATAGGATACATGCCACCACCAAGAGCTTTGGAAACTAAAATCAGATCGGGCTCAATATTATAGTTCTGCGAAGCGAACATAGTTCCAGTCCGACCAATTCCCGTTTGGATTTCGTCTACAACAAATAATGTACCGTATTTTTTGCATAGTTTTTGGGCAGACTTTAGATATTCAGAACTCGCCGGAATCATACCCCCTTCACCCTGAATCGGCTCGACGATAAATGCTGCATAATCCTGTGTAGAAAGGTGTAATTCTAAATCTGAGATATTATTAAAATCAATCTTGTCGTAATTTTTAATATCAATAATCAACTCATTACTATACTTGGTGCTTCCTGTTGCAGACAATGCAGAGTAGGTTTTCCCATGAAATGAATTGAATGTTGAAAGAATTTTTCGACGCTGAGTTACGATTCTTGCTAGTTTTATTCCTGCTTCTACAGTTTCAGCTCCAGTATTGGAAAACACAACATATTTATATTGTTCTCCTGCTAAACGACACAAAGTTTCTGCCAATACAGAGGTACTTTGAGCTTGAAAGGGTTGAACAAAAATCGGTTTTTTTTCTTCTAAATAAGAAGTGATAGCATTTTTGAGAAAATTTGGGTTGTGTCCAAATGGAACTGCCCCATATTGAGCTACACAATCAATTAGATGATTTCCTTCACTATCGATTAATAATGAACCATAGGCTTGATTAATTTCTCGACTTAGCCCAACTTTAGATAATATTTCTTGACGGTATTTATTAAGATACTCCATGATTTTCCTCCATAGTTTCTTTTAAGCTTCGAATTGACTGCGACTTATAGGATGAAATGCAATAAAGTTAGTAATAGAAAGCAGGTATAGAACTTCAGGATCTTTGAGGAAGTTCATTCCACCAATATTTTCACAAACAATAGCCACAATATCTTTGAGGGTTTTTTGAGTACGGTAACGAAGAATAAGAATTTTGTTTGCAGCTTTTTCTGGATCGTCTGTTTGAGCCAGTTCATTTGCAAGAGCAATTGTTGAATAATGAGCCTGTAGGATATACCCATATAATTCAACATAGATGTGTTTTTTCTCGAAAACCTTTGCTGGCAATTTTTTCGATAGTCTTGTGGTAATTCCCAAGTATGCAGCACTAATCATGAGGTTAAAAGCTGCTAAACCAAAACTCAACATAGCCGTCATCTCTTCAATGAATCCCAATTTCACATAAGCTTTGGGAACCATTACGTTTTTAAAGTTGATCTGATTGCTATCTGCTGCCTTTAATAATTCACTTGGCCAAAATTCTTTGGTAGTTATCCCTTCAAGTCCATGTTTCACAAATGCAAGACCGCTAAAATTTTTATTTTCACAATCAACAATAAAAGTGGCATAGTAATCTGCAACAGTTGTCATTGTGCAGGGTTTTTTCGACCCTGATATAAGAACACCTCCTTCTACTGTTTGAGAAATGACGGTTGATGTGAAAATATCTCTTCCCGGCACACCTTCTGCAAATGCTGATGCTACTAAGGCGTTATGTTCTCCAACATCTCGTAGAATCTGCTTTCCCTCAGGGATAATGTCTGTAAATACGGCCAATGTTGCAACAACATGGTAGTGCATGCATAACATAATTGAAAGTGAAGGAGCGTGCTCTGCAACAAGTTGAATTACCTGGATTGTATCAACTAGATTGAGTTCCTCTCCATTATATTTTTTGGGTGTAGTAAGACGTGCTAGTTTTGATTTTTGAATAATTTTCTTCAACTCTAATGGTGCCAGCGCTTCCATTTCCGTAACAGAATGGTTCGCTATTTCTTCCATGAATGTTCCCAAACAATCCTGGAAAGCTGCTGCGTCAATAACAGACTTTGGCATGATATTTCTTTATAATTGAAAATGAATCGAAACTGGTATAGTAAGTTATTCTCACAGGTAAGTTTTGTCAGATATTTTTGCTGAATATTCTGATTTTTGTTTTCGTCTTTATTTGCCAGATTTTACTTTTTCAAATAACGACTATCTTTGATTTTTTGATGTTGTGTCAACCGGCTACGTATGCGCAGCCATTCCAGATAATAAGGCAAGGTGATGCGGACCAGGGCAGGATGACCCAGTCCCATTACAGAAGAGCGATGCCACGGAAAGCGCGGCATCAGTCCATCACTGATGATTCCTTGCGCTACTTCACGTCCTGCAATCAAAGATGCGGCAACACCGTGTCCATTCCACGCCCCTATATACCAGCATGTGCTGCTGGACTTCAAAGGGCCAATTACGGGCCATTCATCTAGAGTGCAGCCTACTATCCCATGCCATTGATATTCAAATCTGATCTGTTGTAATGATGGGAAAAAATAGATTAGTTGGTGCTGCAGGCGATCCAGACAGTCTTGTTGCTGTGGAGCTTCTATGTGCCCTGAGTTTGCGTAGCGGTATTCTCCCCCGATCAGGATACGATCATCGTGGGTGAGGCGAAGAAAATTGAAATGGGGGCGTGCATCAAATAGACCTTGTTCTTTTGACCATCCAATACGTTGTTTCTCCTTGTGACTCAAAGGCCGAGTTACGGCAGCAAAAACTGCTATGGGCAGTACGCTGGCAGTATGTTCATATAACTGTGTGATCCTGCTATTTACTGTTAAGATGGCGTGTTGATAGTACAACCTATGCCCATTAGCGGTGAGTTTTATACCCTGCTTCTGTTTGTGGGATACCACTTTTGTGTTTTCATACAGATAAACGCCGGCGTTTAAAACTGCTTCCTTAAGACCCAGGCACAATTTGTAAGGGTTGAGCATGTACGCTGGAAATTCGATGGCATTCAAGATTGTACTTGAGTCTGGAAAACTCTTCTTGACCTCCCGTTGTCCAATAAGTGGAATGTCAAAACCGAGGGACTGATAGAGCAGCGCACGATCTTCCAGGATTCGAGCGTCTTTTTCTGTCAATGCTACTTGCCATTGATTGCTAGTTTGCAAATTGCATTGAATGCCTTGCGCCTCGATCAGTGAAGCTGCGTACTGCATGGCTTTTTGCGAATATCGATAAATATTTGCAGCCATTTCTTTGCCCAAGGATTTAATCTGTTTTTCAATCGGTGGGCCAATTCTTGTGCCACATTGCCCCGAATTTAATCCACTGTTTCTGTCGCCGATTTTACCAGCCTCTAACAGTGCAACCCGAGCTGCGGGTTGCATTTTTTTGAGGTGCAGGGCTGTCGACAATCCGGATAAGCCACCTCCAATTACCAAAAAATCACAATGCAGTGCTTGATTCAATGCCGGCTGACTTGCATATTCAATGCCCTCCAACCAGAAATTTTTATGCAACGTGCTAGATAGTGTATCCATTTATAGAGCTTGAGTAAGTTTGAGAAAGTTCCACAGCCCCTCCAAGGAAAAACCATCCTGAAAAGCTATATATTCAGGTAAAACAATATTCGGAGACCATTTGAGTTTGTATTGCAGTTGTGAATCTGCTGGATATATAAAACGACCATGCTTAGATAGAAACAAAAATATTTTCTGTGCCAGACGACTGTTAACTCGAGGAATTTCAAATTCTGATGAAAGACCTACCAGAGGAGTAAACCCAAAGTTAAGGTACTGTGCTTTTTCTGCCATAAACGATTCGATGGCATTAATGTTGATAAGTTCCATCACGCCTGTTGGCGCATCGGGAAGCCGTCTCGTTAGATCGTGCATCCAGCCCTGATATGCACCAAAACTGGCTGTGTAAAGAATATAAGCTACCGGATCGCCTTCCTTGAATCCGACGAAAAGCCGCTTGACAGACATGTCCATATTGTTTAGATCACCTAGTTCACCTATAAGAAAGGCTAACTCCTTGGCATGCTTTTGCTTTAGCCATTGGGTATCAATTTTCTTTAATTGAGATTCTAGTTCTGGTGTGAACGATAAATCTTTTCCCAATTGCTTAATTTCTACTCCAGCGCGCCTAGCGCGAGAGATCTTATTTCTCAATTTCATGAAGGGGGTTCCTGCAATCTTGAATCCGTTCAGCGCCAGGCTGTAGGAACTGCCAATCTGATTAACCGTGAAATTGTGTCTTGCCAATATATTTGCATCGTCACGAAGCATTTGAACAGCAATGATTTTCTTTCTTTTTTTCTTGACCCACGCTAAGAAATCCTCAATCAAAGTATCTTTATGCTCGGTTTTTGCGGACACTCCTGCAGCAATTATAACATGATTTCTTCCTGCTAAACGGTAAGCAATCAAGCCAGGTACTTTATTGCTAAGAAAATGTTGAGTGCCCTGATTGGTTGCGAGAAAAGCAGAAGGATGATTGGCACATTTTTTTAGAACATCCACTACTTCAAGACATTTCAACTGTGACATTCAGGTTTCCCCCGCTTTATAACTGGCTTGCAAGTAAGCACGAAGAAAGCGCTCATACTCAGGATGTCTAGTCGGCTCAAAAGATACGTGAAATGGCTTGAGAAAATTGCCAAAAATGGAACGGTCACCGAATAAATGAATCGGTATGGCTAGCAATGCCCATTCAGGTTGTATCAACCAAGCCCACAGCATTGCTATCAGTATTGCAGAAAGCATACTATGCATACTGTTATATAGTATGTAATAAATTTTAGGCAGTGTCTCTCCCTTAGCCAGTCGGTAGGCAACTGCACCTGGGATATAGCCTATCAAATCTATATAAGAGAAAAGTAGGATAAATGCCCACCATCGAATTTCTTGATAGTGAAGAATAGCTATTCCCAAGCATATCAATAGCGCGGCCAGATACTCCAAACGTAATAGCCGATAGGTAACTGGAGTTTCAAATAAATTAAGATTGTCCATTGCTGCCCTTTGTGATACTTATGTCCTGTTGCATCAATTCATTGACCTCGGGTTGTGCCGCCACCACGAGTTTCATTAATAGATCTTGGGTATCGCCATCAAAGTATCTGATAAAAGCAGCTTGCATTGATGGTCGTGTCTGCATGCGCATATACCAAGAGCGTGTATTAGGATATTCTTCAAAAGATATTAGATCGCCTAGTCCTACATGTTCCGCGCGCATAATATAGGGCAGGGCTGTGATATCTGCTAGAGAAAATTCACAACCTGATAGCCATGCATGTGCTTTGGTCAGAGATGACTCTAACCTATTGAAAAATTTACGGTGTTGGGTTATGGCTTCCTTGACTTCTAATGCTTGGAGCCCATGATCTAGGACGTTACGTCTCCATGAGCGTGTAGTTGCGTCCGGCAGACTATGCAACAAATATTCTATAGTTTCGGTGGGTTGTTTTAAAATCAAGGGTCGTGCCAGAATAGCATAAGTAATAATGCCTGAGGCGATATGCAGGTTTTTATCGATCCAGCTGCTCCAATGACGCGCCTTATAGCGTGCTATGGGATTTTGAGGCAGTAGTGGCACTTCGGGAAAGCATTCCTCAAGGTATTCATTAATTAGTGCAGAATCGACCAATATGTTGCTTTCACTTTCCAGTACAGGAACTTCTGCTCTTGGATTGATTTTCCTGAATTTTTCGTCTAGATGTTCTCCTGCTAATAGGTCGATAATTTGATCGTTCCAGTCCAGATTCTTTTCGGCCAGAACCATACGTACTTTTTGCGAGGATACTGAAAATGGAGAATGATAGAGAGTGATCATACTGAAATTCTATATTTTATGACTATTCTCTTTAAGATTGCTCAATTTCTTTATAAAAGAAAAAAGGGAAGAAAAGAGAACGGGGAAGAAACAACAGATTCAGAAAATAAATATGTGGCAGTATTTTTTGAGATTGGTATTAATTAGCCAATCTAAATTATGAAAAATATAGAAGTTACCAGACTAGAGGTATGAACTGCCTAACATCTTGACAGTAAGATTTATATTGTTCGCCAAAAGAATCTACCATCAGTTCCTCCTCGTAGCGAATTCTGCGTAAGAATCCAGCTAACAAGAATATGGCACATAAAGCAGAAGCAACCCAGGCATGAATGAACAACAAGCAACACACATACAAAACCCAGGCACCAGTATAACTGGGGTGACGAACAATCTCGTAAGGTCCAGTGCGAATCACCTTTTGCTCGGGCTGAACGCGAACGTGCCAAGTAAAAAACTTCCCTAGCTCAGCTACAGCCCATGCTCGTAACAAAGCTCCAGCAATTGATAAGCCAAGTGTCATTATCGAGAAACGACCCCAGGCCATGCTTTGGGGATATCTCCAAAGTAGGCTTTCGGCAATCCCAAGAAGCAACACAATGTAAACTGTCCACACTAATTGAGTTGCTGTACCCTTGTCTTCAGAGGGGGCATTACGTTCAATAGGGTCATATGCTGGTTGTGTTATGGAAGCCAATAAGCCAATTCCTAGCATAAACCATAGCTTTGTGAATCTGAGTGCTTCGGGTTGCAGGACTAAAGCTGGCGCTATGAAAAGAAAAAAAGAAACTACTAAACCCAAAAAGAATTTCCTAAACATGATGATTTCCTAAGTAGTTAAACGGTTGCGGGTAGACTTTTCAAGCCACGGAATACTACTGTGTTAGATAGCCACTGTGGATTGGAAATATCGATATATAGGTTAGGCATCCGCTCAAAAATCGATTGTAAAGCGACTTCTGCTTCTACTTTAGCTAGCTGAGAACCGATGCAGTAATGTGGACCACCACCGAATGATAGTGGGTAGCTGGATCTGCGGGTAATGTCGAATTCATCAGCTCTATCCCAAGCATCAGGATCGCGATTTGCTGAAGCAATAATACAAAGGACTGTTTCCTTTGCTTGAATAGAGACACCACCAATTAGGATATCTTCCCTTGCCTGGCGCGGAGTTATCTGTACTGAAGAATCGTAGCGTAGGATTTCCGTCACCGCATTTGGTAGCAATTCTTGTTGATTTTTGAGCTTTTGCAACTGTTCAGGATGCTTGTAGAGTGCTAGCAAACCGTTTCCTATAGTGTTAACGGCGGTTTCTACGCCGCCAATAAACATCATACGTAGATTGTCAATGGTTTCGGGCCGTGTAATATTGCCCTCTTGTGCCTCAGCTGTTACTAACATGGAGGTCAAATCATCACCTGGTTCCTTTTTCTTGACTTCGATCAGCCACTGAAAATATTCCCTAAATTCATTAACGGATTGATTCTGTTGTGCCAATTCTAGTGGGTTGAGTGGGGCAGGCTCTAGTGCTCGCGAGCCTGTTGCACTTCGTTTGTTGAATTTATGCCAATCTTGCTTGGGTATACCTAGCATATGGCAGATGACCGCGCTTGGTAATGGGAATGCCAGATCCAGCATGATATCGAAGGAGGTCTTTGCCAGCGCAGCATCGATGAGTTCATACATCATTTGCCTCATAAAAGATCGCATTTTTTCGATGCTTTTATGCGAGAATGATTTCTCAAATAGGCTTCTCAGGCGCAAATGATCCAGCCTATCTTTCATCAGCATCATATTTCTGGCTGAGTCGTATACGGGTTGTTTGAGGATCGCAGATCCCAAGCGATCAGCCATGTTCTCGAAGTAGAAATAACCACGTCCAAAACTAGGATCTTTCAATATCTGCGATATTTCTTTGTACCTGCTGGCAATCAAGACACCATGCGGTGACTTATATATTGGAGCGTTAGTGCGCAATTCTGCATACACCTTGTAAGGGTTCCGTACATGTTCAGGATGTGGAATCAAGGGATCAAACGAAGGTACAAAATTTGTTTGGCTACCCAGTTCAACACTATCTGGTTTGAAGGAAAATTCTGTCATAGTATTTATATCTGCAAGAGTTTCAGTAAATGTTTGAAGGTTATTAACTGTCCTTTCACTCTGTTAAATTAAGCCTTTAATTCAAATTAGAGTTTTAAAACAAGCAGGTAGTAGTGAAAACATTTCAAAATTTTTGAAAAATCGTTGCAGTTGCTTGTAGTGAGAATTTGTTTGTTCTGACCCGCTAAATGCCGTAGCTAATTCGCTCAAATTCAATGTCTTTACCCGAATTAATGCAATGATAAATATCGCTAGAAAACTTAATCTTGCACTATGTAATTCCAAGTGGGGTCGCAATTTGTTTCGTAGTAGATTAACCTGACTCATGAGGGTTTCATGCTATTTAAACACTTTTTTATGAAACCCTTTCCCTGTCTTATTTTGCAAACTTTTGTCCTGTACTGAGGTTTTTAGTATAATAAGTACCGAAAACCTAGACAATATTGCTTCTTTTATTCATGCCCTATAATTTTTGTCCTGTATTTAGTAAGTTTACTGAAACAGTATTGAGCATTTGACTAAATTTTATAGACCCTCTAAAAAGTTACTGACACTTGGAATTTTTTTACTAACTTTAGTATACCAGCTCTTTTTTTTTTTTCAATCAAATAAATATTAAGAAATTATGTATACCTGACTCGTAATAAAATTCTTAAACTTACATATCGCAACAATAAAATTTGACTTAATTTCATTCATTAGACCCATAC
>JASJCX010000212.1 GCA_030065255.1 Calothrix sp. MO_167.B42 | reverse complement strand
CCCATCCCTACCAAGCCTTGCTACCGGCAGATTCCAAAACTCGTCACTATATGTGTTTGCTGTTTGCTTTGAGAAATCCCGATATGAGGATCATTGGGGCTAATTTTCCAGTGTTGGGGTTGCAGTTAGCGAATTATTTGGAATCCTGTGCCCCAGAGTTGATCCACGATTTAAAAACAGGGGAAATTACATCCACCCTGGAATTAGAACCAGAAGTAAGAGTACAACTACAACGACAATTCTCAGCGATGCCTAAACGGGCAAGGCAACTTGAGGAGATTTTACACAGCGAGGGTAGACTTACCCCCCATCTAGCATGGCCAAATCTGACTTGTATTACTACAGCCCGTGGCGGTACCTCAAATTTTTATTTTGAACGTTTTCCTAGTTACTTTGGTGATACCCCCATATTTGGCAGTATTTACGCCTCTGCGGAAGCTACCTTTGGTATTTATGAGGATTTTAATAATGATGGGGCAATTTTGTCAATTGATACTGGTTTTTTTGAATTTATTCCCCCAGATCAATGGGATGTAGAGCAACCCAAAACCCTTTTACCCCAGGAGGTGGAGGTAGGGCAATATTACCGAATTTTGGTGACCAATTACAATGGTTTCTACCGTTATGACATTGGTGATGTGGTGGAAGTGCTAGGGTTTTATAACCAGACACCGATGTTGAGTTTCCGTCACCGAGTAGGGGGGTTATTATCTTCCACAACGGAGAAAACAAATGAGTTTCATGCTACTCAAGTCATGCAGCAGTTACAACAGGATTTTGATTTACCCCTAGAAGATTTCTGTATTACCCTTTCAGAGCAGGAAATTCCCGCCCATTATTTATTAAATATTGAGGTAGTTTCTGGCCATACCCTCAGCAATCCCCAGGCATTTTTGGCTGAGTTTGACCAAAAATTAAAACAGACAAACCGCTCCTATCAAGAAAAGCGACAAAATCATGGAGTACCATCTCCCCGGTTGCGAATTTTGGCACCTGGAAGTTTTGCTCAACTGCGTCAGCGTCTTTTACAGAAGGGAATACCTGCTTCTCAGTTAAAGTTTCCCCATATCAGCGAAAATCGCCAATTTCTGGCTGGGCTGACAGTGGAACGGGAAGTCAGATTACCCGCAGATGAGAATGTCTTTGTCTAACCCAGGATCGCGGATTATGGGGAGGGATTTCACGGATTTCACGGATTTTACTGTTGTAATTGTTTTTTTTGATTAAGAATGAAAAGTTTAATTGATATCATTGTCAAGAATTTAGAAAAAGCTGCTCTCAAAGATTCTTGGCTAGAGGATTTAGTGGGAAAATATTCTTTGGTTGGTGACTCTGCTTTTTTCGATCCCGAACAATTTCCTTGGACTAAGGAATTGGAAGCTAATTGGATGGTGATTCGTCAAGAATTGGAACAGGTGTTGCAGGATGTAGATAAATTACCGAATTTCCAAGATATTTCCAAAAGACAGTATCGCATTGCCAATGATAATCTTTGGAAAACCTATTTTTTCTATGCCTTTGGCTTTAAAGCTACTAACAATTGTGCAAGATGTCCCCAGACGACAAAGCTGTTAGAAAAAATTCCCGGAATGAAGGTGGCGTTTTTTTCCATCCTGGCTCCAGGTAAACATATTCCCGAACATCGAGGTAAACATAAAGGTGTAATTCGCTACCACTTGGGTTTAATGGTTCCAGAACCTAAGTCTGCTTGTCGAATTCGTATCGCCGATGAAGTTGCTTATTGGGAAGAGGGCAAAAGTTTAATGTTTGACGATACTTTCTACCATGAGGCTTGGAATGAGACTGATGATTATCGTGTAGTTTTGTTTCTAGATATTGCTAGGCCTTTACGTTTTCCCCTTTCTGTTGTCAATTGGCTGGTGAATAACTTAATTGCTGCCTCACCTATTATTCAAGAAGCGAAAGCCAATCACGAACAATGGGAAAAGGAGTTAGGAGTTAGGAGTTGACAGTTGACAGTTGACAGTTGACAGATAGGAGTTAGGAGTTAAGAGTTAAGAGTTAAGAGTTAAGAGTTGACAGTTGACAGATAGGAGTTAGGGGTTATCAACCTGTATCCGCGTCATCAGTGTCATCCATTTAATCAGTGTTACAAATCCAAGGGTAAACCATCCTGAAATGCGAGTAACTTTCCCTCGGGAATAATTGTCCAAACTTCGTTATCAGTCAAGGGAGTGGTGGCAATTACGGCTACGCGATCGCTTTGTGTGGTTAACTGGTTAAAATCTACAGTCACATCTTGATCGATTAAGTGAGCAGCAGCAAATGGCGCTTGGCGAACAATATAACAAAGCTTGGTGGAACAATGGACAAAAAAGTATTCTCCATCGGAAATCAGGTAATTAAAAATACCTTTTTCTGAAATTTTATCTGTAATTTCCCTAAGCACTGGATACAGCTGTTTGAGAGTGGGCTTTTCTTGGGGAAACCGTTGTCGCAATGTTTCCAAAATTAAACAAAAAGCTTGTTCGCTATCGGTATTACCCACTGGCTGATAAAATTCCGTTTTCGGTAACTGGAAACCTGGCAAATCTCCATTGTGGGCAAATACCCAATATCTACCCCAAATTTCCCGCCGAAAAGGGTGACAGTTTTCTAGGGAAATTTCCCCTTGGGTAGCTTTACGAATATGGGCAATTACATGGGTAGAGTGGATGGGGTAATATTTAACCAATTCAGCTATTGGGGAGTTTATAGAAGGCTTGGCATCGACAAACATCCGACAACCTTTGCCTTCAAAAAAAGCAATGCCCCAACCATCTTTATGATCATCAGTTTTGCCGCCCCGTGCCGCAAAGCCTTCAAAGGAGAAGCAAATATCTGTGGGCACATTACAGTTCATTCCTAGCAGTTGACACATGGCTCTTGATGCTCTAACAGATAGAATTGTCCCTGTTAGATCGAGATTACTTGAGAACTCATCGATCAAACTGACATTATTGTTTCAATGTGGGAATTTTTTTTGGTGAAAAAACACCCGCACTGCTGAAATAATCAAGATTATACCCAAAACTACTTTTAATATTTGTGCAGGTACTATTCCTACCATTAATCCACCTAGTAAAGCACCAATTGCAGAACCTACACCCATTGGTATGACGGTATTATTGAGGGGACGGCGATGCTCCCAAGGAGCCTTTATGCGATCGCTAAATACTCCTTTGCTAGTATATCTGAGTAATCCTACTAATACGGTAGGTAAACTGATTAACAATGCTGATGTTCCTGCGGTTTTTACGTCTGCACCGAAGGCAAAGATGAGTGTGGGAATAATTATCTCTCCCCCAGCTACCCCCAACAAACTACTAACTAATCCAATCATCAGTCCAAAGCCAACCCCAGCAATCAACCATAATCCCAGAATGTTAGGTAACAGTGCTGGTATTTGTGTGGGTAAAAACCCTTCAATAATTAAAGTTGTACCAATTGTTACCAACAAATATAAAATAATTTGCTCTAATTGACGATTGGATAGTTTATGAGCGATGGCAGCACCCACAAATGCTGTAATTACGGCCCCTGCAATCAAAGCTAAAACCGCAGGTAAAAATGGCATTACGGGTGCAAAGGAAAGGGTTCTCCCTCGAATGGGTATAGCCGCAGTAATTGTAATCAAGCTGACAGCTAGATTGAGATAAACTGCTTCCTTGGCTGAATATTTGAGGGAACCTACTAATATTGGCAGTCTAAATTCTGCACCTCCTAAACCCATCAACCCACCTAATAATCCAATGGGAACGGCATAGAGAAAAGCAGTACGGCGATGATTTTGCCAGCTATGTTGGGACATTTTTGATGTGGGGATTGGAAGTGTGGACGCAGCAATGAAATTTGCCCTTAATACAGCATTTCATAAATTCGTGGTCTGTGAACCAAATTCTATACTTGTCCTCTCTTCCTCTGACTCTGCGCTCTCTGCGCCTCTGCGGTTTCTTCCTCTTCCTTCGCGCTCTATCCTGCGGAAAGCCGCTCCGCGTCTAATGCGCCTAAAGCCTTTCAGGCATGGCTTCGCTAATGCGGTTTTATCCTCTACCCCTTATAACTAATGTGGTTGAGTACTAGGCCTGAGTCAGTAACAATCTCTGCCAGTTAAGCTCCCTAGTAGCTTCATCAAAGTGCCAACGCAACAAATTTGCAGTTTGATTAACATCGATTCCTGGTAAACCAATGGCTTGACGGGGTGATTCTGTAGCTAATTTAATTGCTGTGCCCACGTCGCAGATGCCCCACTTGACTAAATTTTGTACTCCCACCAACAAGGGTAAAGTTGTTCCCGATAAGGTTCCATCTAAGAGTCTTGCAGTACCATTTGTCACTTCTATTTCCCGACTATCCCAAGGATAAGTGCCATCGGGTAATCCCAAGGGTGCTAAGGCATCGCTGACGAGGAAAAGTCCCTGTTCATAGTTACTGGCTCTGAGCAATATGTCTATCATGGTAGGACAAATATGTTGCCCATCAGCAATGAAACCACACATAACTTGTTTGTGGGTAATGGCTGCGCCTAATAATCCTGGTTGGCGATGATGTAATGGTGGCATAGCGTTAAAGGCATGGGTTACCATTGTTGCTCCCATGTCAAAGGCTTGTTGTGCTTGGGTAAAATTGGCTTGGGAATGGCCTAAACTAACGGTTATGCCCAGGGAACGCAAATAGGGGATCGCTTCACCTGTGGTATCTAATTCTGGTGCTAAGGTAATTATTTTAACTATGTGACTATAGTCACCTAAAATGCGCTTCATATTTTCCACCGTTAGGGGTAATAAATATTCTGCGGGATGCGCTCCCCGTTTTTGTGGATTTAAGCACGGGCCTTCTAAGTGGACTCCGAGAATTTTTGCTCCCTGATTCTGGGGTAAATAGTTAGCGATCGCTGCTAAGGAATGCTGTATATTTTCAATGGATGTGGTAACTAGGGTGGGTAAAAATGCATCTATTCCCATGTTCCATAAAAATT
Source organism: Calothrix sp. MO_167.B42 (assembly GCA_030065255.1). Classification (GTDB taxonomy): domain Bacteria; phylum Cyanobacteriota; class Cyanobacteriia; order Cyanobacteriales; family Nostocaceae; genus Calothrix_A. Next base: position 7,349 of record JASJCX010000212.1, on the reverse strand, counting down.
CACTAATTTTTGCTAATAAATGCTTATTTTCTGCATTTAAGTCTGGAAATGCCAAACCCAAAGCCCCATTAATTTGTAAATCTACACCACCTAAGGAAATCCAATCACCAGTAATATCTAAAATCTGTAGGTTTTGACGATGTTCCCAATTTACTTCCACTTCCATGGGAGATATTTGTTCTATTTTCCCTTGCTCATTAATTAATATTTTGTATAAACTTTTACTATCAAAAAGCCTTACATTAATTATTTTTACTGATTTAGTATTCATGGTTGATATATAGTTGGAATCATCAATTTTCCTAGATGTTCACTGATTTTAGATGCAGTGGGTAGCAATAAAGCCAATTAATTGAGATGATTACTAAACTAACTATCAATCCAAAATAGGCAACGGATAACAGATAACAGATAATCCAAAATCCAAAATAGACAGCTGATAACGAATAATCCAAAACAGATGATCCAAAATCCAAAATCTAAAATCTAAAATCTAAAATCTAAAATTGATATGTCTCCCTTAATTGGCATTATTATGGGTAGCGATTCTGACCTACCTACCATGGAAAGCGCGATCGCAATTTGTGAAGAATTCGATGTTGCTTGCGAAGTCGCAATAGTCAGCGCCCATCGAACCCCCCAGAGAATGGTGGAATATGCCCAATCTGCCCATCAAAGAGGTATTAAAGTAATTATTGCTGGTGCTGGTGGTGCGGCCCATTTACCAGGAATGGTAGCATCTTTGACTCCATTGCCCGTAATTGGCGTTCCCGTAGCCAGCCGTCATTTACAAGGGACAGATTCTTTGTATTCAATTGTACAAATGCCCGCAGGCATTCCCGTGGCAACTGTGGCCATTGGTAATGCTAAAAATGCTGGACTTTTAGCAATACAAATTATCGCTACCCACCAATCTGAGTTATTAGAGAAAATACAAAATTATCGCCAAAACTTATGTGCATCGGTGATGGAGAAACAAACAAACTTAGATAAACTTGGTTATAAACAATATTTACAACAAATGTAAATCATCAAATAACAGCTGACACCAGACAATTTATCCTTAGTTTTATTTACAGCCAATTTATGTTATTTTATTGGCAAAATCTGGCAAAATCAATGTACTTATATTTTTATGTCTGGGTATATAAAAGCGGAATGCAAGTATAGTTTTTTATTTAGCATAAAAAATTTAACATTTGTTTATATAATTTTAATATTTTTAGTTGTATGACTCGAAATGTTTACACAATCAAGAATATAACAAATGGGAAAAGATTGATTTATTTTACTGCTTGCGACTTTATTATTTCTTAAGGTGACAAATTGTATTTGAGGCTACAGATTTTATGACTATTTATTGACAATACTAGTTTCTCAGTAATAAGCTATATCATTTACAGCAACTGGTTAATATATTCAGCACTTGAGTTAAGAAAGCCTAATTAATTGTCACAAGTTAGTGGGGCATTACTTGGCTGTTTATGGCATAGATAATCTTAAACAGTTAAAGATTCCATAAGATCAACAAAAATTAATCTAAATGCTTTGAAAATGAACTAAATTATTTTATTATCTGGTTTTCAAGTAACTGCTTGCTGGTGATTAATATCAGCAATCATAGTGAGCTAATTTCCAACAAAATGGAGAATATCAAAAGCCATTTTTTGGGAATTTAAGGAAGATAGCTCTTTAATACTTAAAATATTCCTAACTTTAAGGATGGTTGATGAGGATGCAGGTGAAGCATACAAAAAGAAGAAAATTGGAAAATAGGCGGCAGTCCGCACAATGGAGCCTCCATAGCTCAAGTTCGGAAAATATTTTTCAAAAAATTAGCAGTGGAATTAAACAATTAACACCAGGTTGGCAAGCTTGTATTCCGATTGCTTGCTTGATTGTGTTATTTTCTGGTTATGCGGCGGTGGCTCAAACCCCTAAAGCAATCAGCCAAGAAGACTTTGATAACTTGAAGGTTGCGGTTGATACCCTATGGGTAGCGGTTGCAGCCTTTTTAGTAATTTTCATGAATGCCGGTTTCGGGATGTTAGAAACGGGCTTTTGTCGGCAAAAGAATGCGGTTAATATCCTATCCAAAAACCTGATTGTCTTTGCCCTTGCCACCATTGCCTTTTGGATGATTGGATTTGCCTTTATGTTTGGTGATGATGGCGGTAATGGTTTTATTGGTTTACAAGGATTTTTTCTGACAGGTGCAGATAATAGTCCAGCCACTGGAGATGCTTACAAGGGCGTATTTGGTGCTTTGAATTGGACTGGTATTCCCTTAGCAGCGAAGTTTTTGTTCCAGGTAGCATTTGCTGGTACAGCAGCTACCATCGTATCTGGGGCAGTTGCCGAAAGGATTAAGTTTGTTGACTTCATGATTTTCAGTGTCCTCCTGGTTGGTATATCCTACGGGATTACTGGACATTGGGTCTGGGGTGGTGGCTGGCTGGCTGGCATGGGTTTTTGGGATTTTGCTGGTTCTACCGTGGTTCACTCCGTTGGGGGTTGGGCTGCATTAATGGGAGCAATCTTTTTAGGAGCGCGGGCTGGTAAGTATCAAAATGGAGAACCTGCGGCCCTTCCTGGACATAATATGAGCATTGCAACCTTGGGTTGTTTGATTCTATGGTTGGGTTGGTTTGGGTTTAACCCCGGTTCTACCATGGCTGCTGATGGTGAAGCGATCGCTCATATTGCTTTAACTACTAACCTGGCGGCTGCTGCGGGTGGTATTGCGGCTACTTTTACCGCTTGGGCATATCTTGGTAAGCCAGACTTATCAATGATCATCAATGGTATTTTGGCTGGTTTAGTGGGAATTACAGCACCTTGTGCCTACGTTAATTTTGTCAGTGCTGTAATTATTGGCTTAATCGCTGGGGTGATCGTAGTTTTCTCTGTAACTACAATTGAGAAAATGGGTATTGACGATCCAGTCGGTGCCACCTCAGTCCACTTAGTATGTGGTATTTGGGGAACCTTAGCAGTGGGTTTATTTGCAGTTGGTCCCACGACTTATTCTTGGTATGGTGATGGTGCAGGTCCGACCCAAGGTTTATTATTTGGTGGCGGTTTTGGGCAATTGTGGTTGCAGATAGTTGGTATTGTGGCCGTTGGCGTGTTTACCGTCGTCTTTAGCAGCGTAGTTTGGTTAATACTCAAATCCACTTTGGGTATTCGGGTTTCCCGACAAGAAGAGTTGGAAGGTTTAGATATTGGGGAACATGGTATGGAAGCTTACAGTGGTTTCCTCAAGGAGACTAATTCCAGTGGATTTATGGAATCAGGTCATGGTGATGATATTTCATCGGAACCTGGAGATGTTCCCACTATGTAGTGAAATATGTAGTTAAAACTGGGTCAAATTAAATGTAAAACCTCACCCCCAGCCCCTCTCCTTATTAAGGAGAGGGGTGCCATTAGGCGGGGTGAGGTTTAGTTTTATATTGAATCTGCATAGAGGCGTTGAATTTGAGCGTCTCTATTTTTTTGTGGAAAAGTATCAGCGATCGCAAAACCGATAATATCAAAAGTTGAGAAATAACCCATTGATAATTTTCTGCCCACTACAATCACAGAATAAATTTATTTAAAATTTTCCTAAATTAACCGAGAAAAGAAGCGGTAAACATCAAAAAAATATTTACCTCACACAAAGAAGTTCAAAAATGCAGAGAGACACATACAAGTGTTAAAGAAAATTGTGCTCGTGGGAGCGATTGTCATACTTTTCGGTGGTTTATTTATAGATAGTGCTGTTGCTCAGACACCCGTGAATTTCACCGCTATTAATCAGGGTGATACGGCATTCATGTTATTTTCCACCGCATTGGTGTTGTTAATGACACCAGGCTTGGCTTTTTTCTACGGTGGATTTGTGCGATCGCGTAATGTCCTCAATACCCTGATGATGAGTTTTGTGGTGATGGGGATTGTGGGGGTAACTTGGGTTTTATGGGGTTACAGCCTGGCTTTTGCCCCAGGAAACCCGTTAATTGGTGGTTTGCAATGGTTGGGATTAAATGGGGTGGGGGTAAGGCCTAGCGAATATGCACCTACCATACCCCACCAGGCATTCATGGTTTTCCAGGGAATGTTTGCCATCATTACCCCAGCATTAATTTCTGGTGCCATCGCCGAACGGATGAGTTTCACGGCATATAGTTTATTTGTTTTATTGTGGTCTACTTTTATTTATACCCCCCTAGCACATATGGTGTGGGGGACTGGTGGTTTTCTGGGATTAACTGGGGGTATTGGCGCTCTGGACTTTGCTGGGGGTACGGTAATCCATATTAGTTCTGGGGTTTCTGCCTTAGTCGCAGCCTATGTTTTAGGGCCGAGAAAAAACTATCCTCACCATTTGAATCCCCCTCACAACGTCCCGTTAATTTTGTTGGGTGGGGGATTATTGTGGTTTGGTTGGTTTGGGTTTAATGGTGGTAGCGCCTTGGGTGCTAATGGTGTAGCTGCCATTGCCTTTGTCACAACTAATACCAGTGCTGCCGCAGGAGTATTAACCTGGTTAATTGTAGAAAAGGTTTTGCGTGGTAAACCCACTGCCGTTGGTGCGGCCACGGGGGGAGTCGCTGGATTAGTCGGGATTACCCCCGCAGCAGGATTTGTCACACCCATTGCAGCAATTTTAATTGGTAGTATTACTGCCTTTGTCTGTTTCTATGCCATCAGTTATAAGCATAAAGTCCAAATTGATGATGCTTTAGATACCTATCCCATTCATGGGGTTGGGGGGACGGTAGGGGCGATTTTAACTGGTATATTTGCTACCACTGCGGTTAACTCAGCAGGGAAGAATGGGTTACTGTATGGCAACTTTGGGGAATTATTTGTGGAACTGGCTGCGATTATTATTGCCTATGCCATCGCTGGTTTAGGCACATTTCTGATTTTAAAGGCAATTGATGCCACAATTGGCCTACGTGCCAAAGGCAATGCAGAGGTTCAAGGCTTAGATATTTGTGAGCATGGTGAGGAAGGTTACAACCAAGAATTTGGCGATGGCATCACGGTGATGGATGAGTAAAACAATTTTGGATTCTAGATTTTAGATTTTGGATTGTATTGTTTTACCCAAAAAATGTCAGAATAATTCGTAATTGATAATTAATAATTATGAATTATTTTAGGGGCTTGCACCATTAATTACGTAAAGCCTACGGCTCCCGCTGAGTCCTTACGGACACGCTGCTTACGCAAACCCTTAGAGCGCAGCTCCTCTGTAAGAGGCATTATGAATTAATTGGTCAACTATCAACTATCAACTGTCAACTGAAAAACTTAAATTAAAGTAATCAAAGTAACTTCTGGAGGACAAAATAAACGTCCTGGGGGAAAAGTACCCAAACCACGATTGACGTAGAGAAGATTTTTGTGCACCTGATGTAAACCTTGGGACCACTGCCAGTTTTTGACAACTTTGATACACTCCTGACTTAAACAAGGTAAACGTCGCCGCATTTTTTTGGGAATTGTACTGAGTATTTTTCTGTAATAAATAACCCCAGGACCAATCCCAGGGAAAACAATTTGACCACCGTGGGTATGACCCGACAACTGTAAATCAACTCGCCATTTTTGTAAAATAGCTGCCGTATCAGGGTTATGGGATAACACTAGACGGGGTATTGTCGGGTCTAATTGGTTCATCACTGCTACAGGATTAAATTCCCTTGACCAATAATCAGCTAATCCCACCAGGGGGAATCCCCTTCCTAAAGGGTAAGCAATTTGATTCCAGAGAACTTCAATACCAATCCTAGTAAAAGCATTAGTCACTTCCCATCGAGAATGACTACGCTCAATATCATGATTGCCAAGTACCGCATATACACCAGCACGACTTTGTAAATATTTTAACCTTAAAACTAACTGATTAATGGGTGATGGGTCATCAGTGACATAATCCCCAGTTAAAACAACTATATCCGGTTCCGCTTCATTACTAATAGCGATCGCATCTGCCAACATCTTTTCTGAAAGTCGCAAACCATCATAGTGTAAATCCGATAATTGCACTACCTTAGTCCCCACCAAGGATGCTGGTAAATCCGCAATTTTAACTGTTATTTTTTCAACAGTCAGAGGCCCAGATAGTAAACAGTGCATAAACTCTCTTCACACTCTTCAAAACCAGTTTTTACAGCTTAACAAACTTTGTTAAGAGGAAATAAATAACCTGTTCTTAACCTTTAGTTGTGCAAAACAGTTATGTAATCATAATTTCAACACACACTTATTTATGTAAAATTTAGGATAAATAAAGGTTAAGAAAGATTCTAATTTTGAGTCAAATCAATTTTAGATTTTAGACTTCGTCGTGAGCTCAGTCGAACGATTTTAGATTTGAGAATTGACCCTATTCCTAAAGTCAGGGGCTTGTCAAGGTGAATAAGCGAATTTAGAATGAAGAATTTAGTTAAATTAAAGGTTGGGACATCAAAAATTTGTTTTATGATGCTGTAATGATTCTTCCTAAATATTTGAGAATTTTGAGAACTTCGTTTAAATTATTTCGATATTGGGATCTAGTTGAAAATAAATCGGAAACACCATACTGTTTACCCAAAGTTTTGACAAACAAATGGCTGCTACCATTGGTTACCATACCGTAAAGAGGTTGTTCTGGTTTTGGATGAGCCGCCATATAAGCTAGTGTCTGGGGAATTGCTAATTCCAAGTCAAAGGTTGTCTTTTTCGATTCTATTAGTACAATCCACAATTTACCTTGTAATACTAAAGCATCTATCCTTCCTCGTAAAATTTCTTCTTTACCTCCTAATACTTCAATTTCAACAGGTACCTCAGTTTTAAACCTATAAGGTGATTGATAGAAACCTGCAAGTTCAAGTAACGGTGAAAGCACCACCATTTTTATAGTTTCTTCCAAAAGACTTCCATCGGATATTTGATAAAGATAATTTTGTCTAACTTGTTCTAATCTTATTTTTTCTGCTTCACTCAGTAGAGGTAAATCTGTCATCCATTCGGTAAAAAATTGGTGCTCGTCACTAAGCTTTAATCCTAGTTTCTCTTCAACCTGACGAAGGGTAGTGATGTTTTCTGCAATGGCTATATTAGTTGTCATAAAGGAGTTGATAGTTGATAGTTGACAGTTGATAGTTCGGAGTTAAGAGTTAAGAGTTGACAGTTGATAGTTGAGGGTTTTAACTCCTTCCCTCATCACCTCATCCCCTCATATCATGTCCGTTTAAATAACCGTCATTGCGACCGTTCGCTGAAAGCGTTCTCGCAGAGTAGGGAAGCAATCCCAAAGACCTTGTGTTCGCGGAGCGTGCCCGTTAGGGCTTATGCGTCGTTTC
>JASJCX010000211.1 GCA_030065255.1 Calothrix sp. MO_167.B42 | reverse complement strand
TGTAACAGCTGAAGCCACAGCAAGTCTAGATGTGTTGGCCATAGCCACTGCTGTTGCTCAGGAGCCTATGTCTGAAGGTCTCCAAGCTGTTGCAGTAGGATACACTGCAAGTTTAGCCAAAGCAGAAGTTGTTGCTACAGGCATTAACAACAAATACGGCAAAATCACAACAGGTCGAGGTGGAGACAGTATTCTTGCAACAGCTACTTCTTTTTCTGCTACCCGTGTAGAAGCAGAGGTTTCTATTGTCGGTGCTGCCACTCCCGAGAATGAAGCTTTAGCCCTAGGAGTTGTCGATGCAATTGCTCAAGTTGAAGATGAGGCAATCGCTATCGATAACTCCTATGGCTACATTAGCCTCGGCAAGGGGGCAGATACAATCACAGCTACTGCCAATGGTATAGACAAAGCGATCGCTATTGACAACAGCAATGGCAAGATTCGTACTGGGGATGGAGCTGACAAAATAACAGCTTACGCTACCGGAAGCGAATCTTACGGCATTATTGGTGGGGATATTCTTACCGGAAGTGGAGGCGACCAGATCAAAACCTCTAATCTTGGTGGTGATGTTCACATCAAGATGGGTGCAGGTAAAGATACAGTAAAGGTTGATGGTTTTGGTGGCAATGGGACAGTCAATGGTGGTAAAGGTAATGATACATTCGAGTTCGGCTTGTCATTAGAAGAGTTTGAAAGTATGGGTGGAAATATAATATTAGGCAGCCAAAGAAACAATGAAGTGACATTGGAATTGAATGGCGAATCGTTAAATATTGTAAACTTTGAACAATTTAGTTTTGGTGGTCAAAGTGTTAATTTCGAGTTTAATAGTTAAAAAATAAAAATATTAGTACGGAAATCTTTTTTGGTAAATTTCCGTACTAATTAGGGCTTGCAACAAAAAGTATTTTGGTGGAGACAGGCTTCGGCCGTGAGCTCAGCCGAACGGGGATAGGGGATAGTTTGGATCTCTTTATTATCATCAAAAATTACAGATGCAAGAATTTTCAATCTAATAATCCTGATTCCCTTGCATGCCCTTTACCCAAATAGCCTAAACGCATTGATTTATCAATGTTTTATAGTTATTCAGCTCCACCCTCATAAAATTAATCAAAACTACTTTATTTTTTTGCTAAAAAAAATTAATTTCTAGGGCGCATCATTATACTCCCGAAAAATGAAAACAAATTCTCAAATCCTCCAACTTGCAGTTAAATATCATCGAGCTAATCGGTTGAACCAAGCAGAACAGAGTTATCGTCAGGTTCTCAAACACCAGCCCGAAAATCCAGAGGCATTATATGGATTAGGTGTGTTGGCACAGCAATGCGGGAAACCCCAGATAGCAGAAGAGTTACTTGGTAATGCCTTGTCAGTACAACCGGATTTACTTAAGGCTTGGTTCAGTTTAGGCAATTTACATCAAACTCAAGGTGAGTTGACAAAAGCCCAATCAGCTTATCAGCAAGCTATTGCCCTGAAACCAGATATAGCGCCACTCTACAATAACCTTGGTTATGCCTTGCAAGAGCAAGGGAAATTGGACGAGGCAATTGTTTCCTATCAAAAGGCTTTGGAACTTGAGCCTAATTGTACCGAAGCGGATGTGAACTTGGGCAATACCCTCAATACCCAAGGAAAACTATCCCCAGACAAACAACTCTACTATGCACAACTAAATCATAAATTGGGGGTTGCTCGGGAGCAAGCAGGAGATTTACAAAATGCCATCACTTGCTATCGTCAAGCAATTAACTTGCAACCGGATTTTGCTGAAGCTCATTATCACCTAGGGGTGGCATTACAAGCACAAGGGAAATTAGAAGCAGGAATAGATTGCTTGCAAACAGCTTTGCAAATCAACCCCAACTATGGGGAAGCTTATATGTGTTTGGGACTGATTTATCAAACACAACAACGATTAAACGAAGCTGCTGCTGCATATCGACAAGGTTTAAAGTTAATTAATCCTCACTATGCCGCAGCCATAGAAAGTAAACCAGTTTCTGAGTTTGTTCCCGAAGAATATGCTTCACCACAGCTAGAACTAGGGGAAGTTACCGTTGGCAATTATCAGTTTCCAGCAATTCCTCCCGTACCAGCCAGCGAACAAAAGCGACCTTTCTTTTCCGTAATTATTCCCCTATATAACCGTAAAGATTATATGCTGGAATGTCTTGCCAGTGTATTGGCTCAGTGGCAAGGGGAAGAGGAAATGGAAATTCTGGTGATGGATAATGCCAGCGAGCCACCTTTATACGACTTGGTGAATGCCATTGGTGGTGGTATAGTTCATTACTATTTAAATTCAGAAAATATTGGGCCGCGACGCAACTTTAATCGGGGAATCGCCCTCAGTCGTGGTGAGTGGATTCACTTAATGCCAGAGGATGAATATGTACTTCCTGGTTATTATTCCCGGCTCAAGTCAAGTTTAGCAGGATGTCCTGATTCTGTGGGAGCTGCTTTTACTGGATATGAAAATATTAATGAGAAAAGAAAGGTAGTTTTTATCCAAAAACACCAAGGGATGAACAAGGGTATCAATCAAAATTGGCTACAACGGATTGGTGTTTCTAACCCTTTAAATCCCTGTGCCACCTTAATTCGTCGAGCAGCTCACGAACGGTTAGGAGCTTACGATCTTGTTAATCTTTATACTCCTGATTGGGAAATCTACAAACGTATTGCTTCTTTCTACGATTGGTGGTGTGAACCAGAAATTCTGGCTCGTTACCGTCAGCATTCTCACAATATGTCCAGTGAAGTTTTCTTAGCTGGGGCACAAGGAGAATATTATCGCATGGGCATCGAAATTTCCGAGAGTTATCTTCCTGAGGAATATTGTGCCGAGATTACAGCAAAATCACGTCACATTTATTCTCATAGATGTCTATCGGAAGTGGCCATTCCCCTGAAAGTAGATAATCTAGCTGGTGCATTTCGTTTAATCCAAGCAGCTTTGAAAATCGATAGTTCTGCTGAAACTGTAGGAAAATTATTCACCTGGCTGGCTACAGAAGAAGCAGCTCCCCTGCGAAATGCGATCGCCTCGAAGCTGATTTCTAAATCTGCAAATGATAGCAACAGTGAAGAAACTCTGAAGAATTTTTACTTTGCTTATCCTTAATTGATGAAATCAGAAACAAAGGTTTTTGGGGTGCAATTACCTTGGTGTTTTCACTCTAAAAACCTGATTAATTCTCGATATATTATGATGAAAAATTTAAAAAAAATTTTACAGCCTTACTCCCTAGATCGCTTCTTATGTGAAAACTGGACAAAACAAGGGATAGTTATTCCTAGTGAGCACCCCGATAAGTTTCAAGATTTGTTTTCCTGGCAGGATCTGAATGATTTGCTCAATTATCACAAACCTGAATTACGTTTCGTGAAAGATGGTGAGGTTTTGCCTCCTTGCGAACCCAGAGAATGGGGGAAGCGATGCAAAGAAGGGGCAAGTTTAGCCATCGACCATGTCCATAGCCATTTTCCAGCCCTAGCTGACTTCACCTGGGCAATGCAGGAAGAAATCGGTCATAGTGCTATTCATGCCAACATTTACTGTTCTTGGCCTTCTCACCAAGCATTTCCAATTCATTATGATGCCCACGAAGTTTTTATTATGCAAATTGATGGGCAAAAGGAGTGGTTTGTTTTCGAGGATACTTTTAAATACCCTTATAGGGATGAAAAATCAGACCATCACAAACCACCAGAAGGAAAACCTTATATTAATTGTATTCTTAAACCGGGGGATTTACTTTATATTCCTCGGGGTCATTGGCATTATGCGATCGCTAGGGAAGAACCTTCATTACATTTAACCCTTGGTATCCGTTGTTTTACGGGGCGAGATGCCCTCAAGTGGTTATTAGAAGTTGTGCAAAAAAATCTCCAAAAGGAAGAAGCCTGGCGACAAAATTTACCCTTGATGCCCCATGGAAATACTGATGATCTTGAATCATACACGGAGCGTTTATTTGACTCTTTCATAACTGTGCTAGATAGAGAGAAGGAAAACCTTGCCCATCAATTTGCTGTGTCTCAAGCAAAGACTGTAGTTCGTGGTCCAGAAATTTCCCTACCTAATCAAGCTGGATTTGGTTTCTTTGAGCAAGGACTTGATACCCTCTTAAGACAAAACAAGTTTCAAAAAGTAAAAATAGAAAGGGTTGGCGAGACTGGTTACCTGTTGCAAACTCCTAAAAAGCAACTGAAATTCAAAGACTTGCCACCCGCAGTGGTAGATATTCTTGTGAAAAACGTGTTTAGCCAGTCAGCTTTCACAATCAGAGATGTCACCTATTGGCTACCAGAATGCGACTTAGACACCCAGATTTTACCTCTACTGGCGGGTTTAGTAAAAGAAGGCATACTGGTTGAGGATGTTTTTCCATACAAAGCAAAGGAAGAAAAACCCGATCTGAGTCACGGAATGCCAAAATTACACCAAACTACTGATAAGAATTATGCCGTGAGCAATCAGTAATTACTCTAGCATCAGTGGATTTCCTAGCAATGAAATCAACTCAATGCGAATAATCAAGATTTAAAGTCAAAAATATATCTATCAACAAGGGATTTGAGCATGGCAACCCTCTCTGAAATGCTACAACTTGCCGTTGGGCATCATCAAGGTAATCGTCTACTGCAAGCAGAACAACTGTATCGTAAAGTACTTAAACAACAGCCGACTCAACCGGATGCATTACATGGTTTAAGTATGTTGGTACAGCAAAAAGGGGAGTACAAGCAAGCAGAAAGGTTATTAGCTCTAATTCTTCGAGTCCAGCCCCGATCTGTAAAAGCTTGGTTTAGTCTGGGTAATTTGCGGCAAGTGCAAGGTAAACTACCCGAAGCAATCCAAGCGTACCAGAAAACTTTAGCTTTAAATCCGAAGTTAGGGGCGGTTTATAACAACCTTGGTTATACTTTACAACTACAAGAAAAATGGTCAGAAGCCATCGCTGCTTATGAAAAAGCCCTGGAACTTCAACCCAATTTTACTGAAGCTGATGTAAATTTGGCGAATGCACTTTATACCCAGGGACAACTCCCACCAGAAAAGCAAGCACACTATGCAGGGTTGAACAACGATTTGGGAGTGAAGCAGAAAAAAGCAGGTGATGTGAAAACTGCTATTGCTTACTACCGTCAAGCGATCACTCTCTGGCCAGATTTAGCGATCGCCCATTATAATTTGGGAGTGGCTTTAGAATTAGCAGGGAATTTATCAGAAGCAATCGCTTGCTATCAAAAAGTACTTTCACTTGGCTCTAATGATGGGTCAATACATCAAAAGCTGGCCTCTAAACAGCTGCATCAAGTTTATAAATTACAAAATAAAGATACTAACAAAAAATTAAAAGTAGCATTTATTTGTCAGCCCTTTGTGATGACATCTTTTCCCAATCCTTTAGATTCCATTGGAATTTTAACCTATGAATTAGTGCGTCTTTTAGCCAAGGATTGCGATATTACTGTCTACACACCGGGAGAAAGTTCTCAAGAAGTAGTTCATGAAGGGGTGACTTACCGGTATATTTCTATAAAAACTGATAAATCATTACTCAAAAATCTGGAAAAATTTCCCATATTTGAGAGTACCAAACAACCTTTATTTGCTTCGCAATTATATTATCTGGGATTTATTTTACAAGTCGCTAATGATTTGAGAAAAAGGGAGTGTGATATTGTTCATATTCATAATTTATCTCAATTTGTTCCAGTTATCAAAGCTTTAAATCCCCAGAAAAAAGTCGTCTTACATATGCATTGTGAATGGTTAAAGCAACTTGACCGTAAAGCTTTAAGCAAACGGCTCAGTCACGCCGATTTAATCATTAGTCCCAGTGAATATATTAGCGAACAAATTCGCCAACGTTTTCCTCAATTTGCGTCACGCTGTCAAACAGTATATAACGGCGTTAATTTTGAACGTTTTCTTGATACCTCTGTAAACCATGCTCACCAAAATCAGGGTAAAAAGTTACTTTTTGTGGGCAGAGTTTGTCCAGAGAAAGGTTCCCATATATTATTAGAAGCTTTTAAAAAAGTCCGGGCACAATATCCACAAACTAAACTTACTATTGTTGGTCCGGTGGGAGTTATACCCTACGAATATCTGGTAGGAGTGACTGACGATCCTTTAGTTGCAGATTTAGCTCCGTTTCATAAAGATAATAGTTGGATGAATTATCTCAAAAAGACTATTTCTCAAATAAATGGTCAAGAAAAACATACTAAAGCTGTTTCCTTAACTGGGCCAATTCCTCCTTCTGGGTTAACTGATTATTTTCGTCAAGCAGACATTTTTATTTTTCCTTCAATTTGCCAAGAAGCCTTTGGCATGCCTATTGCTGAAGCTATGGTTGCAGGAGTTCCGGTGGTTGCTACCCAAGCTGGTGCTTTTCCGGAGTTGGTTGAGGATGGAAAGACAGGAATATTGGTAAAACGCAGCGATGCAGATGCCTTAGCTGAGGCAATTATCCAACTCCTTGCAGATGAACAACAAAGAAAATCCATGGCGCAAGCTGGATGTGAAACAGCAGTGGAACTTTTCTCCTTTGAAAAGATAGCTGATGATTTACTTTGCCAATATGAAAGTTTGTTCAATAAGGAAGTAACAAGAACACAGTTAGAGGTATCAACTGCTAAAACCTATGAAAAATCCTTGGTTTAAACTGACAATATCCTCACCGAAAACCTCACCTTGTCCTTACGGATATTCCTCTCCTTAATAGGTCGATATCAAGATTTTGACGCGTATTTGTTAATGTTTCTCACCCTTAAAAAAGTGAGATTGAAATAATGACGTTTTATACTTAGCAGTGCAAGCAGCCTGGTGTATAATTATTGATTTTTACTGAGCTTTAAACTCAGAACGCGCATTTTTAATTAATACCTCTTACCTTCTGCCCCCTACCCTGGAGCCTCCTGCCTTTTTTTGTAATTATCTGTTTCAAAAAGTCTAAAAACCCAAAGTTATTTGATAAATGATTGAGTTATGAACAAAAGTCTCTTAAAATCTTCACTACGTCGTTTATATCGCTCCCTAGTTAATTTTAGGCATATTGAATTAGATTCCAAACAACTGGAAGGCTCGGCAATTATCTTTGCACCCCACCAAGATGATGAAACCCTTGGTTGCGGGGGTACAATTATCCGTAAAAAACAAGCCGGGGCAGATTTAAAAATTGTTTTTATGACCGATGGCTCTAGCTCCCATAGTCTAATTGATTCCCAGGAACTTAAAGCCATACGCAGGGAAGAGGCCCTCGCAGCAGCTAAAAAACTGGGAGTTGAACCATGGGATGTCATATTTCTGGAAGTGAAAGATGGCAAATTAAGTAATAATATTATGCCGACAATTCAAAGGGTATCAAATATTATTATTGACTTCCTACCTCAAGAAATATTTATTCCCTATGGCGAAGATGGTCCACCAGACCATAATGTTACCAATCATATTGTCATCGCTGCATTGAAAAAATGTGAATTTTCAGCCACAATTTATGAATATCCAATTTGGTTCTGGAATCACTGGCCCTGGACACAAGGAACAAGTAAAGAGAAAAATCTCTTATCATTTTTCAAAAGTAACTTAATACCGGAATTAAACCTGCAAAAAGAATTTAGAACTTCTGTATACATTGGGGATGTTTTAGAACGTAAACAAGCCGCCTTAAATGAACATAAATCCCAGTTTAGCGAACTAATTCCCCATCCCCATTGGTGGACTCTGCAAAGAGTTTCACAAGGTGAGTTTTTAGAGTGTTTTTTGCAAAATTATGAATTATTTTGTCAATATAAAATTAGGGGTATATAAATGTTAATTGAACCAGTAAAAAAAAAGGATCTACCTCGTGTTATAAATCAAGATATTACAGATAACTATACTGACAATAAATCTGCTGGTAAAACTATTGGTAGTCAAAGCCCTAGTGGTATACAACGCAAAGGTGTAGATGTAGAAAAATTAATTGCCATTGACAATGGGGCATTACGCATACAACCAATGGTGACGGCAGGTTGGGGGAGACAGGGAGTTGCCTATGGGCCTTACACCCGCACCAATGGACTTGCTTTTGCTGTATTTTTGGTAAATTGTCACAATACTTCCCAAGCGGAAACAATTGAACCCATTAAACAAAGACTTCATCGCTGGTTAATTGGTAGCGAGATTGAAAAACCCTTAGAACGTTTGTGGCGTTGGTTAAAAAGTCCCCAGAAGCGTTGGACATTCAGGCAAATATTGGGGTGGATACGCACAGCTCCGGAATTTGCTCCGTATTTTCACGTACCTAACTTGGATGAAAATTTGGGGATTGGTTGGTTCCCCCGGGAAGTACCAGAGAATCCTCTTTCAGAAGGGAATGGCTTTATTATTCATGCCACGGGTGCAGAAAATGGTGAACTCTGGGCTCGTGTGGGTGAGAATATGCTCTCGGCTTTTAAGGGTTTGAAAAATCTGCAAACTTATTACATTGTGGTGCTGCGGGAAAGGGGAGCAGCTTATTATGCAGCTTCAGTACCTAACGCCTGTGGTTTAGGTACTTACCCCAATATGCGTCCCATTGCCATTGATGCCTTTAATGACGATCCCCAAGTTTATGCTGGCTTTTATCAAAGTGTACTCGGACAAATTGGATTTCGCATTGATACTAGGGTGTACGGCGCTCAGGTAGCTGAGGTTCCCACACTTACCACTTGGTACGGTACGGCTCAAGCAGCAGATAGCTTAATAGGTAATGGCGATATCAATGGTGTGGCAGCTCAACGGGGTGGTAAATGGCAGGTGTGTGAGGGATGTTACACACGAACCCCCAAAGGAACCATTGCTAAGTCAGAAAACAGCCTGGCAATCTTGGATTGTGGCAGTACTTCTGGATTAATTCACCTAGTTGTGGAAACCCCCAGTCAAGCCAGTGATGTGAGTTTGTTGTGGCGGGTTGGAGATGGGAACAACTATTGGAGTTTTCAAGCATCGAGCGATCGCTGTCGGTTACAAATGCGAGAAAATGGTCAGTGGGAAACTTTGGCTGTGAGTAATTTATGGTTTTTGCAGCCAAATGGGATTAACTCCTTACAGATATTGGATGAAGGTAACAGCTTTAGCCTGTATCTCAACGGTAAATTAGTATTTAATAAACGCTTTATTGACTCCCGTTTGCATACACAAACAGGCATTGGTATTGCAGCCACACAAGCCAATAGCAACCTTTATTTCCAAGCCTTGGAAGCCCATGCTCCTAGTGTTCCCATTCCCCCAGAACTCGACCTTGGTTCTCCCTGGGAAGTCAAGGGCACACAAGTAGTTATTGCCGACAACTTTACTGCTCCAGTCCAGGATTTAGCAGGCACCATTACCAGCATTGGCGAAAAACCTTGGCGTAGGGAAATGGGAATGGGAGCGATCGCCTTAACGGGAAATAATAGTGTTAAAATTCAAGCTAGCCGTAAATATCCTAATCCTGGTCGTACTGCTTACACCCTCCCCTGGGATAACCCTAATTTTGCGGAGCTAGAGGTAACAATTACACCCCCCGGTAATAGTCGCGGGCAAAGGGAAAAAGGTCGGAGTGGATTGATATTTTGGCAGGATGAGGATAATTACATAACCGTCAATAACTGGTTGGATGATTGCTATGGAGGTGCCTCCATATCTTCCTTTTTCTACCTCAACGGCTTTGAAGAAATTTATGATGCAGTGTGGACGAATGTGGGTGATGGCGTTAGGTGGGGAGTGGCCCACAAACTACGTATGATTTTTGACGGCATGAATTACATGATTTACGTCAACAATGAACCCGTTCTCTATCGTGCTTTGACCGATGTTTATCCCGATGCAGCCAAGTTAGCAATTAATCGAGTGGGAATTGTCGCCAACTGGGAGTGGGGAAATGATACCGGCAGTATACTTGAAAACTTTGTAGCTAAGGCTTGAGGAGTCAAAATCATGATTAAGTCTCTGACAAAGGGTGCTTTGATTTTATCTGCGGAGTTAGTCCAATGGTTAAATCAGAAATCACCATCAACTCCCAATTTTAATAGACAAAAAAGCAACAAAGTCGAATATAAAACAATCACAATTAACCAGGGAGTAGGTGCCGGACTCAAGTTTGCCCCAGACAATTCTAATGCTGATTTCGCTAAAGGAACCTATGAGCTGCCACTACAGGAGGCATTAGCTCACTATTTAAAACCTGGGGATGTCTTCTACGACATTGGTGCCAATATTGGCTTTTTTACAGTTCTCGCAGCCCATCTGGTGGGTAATTCTGGATATGTCTACGGCTTTGAGCCAGTTCCCGAGAATGTCCAGAGGATTCGCCACAATCTTCAGCTCAATAATTTTTCCCATACAACTGTGTTAGAAACAGCTGTTTCGGTTCATACGGGAAAAGGAAGACTTTTGCTAGCTAGACATTCAGGGGGAGCCATGCTTGCTAGTGCTGGCACCCCAGTAGATTTTAAAGGAGCAATGAATGTCAATTTGACTTCCATTGATGATTTGGTGGCACAAAAAACCCTCAAACCACCTACCTTGGTAAAAATAGATGTGGAAGGGGCAGAGATTGATGCTTTTAAGGGGATGAAGCAAACCATCATCACATACAAACCAACTATCATTTATGAAGTTGATGATGGTAACCAAGAATACTTTGAGCAAAAGAGCAAAGCCTTAGAAAATTTAATCAGCTCTATGGGTTATCAAACTATGGCTTTGGCAGCAGCTTACCCTGGAGTTAAGTGGCATATCGGACATTTTGTAGCTATTCCACGTACTTAATTGGCTGATTTGATTTAGATTTAACCATTAGACCACAGCAGCTAAATAAAGTTAAGGTAGCTATAAATAAGGCTGGGCTGGCTGAAGGCTCAGGCACCGAAACTGCTGAAATTTCCACCTTATTTCGCTTAACTTCTACCAAAGCTAATGTAGTGTCAGTTGCAAAATAGCGATCATAAGAACCGAAAACATCGGCTTCGGCAAATTCTTGATTTTCTCCGAAGTCGAAATCAGAGGTAGTTGCATCATCATCTAAAAAGACATTTTCACTTTTTTCATAGGCAATAAAATCATTATCCCCGACTGTAGTTACGTTTCCTTCAAGGGTAAAGAAGTCTAGAGTCTGATTATTACTGGTATCTATTAGTGCAAAATAGATATCTCCACTTGCCCTTGCACTTTCGGTGGACGGATTGTCGATGGATGTTGCCAGAGCTAAATCTCCCAGAAAGTCAAAACTGAAATTAGTATCTGCTTCTATCTCAAAAACCCCTTGAACTGTGGCTTCACTTTCCGCTGTACCTAAGTAATCTCCCAGTTCACCTTCAGCGAAACCGGAGGAAGAATTAGATGCGAAGGCAGGATTGATGATAAAATCCGCCTCTGCATTCGCTTGTGTAAATAATTGGGCATCTTCAGAAATCGCTGTAGCAGTAACATCACTTTCAACATCAGTGGAGACTGTTAAAGGATTTTGACTAAACCCTGAAAACAAAAAGTCTCCCTGTGAGCTAGCTAGGGTGGCTGCTTTACTAGGTGAAATTGTCACCATGGAAATAGCTAAACATGGAGCCAGGAGTAGTATTTTCTTGAACAGTTGCATGATTTTACCTCTAAAAAATTTTCTTTACTATTTTTCTATTGCCAAGTAAAATTCTAAATATGCACAGGAGATGTAAAAAATCCCCTTGATATGACCGAACACTAATAGTCGAGTGATGTTGATGGATTTATTGCAATCTCAATCCCATTAATGGTACAACTGTAATTTAGTCAATAACAATACCCGTATTAGCCCTGTCTCAGTAATATTAATACTGCTAATTTGGCTATTTTATAAATTTTATGTAATCTGTTGTGAAGTTAATATCAAGCTTTAATGATGGGAAGATAAAGCAAATATAAATATACGTATTTTGACCAAAAAAGAAAAGGATACAAGCCCCCAAATTTATTTGTGGAAAAATTAGAAATAATTGTGCCGCGATGCGTCAGCACTCTTTCACAATAATTCCTTATTTCAAGCCCCTCGATTTATCGATGGGGTAACTGATAACTGATAACTGATAACTGATAACTGAAATGACGTAGATTAGCGTTAGCTCCAGTCAATTTTGATTTTGGCGAAAAGGAAGGTCATTCAATTTTGGATTTCAGATTTTGGATTTTAGATTGACCCCATGTCTAAAGCCAGGGGCTTGGAATAATGATAAAATCCTTTGTTGTTTTCCACGGATAAATCCGGGGGCTTGTATCCCTTTCTTTTTCGGTCA
>JASJCX010000210.1 GCA_030065255.1 Calothrix sp. MO_167.B42 | reverse complement strand
CTGAGCTTCGCCGAACGTCTGAGCTCACGCCGAAGTCCGAACGGGCGCAGGGGGGAGAAGAGTTTTGGTGATTTTTGCATAGATGGCAATATCATAAGTAATCAAGCGGACGTGATATCACCATATAATAAGCATATATTGATAATTTCTCTAGTAGTTATGGTGCAAGCAATACAAGCAAAAGATGTCACATTACTAGAATTAGAAACTCTATTTGGACTACAGTTAATCCGGGATAGACAATTTTTTCGAGAATGGCAGGATAATTTACTGGAAATTACCGAAATAGAAAAACAACAATTAGACAAAGTTCAGGCAGGATATTTTAATTTACTAAGGTATCCACCTCTGCTGGAAAACGTTGTCAAAATGTCAGTATTAGACCCACTTTTATTTATTGGGGACTTTTATTTATCTCCGTTTTATGTCAAATCGGAAAAATCTGTAGAAATTTCCGCAGTAGATGAAAATATTGTCATCAAGGGTAGTTTAGATGCCTTGGTTTTAAAAGACCAATTCTGGGTCATGGTAATTGAATCCAAACAGGCAGCTTTTTCTATCGAAGCTGGGCTAGCTCAAATTCTAGCTTATATGTTAGCTAATCCTTACCCAGATAAGCCTAGTTTTGGCATGATTACTACTGGAGGAAGTTTTATATTCATTAAATTAGTCAAAGGGGAAAACCCGCAGTATGCTACTTCTAAAATCTTTGAACTACGCAATCCTGATAATGAATTGTATGATGTTCTGAAGATTTTAAAACGTCTGAGTCAGTTAGTAATTTCCTCAAATGCTTAAAAGTACAGATGCAACCGGAAATAACAAATGACTAATAGCAACACAGACCTACTTTACCAAACTGTAGTCATACAACAAGAGCAAAACTATAAAGGGTGGATGTGTGAAATCTCCACAGGTTATCCCACGGGTGTAATTTGCTTGAAATTTACCAAGCAAATGATGATAGAAAGAATCAGCGATCCGATTAAACCCACAACTGATTCAACCTTAATTTATATTGGTAATACTGAACGTCATCCCAACTGGCAATACGCAGCTTGGTTACGTGCTAAAGCGGATATTGATGCACTGGAAGCAAATCGGCTAGGGGGTTAGTCAATCTAAGTAGGTAAAGGTCATAATAGAAACAACCTCCACCTGAAAATCTAAAATCCCATGAGCAGTGCTTACCAACTCAAACCCTGGACACAAGTAGTTACACCCCACCCTGATATCCTCAGTGGGAATTTAGATAATGCTACATACGCAGCCAGTTTGAGTTTGGTAGTACGTCAAGATCCGAAATGTCCTCCGGTTTACCGAGATGCGCGGAATTTTTTCCATGCTACCTACCTCACCACAGCCCTGAAAAAACTTTTAACAGATGTCCTCAAAGGTTTACGGGGAGACGCAGGGGATAGAGTCTTACAACTGCGTACCCCCTTTGGTGGAGGTAAAACCCACTCCCTCATCAGTCTTTATCACATCACCAAAAATCGCAGTGCATTACAAGGGATTCCCCAATTAGATGAATTACCAAACCCCGGTGATGTCCACGTTGCTCATTTTATTGGCTTTGATGCGGGTGTAGTCAAAGCAATGGACATTGCTGGTAGTCCAGCGATTTTTACCCCTTGGGGTTATTTAGCATGGCAATTAGGTGGACATGAAGCTTACTCCTTATTAGAAATAGAAGATAAACAAAAAATTGCCCCTGGTAATGATGTTTGGCGTAAGATACTTGGGGATAAACCTAACCTCATCCTCATCGATGAATTGCTGGTATTTATAGAAAGTGCAATGGCGGTACAAATAGGAGATTCTACCTTTGGTCGCCAAATTCTTACCTTTATCCAAAAACTAACAGAAGTTGTCAGAGAATTACCCAAAACTGTTTTAGTTTACTCCCTACAAGCAAGTGTAGCGGAATCTTTTGGCAATGAAGGTTTACTCAGTGCTTTAGATAAATTAGTCAGTCGCATTGATGCCAAAAAAGAACCTGTTTCTGGCGATGAAGTCATGCAAGTAGTCCAGAGAAGGTTATTTACTAATATTGGTGACACAGCAATTATTCAAGAAGTAGCCAGACAACAAGCTGATTTATTCCGCAGATTCCGGGAACCTGACGCTGATACTAATAGAGAAAAACAAGAAGTAAACCAACAAGCCAATTTATTGTCAGAAAGAATTTTATCCAGTTATCCCTTCCATCCAGACTTAATTGATTTAATGTATTATCGCTGGGGAACTCTCCCTAGTTATCAACGTACCCGTGGCGCATTACAATTTCTGGCTGCTACAACCTATGCTTTATGGCAAGCAAAAGACAATTCCTGGTTAATTAGTCCGGGGAATATTCCCTTTGATAATGATACTGTCAAAAATGCTTTCTTTTCCCAAGTTGGGGCAAGAGAAGCCTATAATTCAGTCTTAAATGCTGACTTAACTGGTAGGAAAGCGAAAGTCAAAATAGTAGATAATCGCATTGCTGCGGATGCTCCGGCATTATCCCATTTAAAAGTAGGAACTCGTCTGGCTTCTGCCATTTTAATGTATTCCTTCGGTGCTAGGGGTGGAGAAGATAGAGGTGTCATGGAACAAGAAATTACCTCTGCTTGTCTGACACCAGGATTAGACAGAACCACAATTACCGCCGCATTAAGTGACTTGCGGGAAGAATTACTTCATTTACACTATGTTGCTCAACGATATCGCTTTGAAACTAAAGCGAATTTAAACAAATTAATTGCCGATGAAGAAAGTAAAATTAGTAGCGATGAAGTCTTACAGAAAATTCAAGAGGAATTAAATAAAACCTTACCAATTCAGCGCGGCAAGGTAGTTTGGGCTAGAGATGCTGCGGCAATTCCTGATAAAGTCAACCAATTTATGATTGTTTATCTAGAACCGAGTTGGGCAGAAAAAAGTAAAGATATAGTCCTCACAGATGCTTTAAAATGGTTAGAAAACCGTGGTAATGATAAACGGGAATTTAAAAATGCAATTGCCTTTGTAGTTCCTAATAAAGCACAATTGGATAAGGCACGGAAGGGAGCAAGGACAGCTTTAGCCATATCTGGATTAATTGACAAGAAAAACAAGAAAAAGCCTTCAGCAGAAGAATTAGAAGAATTAAATGAACTGAATAGCAAAGCTAAGGATGCCACAAGTGAAATAGTTGCAGCCGTCCGTCGTCTGTATGACTATATTTTATTGCCCTTACCAGACACTAGCGGCGACAAACCAGTACGGTTAGAAACTGTTGATTTACAATCCCAACTCAACACCAGTCAAAATCTCCAAGAACGGGTATTAGATGCTTTAAAAAATTACGTTTTTGAATCTATCACGGCTGCTAAATTAGTCAGGTTATCTGGTTTAGAAAATCCCGCAACAGAATATATCACCGGAGAAGAATTAGTTAGTTACTTTTTCCGCTTCCCTAATTTCCCCAAAATGTTAGGGGTAGAGGGGATTAAAAAAGCAATTCTCAAAGCCATTGAACAAGGGTTAATAGGTTATGTCCCTGCAATGACTATCAGTAATGAAACCCCAGTAGTAGATAATCCCAAGTTAATCAGCTTTGAAAAAGTAATTCCTGCGGATGAATTAGATTTAGCAGGTTATCTTTTAGCTCCCAGTTTAGTTAATAAGTTACGGACTTTAGCATCTGAAAATGAAGTAGAAACAATCTCAAATGAGGAGAAAGATAACACCAATAATACTAACAACGGAGGTGATAGTCCGGCTGGCTTTGATGACACCACACCAAAAACAGTTGAGATAGTCCCAGAAGAGAAAAAAATCGTTGAATATAAATCAGAAACAAGTACCATCGAACGCACAATTTTAACTGATATTGTTAATGGTAAACAACCTGCGCGTTACTACAAATTAACTTCCGTTACTGATAAATCAAAAATATTCCAATTGTTTGAAGTCTTACAGACATTATCAGATAAAGCAGAGGGGATGACTATCAAAATTGAAGTCCAAGCCAACACCCAGGATAAGTTTGACGTAAATTGGATACGCAACGCCATTGAAGAACCCCTTGATGAAATGGATATTCAAGCATCCACACGCTTGGAGTAGGTTGGATTGAGGGACTAAACCCAACACAGTCAGCATGTTTCACAATTGATTCGACTGACGGGCAGCTTTTCACCAGATTAGCCCACGATATCAGAGCGGCCGTTAAAGCTGGCGAACTCCCCAAAGATGCGATCGCCTTCCCGATATTGCCCCAGTCAATTTTGGTAAATTGTCCGGTTTGCATAACCATCAGTAAGTCTGCGGTATTACCTCCTTGAACTGGGGGGAATACCATGAGACAAAGAAAGAAGTCAGCCACGTAAACTGAAATACCAAGCAGTATCAAAAAGCGTAAAACTTCAGTAGATAAACTGTTACCAATATATTTGGCGACTTTTACCTCCCAAGAGTCGTTACTATTTGCTCCGTAACGCTGACCACCACTGCGGGAAATATTGTTATCCAAGAAATTACCGTGACCAAAAAGTACTAATGGTAACAGCTCTAACATTTGGACAAATGCCCAGAAAAGCGTGCCCAAGCTGAAATTAGCTAACCTTAGGAGTAGTTTGATAATGCCTCCCAGAAAAGGGATAGAGAATACAACATCACCTAAGCTTTGATAGCTGATTCCTGATAAGAAATTAGCAGCGATAATCTCGTAGGGCTTGATATTGGCAAAAATAAATGCACCAATAATCGCAGTAATTACCCAGACCAGCATTGTGACAAAAAGTGGTTCTTTTCTGGGTTTTCTGCTAGATGCAGGCGCTTTTCTGTCCCGTGGGGGCGCTGTAGTTCCCGCATCCCCTGAATTTGTGAATGGCATAATATTTTACTTTCCCTCTAGTATTGGTTGACTGTATTGCGAACCCCTGAACCTCTGTAACCGTTTCTGTACCAAGTTGCGATCGCGACTCCCCCTCAATCTTGACCCCAGACGTACTGGCAACGGATTTCTGACCTATCATCCAAGGTCAAGTATGAAAAAGAAAATACTTTTTTTTCAATGGGTTCTCAAGACCAAAATGGGGTTCAAAATGAGGGGCAGAACGAAAAAAATAACACTTTTTCTCACCATAGGAAGGAACTAACCTCCGAAACTGGGGTGGGTGGGGTGGAACCCTTGCATAGCAAGAAAGATTGGGGTGGTAATTGCGGTGCAACTGGGGTGGAAAATAGCCCAACTGGGGTGGAGATTGAGGTAAAACCCGAGGTAAAGGAGGTTTATTCACCCAATGAGCTATCCAACGGTTCAGATGGTTTAACTAATGAACCAATGGATAAAAAAGTAAAAAACCTGGCTAATTTTGAAAACCACTCTCAACCCATTAAAAAGGGAAAAATAGGTATGAATAATGACTCAATACAAACCAACCCCTCAGTGCCTCATTCATCTGAGGGTGAGTCAACTGACAGCGCACCCCAACCAGAAGATTTCGCCCCTGGTATGGAAGTAACATTCAACCGCCAACTAGCCAGCTAGAAATCGTGCGATCGCATCCCTGCCTCAGTGACCAAGGGCGAGGTGGTGAAGCCGAATCACGGCACTGTACTTGTGAAATGGGAAGGGCATCCCACAGAAGAGAATCATCACCCTTGGGAGCTGGAAATTGCGTTTTGATACGGCGAAAGGTCGGGGAAAGGACGGGAATTGATCGCGAAAAAAAAGATAAGGAAAGGGTATTGATTGATTGCGAAAAAAGCATGAATAGTACAGAGATTGTTCAGTTTTAGTCCGCAAAAAAAAGTTGGTAAAAGTTGGTAAAAGAAAAATGATTACACCAGAAGTGGCTCAAATGCTCAGAAGAACAGCCCTGGAATACTGGGAACGCCACCACCCCAGTCAAAATCAAAAGTCCCAGATTACCTCTGAGACATTGCCAGTGGAATCCACTCTCACCTCTAGCACAAACGCTCTGAATGCCTGCCGCAATTCATCTTCTGTTAGGGATGCCCAATAATCTTTCTCAGAAAACACCGCAGCTAATTTGATTCTATTGTCGTTGATCTGGTGGCTCACACGCATCCGGTTAACCTCAGCTTTGATTTGGTTCTTTATATCCAAAATCGCCCCTAGAATGGCTGGATTCTGGCTTCTTAGGGCGATTAATGAATCGTGCTGCCTTCTCAGCTCAATTAGTTCTGGCGTTTCTGGGATAGAATCAGTGCGTGTATTAACCTGCTGTACGATTTCCTGGGACTTGTGGGTAATTCGCTCAATAACTTGCTGGTTCAAATTCTCCAGCCGCGAATTTTTCTTGTTGGTGCAGAAATGGCTTCCTCTAGCCGCCGCGTTGCACCGAATATAATGTGTTTCCCCATCCCCAGATTTCCACTTGTAAATGATGCGAAACATTCCACCACCACAAACAGCACATTTCAAGAAACCTTTGAGTGGATAATCTCGCTGAGGCCCAGTTGAAATTCGCGGTTTATTCTTGGCGGCGTGCAATATCTCATGGATTTGCGCCTCAGTTGTGATCGCCTGGTGGGTGTCTCTCAAAACAACGGGTTCTCTAGGATTTTTAGGGTTTCGCCGATACTCCATCTCTGTAAAGTACCGGGTATGACCACAAATAGCTGGATTCTTCACCCAATGTCTCAAGCCTGAAAGCGAGAATTTAATACCATACTTCTGAGCCAGATGCTTGCTGACCTTCCCATAACTCCAACCCTCAAGTAACAGGTTGATAATCTCTCGCCCAATTGGATAATTTTTTGGGTGTGGCTCTAATTTATGGTTATCATCCAACTGAAAACCAAAGCAAGCTGTTTGTACTTTTCCCTGGCTACGGAAATATGCCATCCCGTGCCTTGTTCTTTCTGATAATAAGGCTGACTCAAAATGACTTAGCGCCGCCATTTGAGAAGCACTAAACCGCCCGAAACTGGAAGATATATCAATGGGTGCATCTAAAATCCGCAATTTTACGCCGCAGTCATTAAATTTCTGTATGGTGCGAATCACGTCAAGGTCGGCACGCGATAATCGATCAACGCGAGTCACTACCACTTCCCGGATTTCCCCGCGCTCTACGCCCTTTAAGAGCTTTCCAAACCCTTTCCTGTTTTGTGAGCGACCTGATTCGATATCCACAAGTACTTCCGCCGCCCCCGCCCCTTTCAACCGTGCTATTTGTTGGTTGAGTGCATCATATTCTTGTGCTTGTTCGGCACTGCTAACTCTTGCATATCCGTAAATCATCGCTCTTCATAAGTATGCCTACATAGTCATACTACAGTAATACGTCCTCACCATCTGGTGATGGTACCATCAATGAGTTGGTACAAGGTCCTGCTGCTAAGTTAACTTTAATCCACTGCTACCGTTCCATGAACTACATCTGTCGTAGTTTGGAGGAAGCATATGGCATGCCTTGGATGGAATTTAACTTCTTCGGTCCTCACAAGATTGCTGCATCTCTCCGTGAAATTGCTTCTAAGTTTGACGAGAAGATCCAAGCAAATGCTGAGAAAGTAATCGCTAAGTATCAGCCAATCATGGATGAAGTACTCAAGAAGTACCGTCCTCGCCTAGAAGGCAAGACCGTAATGCTGTATGTTGGTGGTCTACGTCCTCGTCACGTTGTTCCCGCATTCCAAGATTTGGGTATCGAAGTTATCGGTACTGGTTATGAGTTTGCTCACAACGATGACTACAAGCGTACCACTAGCTACATTGATAATGCGACCATCATCTATGATGACGTAACCGCTTACGAATTTGAGGAGTTTGTTAAACACAGACATCCTGACATGGTTGCTGCTGGTATCAAAGAGAAGTATGTCTTCCACAAGATGGGTCTTCCTTTCCGCCAAATGCACTCCTGGGATTACTCCGAACCTGGAAAGTGAGCACGAATGTAGGATGGATGGGAATATTTTTGATAATAAATAAAAATAGACTATTTTTAGATTAAATATGATATTTTTAATAATGATTAATCATAAGTTTTTGATAAACAGAAACCTATAAATATGATTATGTCTAAACTTAAGCTTTTAATTTTATATACAAAAATATAAAATTGTCAATATAATAACTTTTTAAATTAGTGATTTTTTAGATTAAAAATAGCATTTTTGTTTGAAATTAGGAATGAATAATTTTATAAATATGCGATCGCTCTTTGAATAGTGACCTTTGCAAGCATCACAGAAATATGTGACAAAATAGTATTGTTGTGCTGAGGCTACGATCTATGATTTCCACCGAGCGTCACTACAGTTTGGATGAATACCGTGCGATCGAAGAGAAAGCAGAAGGACGCAGTGAGTATCGAGATGGAGAAATAGTAGGTATAGCTGGAGGGACACTCCAACACAGCCGTATCACTGGAAATATTTTGACTTATCTTACCTCTGTGTTGCGCGATACTCAATTTGAGCCAATTAACAGTGATTTGCGGTTGTGGATTCCTGAACATCGACGGGGAGTATATCCAGATGTCATGGTTTTTGAGGGTGAACCGCAATTAAATGATAATCGCTTTGATGAAGTTTTGAATCCTACCGTGATTGTTGAAGTATTATCTCCTTCTACCGCAGATTATGACAGACAGGGTAAATTTCGTATGTATCGATCGATTGAGAGTTTTAAAGAATATTTATTAGTTGAACAAGATGAACCTTTTGTGGAACGTTATAGCAAGCAAGCTGAAGGTTGGTTACTTACTGATTTTAACAGTTTAGAAAAATCTATTTCTTTGAAGTCAGTTCAGATTGAATTGCCAATGGCGGAAATTTATCATGGTGTTGTTTTTGAGTGAAATGGTTTTGATATGAACAAGCGATACCTGCAATTACAATCAATTAACAACTTTCACTACAGCAGCCAACTAAACAAATCTTTAATAGTAAGTTGTAGTTCACTCGCAAATGATGGTACAGGGATGAGTGCATCTAGCTCATCAAACACTTCAGTTTCTTGTCCGGGACGATAGACGAATACAGTTTGCTCGGATGGATCAATTAACCAACCCATTTGAGTTCCATGTTTTAGACAATGCAGAATATTTTTAGTTACTTTAGTTTGGTTTTGATCGGGAGATAAAATTTCAATTGTCCAGTCTGGGAAAATAGGAAAAGTATTAGCAATTTCTCCATTTTCATCACGGGGAATTCGACTCCAAATAAAAACAGCAATGTCAGGTACAGTTGAACGGCCACCAAAGGTACAACGCAACTCAGGAAAAGCACGCGCGGCACACTTAGGTTTAAGTATACTGTTGATAACAGGTACGAATTCTCCTTGAATTGCGCTGTGTTTTCCTTGTGGCATTGGCTTCTGGATAATTTTACCGTTTATGTATTCACTGGCAGGTTTTGTTTCTGGTAGTTTCAGGAACTCGTCTAATGTTATAGGTTTAGATGGGTTCTGTACCATTAAGACTGCCTCGCAAAACTAAATAATCGGCTTTGTGTGTATTATATATTATTGCACTTTATATTCTGGCGATCGCACCATAAATTTGTTCTAGTGAAAGCAAAAGAAAATAGATTTCATGGTAAGGTCATAGATTTTATATGGGCTGATGATTGCTGTAATAACAAACTTATCCTTCTATAACTGATATCAAGTATTGTTCAACTTCACAAATATAATCTTGCAAACCAGTATGAACACCTCTTTCACGTAAAATTTCTAGACTCGTATCTTCCCAGCACAGACGTTCGCGTTCCATATCATTATATGTTAGCTGTTCAAGTACTACTTTTGGATTTCTAATTCGATCAGGTTCTTTCCTTGAAGTAGAACGTAGTCTGTGTGACTCTATGCAAGGATCGAAACTTAGTTGAGTTTTGATTGTTTCTAGATTTTTTTCTTCTTGTTGATTAGAGGAAATAAACCCATTTAAAGCCCATGCTTCACGTTTAGGATCAGCTGTACCAATTATAATTTCTAGTTCTGGCTTTCGCTGCATATGTTGAGAACGTGCTTGTTCAAGTCCTTCTCTACGTTCTGGTTGGTTGTCCATATCACGGATAAATAAAACAGCTTTAATCTGTCGTGTTTTTTGCAAAAACCGGATCAAATTAAGTACCTTTATAGTTCTTACACCATCAGCTTTGAACGGTACACCATTACTATGGTGACCCAAAAATCTTGTAGGTTTATATCCTAGTTGTTTTTTTGCATCATCAATAATTTTTATAATGTCCCTCCAGCAAGAATATTCTGCTCCTTCCTCTAATCCTCTCCAGTGAAATATATTTTGTATTAGCTCAGGCTCTAACCAATCAATTTTTTCTAGTAAAATACGCTCTGCTAATTTAGTAGCAGTTCTGGCATCTGCACCACTTTCAACTATAATAATAAACTCATTCACTGACTTCTCCTTCCACAACCCAATCCTCTCCTTCAGCATCCCAAAACTCACCAGTTGTTAAGGTTTCCTTTGCCCATTCCACATCAGGATGCTCATCCAAGCGTTTGCAGATTGTAAAACCTGAATTACTATTATTTAATATATGTACTTGAGAAGGACTAAGTTCATCAATAATATATGGGGAGTGAGTGGAGAAAATAATTTGTAAATTTTGATTATCTTCTATAATTTCCTTAAATACAGTCATTAATTCCCGTTGTGCCTTGGGGTGAAGTCCTTGTTCCACGTCATCTAATAAAACTAAATTAGGTTGATTAGGATTCAGCAACACAGTTAATAATCCCAAAGTTAGTATTGTTCCTTCGCTAATTGCATGGGCTGGAATACGCTCACCTGTATTCATATTCAATATAACTTCTTGTCCTGTCATTTCCTGAGTTTCTTCATAGGAAATAGACTTAGCATTAACTTCTATTAAACCTTTGCGAGCTACTGGAACTTTTGCTCTTTTTATGCTAATTTTGCATACATTTGGGACAATTTTCTTCAATTTATCTTCTATTAATTCAAATTTATCTGGAGCCTCATCGCGTAAAAAATCTAAAGTGGGTGCTAGCGAGGAACCATCAAACTCTACTCTCGGTGTTTCTTCATCACTATAAGCTGCTTTGGCAAGGTTACTTGCTACTAACTTCAGATAAACAGTATGTCTTAAAGATTTACAAATTTCATCTGGAGAGTTACTTAAAGAACTTTCCCATGCTTCGGAAGAATTTCCTTCTTCATTCATCTTCCATGATGCTGTCGGATACCAATAATCATTGTTTTTTTGCTGAAAATTATAGGAAGCTTGCCAAGATTTCCTATTTTTATTTCCCCAAAATCCACAAGCAGTAACAGACATATATTTTTTACCACTAGTTGTCATGAATTGAGGAGATTGGTCGTACTTAAATATTCTGGAAAATGATGAATCAAAATTAGCAAGTCTACTTAAATTATGCAATGCTTGCAGAACTGATGTTTTACCAGCACTATTTTTACCTACAAGTCCATGCAATCGGGAAGTATCAAAATTTAATTCTGTATCTTTATGGCTTTTGAAATTACAAAGTTTTACTTTTTCTAGCATTTTATTGCTAATGTCCTTTTTCTATCTATTTTTTCATTAAATCATGGTTATGGTTAACTTGAAACATGAAAATACACTAACCTATGACATCATAATATTACTTCAATGAAAACCAGGATATGTCATTTCATAGCACAACGCACCACATCTATATTTATAAACAAATCTAACTCCCCCTATAAACCAACTCCATCCTCAACTTTTCCACCTCCATTTTCAATCTTTCATTCTCCAATTTCAATCTGGCATTTTCCTCCTTAATCACCTCAACTTCACTCCTCTTGCTCAACGCTTGATTAATCGCCAACTTCCGCATATCCAATGAAAACCAACGCTGATAAGTTTGCGTATGCACCTGCACACTATGCCCTAAATTATCAGCAGCAGCCTTAATGGGAATCCCCAAAATATGCGCTCGAATTGCCCAAGCATGACGCAAATCATAGGGCTTAAAATCCAATCCAATTTTCCTGAACCACCAACTAACTCTTTGGGTTAAGGCTGTGATTTCTGTATGCTTATTCTTGTCTTTTTTACTAATCGCAATCGCCAACATGGCTAAATATTTCGGATTTCTTAAATCAAATTCTTCAATCCATTGTTTATGTAAAGGTAAAGCTTG
>JASJCX010000209.1 GCA_030065255.1 Calothrix sp. MO_167.B42 | reverse complement strand
CAAAGCGATCTTCTCCTGGTGCAAATGACTGGCGAAAATGTTTCATGTACTCTTGCTGTTTGCCCTCAGCCAGAATATTGAGGACAAATTTACCCCCTGAATATAACAGGGATTCCACTGCCCTATCTTTACTAATGGCAATGGTAATTCCTGGGGGGTTAAAGGTGGCTTGGGAAACCCAGGCTCCTAACATACCAGTGGATACATCTCCTTGGTTTGCTGTCAGTACATATACTGAACCAACTATGCGACCAACGGCTTTTTCCATAGGGGTAGCTGCTGTTTGAGGAACCCTAACTTTGTTGGCTTTTTTCAGGACTTGGACAAAATCTGTACCCAACTCTTCACATTCTTTGAGGGTAACATCAGAGGGTTTAAATTTAACTTTCAAAGTCTCAAAGCCCAATTTATACCCAGCTTCTTTGAGTTTACCTTCAATTAAGTCGAAGGCCTCTCCACTCCAGCCATAGGAACCAAATACCCCAGCCATTTTGGTGCGATCAGCTATGGATAAAACAATGCCTAATGCCCCGTGAATGGGTGTAGGCGCATGGCCGCCAATGGTGGGGGAACCAATGATAAAACCATCTGCCTTTTCCACCGCAGACCGAATTTGATCGGGTTCGGCAAATTCACAGTTGATGGATTGGACTGCGGCTCCTCCCTTATTCAGTCCAAAAGCGATCGCTTGCGCCAGGGTAGCTGTATTACCATAGGCTGAGGCATACAGTAGGGCAACGGATATTTCCCGTTTGGTTTGGGCTTGACTCCATTGTTCGTAGAGTTTGGTGAGGTCTATGAGACCATAGCGTACCAAGGGTCCATGACCAACACCATACATTCTGACTTGCAGGTCGGAAATTTTCTCTAAGGCTGCTAACACATGGGAGGCGTTGGAAGCCATTAAACAGTCAAAGTAGTATCGCTGATCTTCCTGAAGAATTTCCCCTTGCTCGTCAAAAATCTCATCCCCACAAACATGACTACCAAATAACTTGCCTGTGTATAAAATTTGCGTTTGAGGGTCGTAAGTACACAGCCCTTCTGGCCACCGGGGACTGGGGGTAGGAATAAACCGGAGGATATGACCTTGGCCTAAATCTAAGGTTTCCTTACCCCGCATGGTTAATACCTTCAACTCCTGCTCGGAAAAAGCTTCTTTTAAATGGGAAGCAGTGATGACAGAAGATACAAAAGTAACTTGGGGTGCCCTTTCTAAAATAGTTTTGAGAGTCGCTAATCGGTTGGGGTTAAAATGACCCAAAATTACATAATCTAATTTGCTCCAGTCCAAACACTGGCGCAATGCTTCTAAATAAATCTCAGCGAAAGTTTCCGGTGTGGGATCGATAATTGCAGTGCGATCGCCTTGAATGATATAACTATTGACGGTAGTACCCTTGGCTCGTGCAAACTCGATTTCAAATCTCAAACGGGTCCAACTGCGCGCCCTCAATACCAATGTGTCGGTGGCGATTGGTACATACTGCACGTCACGAGGATGGGTATTGTTCATAATTATTTTAGAAATAGCTGAATATAAGAAGAGTGAAGGAGTGAGGAGTTAAGAGTTAAGAGTGAAGAGTGAAGGAGGGAAGGAGGGAAGGAGTGAAGGAATGAGGGAGGGAAGGAGGGAAGGAGTGAGGGAGTGAGGGAGTGAGGGAGTGAAGGAGGGAAGGAGTGAGGGAGTGAGGAAGGGAAGAAATTAAAACTCCCAACTCTTAACTCCTACCTGTCAACTGTCAACTGTCAACTCTTAACTCCTACCTGTCAACTGTCAACTCCCAACTCTTAACTCCTACCTGTCAACTGTCAACTGTCAACTCTTAACTCCTACCTGTCAACCGTCAACTCACAACTCTTAACTCCTACCTGTCAACTGTCAACTGTCAACTATCAACTCTTAACTCTTAACTTTAGTAATAGTTACCGACTTTGCGATGGCGAACTGCGGTTAGTCCTTCGGGTTTGGAAACTCGACCATCTTGTACTTTGCAATACATGATAAAATGGTCACTACATTCCATAGTGCTGGTGACTTCACATTCCATGTATGCTAAAGCATCTGTGAGAATGGGACAGTTGTTTTTTGCAGTTTGGGTGTTGACCCCAGCAAAACGATCGCTACCAGGAAGGAGGCGCTTGAGGAAGTGTTTCTTCAATTGCTTGTAGTTCCCTTCTTCCAAGACGTTGAGGACGAAGCGATCGCCTACTTGTAAGAAGGATTCAATTGCCCTATCCTTAGCCACAGCCACGGTAAAGCCTAGGGGCTGTAAACTGGCTTGAGCTACCCAGGATGCTAACATGGCGCTCTTGGTTTCACCCTTGGCGGTGGTAATGATGTATAGTCCGTTACTAATACGACCTAGGGCTTTTTCTAGGTTCACGTCAATGGATTTAATTTGTTTGATGTTGCGGGCGCGCACCACCAATTGTCCCATGTCTGTGCCGGACTCTTCTAGCTCTTTAAATAGAGCTTCATCGGGTGTTTGTTTAACCTTAATGGCGGGGAAGGCTTCTTTAATGCCGTGGTCGATAAACTTCTTCCGTAGGGGAGAAATTGGCTCGTCATCTCCACCATAGCATTCAAAGAAACCGATAAATTGTTTACTCTTAACAACTGAGAGTAAGGAACTAATTGCCGCATGGGCTGCCACATGGTCTGATGGTGGCATGCCAATAATGATACCAGCAGAGCGTCCAGCTAGTTCATTGACTTCCTGCACATCTGCGGTGGCGATGTCGATGATTTCTACACCCACTTCGCTTTTCTGAATCCCGTGGGAAATTGATAGTGCCAAGCGATCGCTATATCCATATCCAAAGACATAAAACAATCCAACGGTGGTTTCTTTTGTGGCTTGTTTTTGGCTCCAGGTCTGGTAACATCCTTTGAGTATATCTAGGTGATGATACAGTAAGGGTCCATGGCCGTTGGCGATGATTTTTATGTCTCCCAATTCACCCATTTTCTTCATGGCGTTCAATAAAGAACGGGAGTTGGGACCCATTAAGCAGTCATAGTAAAATCTAAAATCTGCTTCAATCGCTTCTAGGTCCTTGTCAAAGGTGTCATCACTACAATAGTGCATACCAAAGGCATCACAGGTGTAGAGGACTTGGGTTTTCCGATCAAAACTGAAAATGGTGTCCGGCCAGTGCAGGTTAGGGGCGCTGATGAATTCCATTTCGTGCCCTTTGCCGAGGTTGATGCGATCGCCACTTTTGACTATTCGCTTAGAGAAAGGGTCATGAACTACATTTACAGTATCAAGTTAATTTATTGCCAATGGGTTGGTTAAGATCCCCGACTTCTTAAAGAAGTCGGGGATCTGGCCATAGCTAATTTGACTGTTGCTGGTAATATTCATAACGCTGATAAAGTTGTTCCGCGGTTAGATTTTGCGTCCAGTATTCCACTAAACTTTGACCAAATGCCCAAGCATGACCATTGCTAGAGCCAGATTTCTTCATCAGTATTTTCCACATTGATAGTAAATCAAATTTTATCGGATTATCTTCTGTATTCAACAATGAAAATAGCTCGTATGCCATTTGCAACTTACCAATAACCACGGGTAGTTGTTCCACAGAAATTTGCTGGGCGAGGAGATTACCTAATGCTGGAGAACCTGTGGATTGGGTGGAAATAAATTGGAGAACGGGACTTTTGAGTAATGCGGTGAGTCCTTCGGTGGTAGTCATTTGCAAAGTGTAGCGATCGATGATTTTGGCCGCCGCAACGGTACGAGCCTCCAAGTTCCGCAGAAAGCGAGCAAGACGCAATTGTTTAGCTGGAGCGATGGTTTCTAGTAATACCAAGGACAATGCATCTATGCCCCAAGCATCCCTACCTATGGTTGTATCATTATTAACTATGGGTAATACCAATGGACAGTATTTTTCTAACTCTTGGAGGCGATATTCCACCGCTTGCCGAATATTGGTTTCCTTGGGAGAGTCCCCAAACTCCCAATTGTAGGGTGGTTGCCATTCCCGCATGGGACGCAGGCGATCGACTTGGGTAACTGCGGTAATTACGGGTAATTCCTTGACTTCTGTTGTCACAATTTGTAGAAAATCCACATCCATTTGCAAAGCTGGATCTAAAGCTGGATTAATCAATAACAGCAAATCGGCTTTGTGGGCATAGTCCAACACCAAATCCCGTAAGTCTGCGCGACTAACTTGTTCATAACCAGGGGTATCCCAAAGTGTGAGGGCTTCACCTGTGGGGCTTTCCCAGTGATAACTCTGAATTTCATCGGTGCTTGGTAATACATCCACCTCTGCCTGTTCCGATTGAAAAAGGGTGTTAATTAAACTACTTTTACCAGAACCCGTGCGTCCCACCAGGAGAATATCCACGGGTTTTTGCTCCACCACTTCCACGGGTTGGGCTTGGGTGAGGATTTCTCGCAGGGTTTGGGTTTTCGCCTCTGGTAATTGGGTTGGAGTTGTGGCAACCTCTAAATTTGGTAAAGTGTCCTTACTATAGAGAGCAACGGCTTGACGACACAAATTCCTCAAGGCGACTTCCCGCAATAGTTGACCTAAATTTACCAGTAATTGTTGGGTGGCTTGTTCGCTAGAACTTTCACTAGCTGTCCTGGCTAATGCAGCTATGGGATTGAATAGCCATTGCGCCCAATTCCATGCTTGCAAAAACTTTCGGGCTGATGGTTCCACACGTTGATAAACTTCATATGCTTGGTATGCTTGGCCTACGGTTACTTGATTCAGGGCTGGTGATAGTTGTTGCATCCATCGATCCATATCATCCACCGTGCCCCGAATTAATCCGTAAACCTCGGGTATATAAATATTCAGCAGGGGGTATTTAACCTCTGGGTGATAAATATGGGCGATCGCTCCTACTAACTCTTGACATCGCTGCCAAAAGGTCTGCCAATCCTCCCAAATTAAGGCATCTTTTTCACTAGTGACGAGAATTTCTTGCAGTGCTGCTTCCACTTGATTGATAGTATTATCATCAGTGGAAGTACTAGTGGCGTTTGTAGCTTGGGATGCCAACTCTTGATTGACTTGAGCGATCGCAGTTTCTAATTTCCGTACCGCCGGGCTAGTCCATTTAACCAGTAACCAGCGCCAACCAACCAATATTAGGGTAAATATGGCCCAAATCCAATTGATACCCCATTCATGGATTTGCCATGCTGCTGCTAATAATAAAAAGCCGATAATAATTGCGATCGGCATTATTAATATAATCCATTGCCATAGTTTTAAACGCATCATTGTTTTTCAGTTATCAGTTATCAGCGATATCGAAAAAATTGTTCTGTGGGGAACATCAACAATCTATGGGGTTATAAAATAATCTTACTCACGCGGTGCCCGAGACTGGAAATGCTCTGAACCTCACCCTTTGTACCAATCTTTCCATCTCTTTAATAAGGCTCATGTGTACACACAAGTTTTACTTGTCTTCGTTTTGGCCTATTCAGCCCCCTAAATCCCCCAATTCTGGGGGACTTTGAAATTCTTGTCCCCCCAATTTTGGGGGTTAGGGGGCGCGATCGCTCGGGGAAATCGGTTATGATAATTTCAGTGAATTCTCGTAAATACTCCCTTGCCAGTCTCTGAACACTGATTAAATGGATGACGCTGATGACACGGATATTTGATAAAGCAACAATTAACTCTTAACTGTCAACTGTCAACTGTCAACTGTCAACTCCTAACTCTTAACTTCATCAAAGTAGTGAATTGGAATCCTTACCTGCAATCCATCTGTGATACTTACTCTGAATGGTGGAGTTTTTATACACTCACAGATGTAGTGGGAAAGCAACGGGATGGACAAAAAAAGCGAACACATCTCCTCGGCTTAATGGTGGAGAAGGTTAAACAGGAACAAGAAGAAAAAACCGAACGATTAACGGTTCTGGATGGCTTACGTAAATATGCTGATAGTCATGTATTATTGATTGGTCGTCCTGGTTCTGGTAAATCCACAGCATTGGCAAGGTTGTTGTTGGAGTCAGCCCAAACCCACCTGGAAATCAATTTCCAGGCTAACAGAGAAAGTCGTCTCAAGACGACTGAATCCCCTGCTCATAGTCCGTTTCAACGGACTTCGGCTATGAGCCAGGGAATTGATTCCTTGGCGGATTCGGTGAACAACGCAGCTATTCCTGTCTTAGTAGAACTCCGCTATTATCAAACCTCCATCCTCGATTTAATCCGCGACTTCCTCAAACGCCATCACATACTGTTGTCAAACTGCGAAATTGAACAACTGTTGTTTGATGGACAATTTTTATTACTTGTGGATGGGGTAAACGAATTACCATCAGAAGCAGCGCGGGGGGATTTACAGAAGTTTCGTCAAGATTACCGCAATACCACACCGATGGTTTTCACCACGCGAGACTTGGGAGTAGGTGGTGATTTAGGAATTGAGCAAAAGCTGCAAATGCAACCCCTGACAGAAGAACAGATGTGGGAGTTTGTTTGTGGGTATCTTCCCGAGCAAGGGGAAGAGATGTTAAAGCAGTTGTCAGGGCGTTTGCGGGAGTTGGGAGAAACTCCTTTGCTGTTATGGATGCTTTGTTCGGTATTTGTAGATAACCAGAATCAAGTACCTGCTAATTTGGGTTCGGTATTTCGTCGGTTTACGGAGATTTACAACAATAAACTGAAACAAGATATTCCCGTATCAGATGAATCTCGCCGTTGGTGGAGGCGGTTGTTACAACATTTGGCTTGGGTGATGATGCAAGGGGGAACCTCTCCTACAGATTGTAGAGACGCGAAATTGCCTCCCTTCGGGAGGAGCTACGCTAACGCCGTCTCTACAGGGGGGCTAGCTTTGTCAACAACGGAGATTCTGGTTGCAATTCCCAAGCAACAAGCTAGGGATATTTTGACGCAGTTTCTCAAGGAGCAAGATTATCATCAACCAAGGGATGCGGAAGTATGGTTAGATGATTTGCTCAAGCATCATCTAATTCAAGTAGGAACGGACAATCAAATTGAGTTTCGTCATCAACTGCTGCAAGAATATTATGCTGCGGAAAGGTTATTACTGGAGTTACCAAATCTGAGTGATGAGCAATTGCAGTGGGATTATTTGAATTATTTGAAGTGGACGGAACCTGTTGCTTTGATGATGCAGTTGGTGGATAAGCAATCTCAAGCTGTGGGTTTGGTTAAGTTGGCGTTGGCGGTAGATTGGCAGTTAGGTGCAAGGTTAGCAGGGGAAGTTAAGGAAAAATATCAGGAGGAAACTGTTCAGTTAATTACTGATTTAAATTTGCCGCAATTTTTGGAAGTTAGGTTGTTAAGAATTAGCACATCTGAAGCAGCAATACCAAGGTTAATTACACTTCTGGAACATCAAGACTCCGATGTGCGTGAGGGTGCGGCATATGCTTTGGGAGAAAGCAAATCTGAAGCAGCAATACCAGGGTTAATTAAACTTCTTGAACATGAAGACTCAAATGTGCGTGATAGTGCGGCATCTGTCTTGAGAGGAATCAAATCCGAAGCAGCAGTATCAGCGTTAATTCAATTTCCCGAACATGAAGACTCTGATATGGGTTATAGTTATGAATATGCCTTGGGAAGAATCAAATCTAAAGCGGCAGCAACAAAGTTAATTCAACTTCTCGAACATAAAATAAAACGTCAAAACTCTTTTGCAAGTTTTCGTGTAGAAAATGCATGGAAAACAATAAAAAAAAGAAAATCTAAAGCTGCAAGAGGCAACTTAATTAAACTGCGGTCTGATGTTTCAGTACCATGGAAAACAATAAAAAAAAGAAAATCTAAAGCTGCAAGAGACAACTTAATTAAACTGCTGCCTGATGTTTCAGTATCAACGTTAATTAAAATTATTCTGATGTATAAAAACTCCCGTGTGCTTAGACTTGCGGCATCTACCTTGGGAAAAATCAAATTTAAAGCAGCAATATCACGGTTAATTAAACTTCTGGAAGATGAAGACTCCCGTGTGCGTATACTTGCGGCATCTGCATTGGGAAAAATCAAATCTAAAGCGGCAATACCAGAGTTAATTAAACTTCTGGAAGATGAAGACTCCAATGTACGTTATAGCGCGGCATCTGCCTTGGGAAAAATCAAATCTAAAGCGGCCATACCAGAGTTAATTAAACTTCTGGAAGATGAGGAATCTAATGTGCCTTATGCTGCAGTATATGCCTTGGGAGAAATCAAATCTGAAGCCGCAGTACCAGGGTTAATTAAAGTTCTGGAACATGAAGACTCCTATATGCGTTCTAGTGCGGCATATGCCTTGGTAGAAATGAAATCTGAAGCTGCGATACTAGGGTTAATTAAACTTTTAAATACCAAGAATTTTATCAAATTAAATAATGGCGATAATGCTTTTCAAGCTATAGACGCACTCGAAAAAATCCAAAAACACCTCAAATACTACAAACCCATCCCCAAACCCACCATGTCCAAATCCACCTCCCACAACTACGCCTTACTCATTGGTGTTGGTGAATGCGAAGAAAACAAACTATCCCTACCAGTCACAGTTAAAGATATTCAAGCCCTAAAAACTCTCCTCACCGACTCCAACCTATGCGGTTACATCGACGCTAACATTCATCTCCTCCACGACAAAAACGCCACCAAATCCGCAATATTAGATAGCTTAAACTGGCTCAAACAACAAGCCGAAAATGACCCAGAAGCAACTATACTAGTATTTTATTCCGGTCATGGATTCTTACATCAATCTGGAGATTACTACCTCATCCCCCACGAAACTGACAGAACAGATATCCCCGAAACCGCACTCCCCGCCCAAATATTTAACCAAGCCTTACGGGAAATCCCCGCCCAGAGATTATTAGTAATAATAGATAGTTGTCACGCCCAAGGAATGGCCACATCAAAGGACGATACAGGAAACAACAAACGCTCACCCATACCCAAAGGTTTTACCCAAACAGCTTTACCCAAAACCATCATCGACGACTTAAAACAAGGTACGGGAAGAGTTGTTTTCACCTCCTCCACGGGAGAACAACTATCTTGGATTCGCCGTGACGACACAATGAGTATTTATACTTATCACTTCCTAGAAGCCTTGCAAGGTGCAGCAAATCAACCAGGGGATAAGGTAGTTAAAGTTTCCCATTTAATGAATTACCTGAGTCAAACTGTTCCCGCAACCACCCAACAGGAATACAAAAAAGAACAAACACCATTCTTTGACTTTGCTACAGAAGACTTTCCCGTGGCATTGTTGCGTGGGGGTAAGGGTTTACCGCCACAGGGTTGGGAAGAGGTGAAAGGGCAAGCACAGGAGAAGATTCGCGGTATTAGCGTTAATGGGAATAATAACATTACAGGCGATCGCAATATCAGCGTAAAAATAGATAACGCCAGAGATATTTCTTTTGGTGGCTTGTCTTCTGATTAAATACTGATACTAAGTTGCGTTCTGTTGGAGTATTTTTTTATTTTTGTAAATTTAATCAGATAAAGTGTATGAATTAATCCCCCATCGTGGGATAATAATTAGAGTTCATTATAATGGGATGTGAGTGAAATTTTTTCGGCAAGCACCACCCCATTATATTGAAAATTAACTTTACTCTGTAATTATACCAGGAAATCCGTCCCTTTTTGAAAAAATTTTAAATTGAAGCAACTATTTCAGCCCCAAACTTAAAATACCG
This sequence comes from Calothrix sp. MO_167.B42, assembly GCA_030065255.1. GTDB lineage: Bacteria > Cyanobacteriota > Cyanobacteriia > Cyanobacteriales > Nostocaceae > Calothrix_A. The sequence goes on along the minus strand of JASJCX010000209.1, from coordinate 2,446 downwards.
AGAATCTTACTAACTTGGTTGAGAAAATACTCTTCTAAATCCACTTCTATAATATTTTCTTCCAGTCGCATAAATTTCCAGCTACTTCCAGTAGTGACAGCACCAAATATTTGAGAAACGGGATTTTTCTTTTTTTGGTTAAACATCTGAGCAGCTATCATTTGGGCCATACATTGTCCCAAACCAGCTTCGATATTCTCATTTTTTGCTTCCACCACTGCAATTACTGGAGAAGTAATAAATAATTGTTCTGGAGAATTACTAATCAAATAGTCACAAAAACCATTCAGACCCTTTTCTATATCAACGTTAAAATCTTTACCAGAAAACAAACTAACTCGTTGGGGATACAACCGCTTTAATTCTAATAAAATTGGTGTAATAATCATTTCCGAACGGGACTTTTCGGAGTTAATCGCCAATGCAATGGGAGCATTAAAACGCAATGCCTCTTGTAAATATTCACTATAATTAACTTCAGAAGTTTCAGCGAATATACCCACAGACTCCCTGATAATAATCCCAAAATCCTCTCGAACCTTCTCAATATCGAATTGGCTGTAAGACATTATTGGATCGTGCTTTTAACAGGATTTCTGTGCCAATTTTAGGAGAATTTTTCAGACAGCTCCCTTCCCTCACAACCACAAGTTACCACAAATAATTAATCCTATCCCGCTACTATTCCCAGAAAGTCTTAAAATATTGTTAATTTCTGGCTAACCCCCAAACTTCAATTTAATACGGTACTATCTCGGAATTACTATGGCTATAGGCTACCTCGCACTCGTACTCCACGCCCATCTACCCTATGTTCGTCACCCAGAAAGTGACTATGTGCTGGAGGAAGAATGGCTTTATGAAGCAATTACAGAAACTTATATACCTTTACTACAGGTATTTGAGGGGTTAAAGCGGGACGGAGTTGACTTTAAAATCACCATGAGTATGACACCACCCCTGGTGTCCATGCTACGGGATCCTTTGCTGCAAGAACGGTACAGCGAACATTTATCCCAGCTCGAAGAACTAGCAGAATTAGAAATTGAACATCATGCTCAAAATGGCCATCTCAAATATTTAGCCGAGCATTACGCTTCTGAGTTTAATAAAACTAGAAAAATGTGGGAGGGTTACCAAGGGGACTTGGTGACGGCTTTTAAGAAGTTCCAAGACACTAATAACCTGGAAATCATTACCTGCGGCGCAACCCACGGCTACTTGCCTCTGATGAAGATGTATCCCGAGGCTGTGTGGGCACAAATTAAGGTAGCCTGCGAACACTACGAGCAAACTTTTGGTATGGCTCCCAGGGGGATTTGGCTACCAGAATGCGCTTATTATGAAGGTTTGGAAAGAATGCTCGCCGATGCCGGTTTGCGCTATTTCCTCACCGATGGACATGGTATTCTCTACGCCCGTCCCCGTCCCCGATTTGGCACCTACGCCCCCATTTTTACGGAAACAGGGGTAGCGGCTTTTGGTAGGGACCATGAATCTTCCCAGCAGGTATGGTCCTCGGAAGTGGGCTATCCTGGGGCTGCTGAATACCGGGAGTTTTATAAGGACTTGGGTTGGGAAGCGGAATACGAATACATTAAGCCCTATATTATGCCCAATGGTCAGCGTAAAAATACGGGGATTAAGTATCATAAAATTACTGGTCGCGGTTTAGGATTGGCAGACAAAGCCCTCTACGACCCTTACTGGGCAAGGGAAAAATCCGCAGACCACGCCGCTAATTTTATGTATAATCGGGAACGCCAAGTGGAACACCTCCACCATGTGATGCAGCGTCCACCAATTATTGTGTCGCCCTACGATGCGGAATTATTTGGACATTGGTGGTATGAAGGGCCTTGGTTTATCGATTATTTATTCCGCAAATCTTGGTACGATCAAGGTACATATGATATGACTCATTTGGCGGATTATTTACGTGGTAATCCCAGTCAACAAGTTTGTCGTCCCTCTCAATCTAGTTGGGGTTACAAGGGTTTCCATGAGTATTGGTTAAATGAGACGAATACCTGGGTTTACCCCCATCTGCACAAAGCAGCAGAACGCATGATTGAATTATCTCAACGGGAAGCCGCAGACGATTTGGAATTAAAGGCCCTCAACCAAGCAGCCAGGGAATTACTTTTAGCCCAATCCTCTGACTGGGCGTTTATTATGCGTACCGGAACCATGGTTCCCTATGCAGTCAGACGCACGCGATCGCACTTAATGCGGTTTAATAAACTGTATGAAGATATTAAAATCGGCAAGATTGACAGTGGCTGGCTAGAAAAGGTGGAATACATTGATAATATTTTCCCTCAAATTGATTATCGCGCCTATCGTCCCGCATATATGTAATATCATGTGCGGATGAATACTTATAAAACCTCACCCGCCTGCGGCACCCTCTCCTTATTAAGGAGAGGGTAAGAGAGGGTTGGGG
>JASJCX010000208.1 GCA_030065255.1 Calothrix sp. MO_167.B42 | reverse complement strand
CCTTACAGTAAACCCCTTCCGTATAACGTTCCAAGTTTTCCCGGTTAAAAAAGTAAGGTTTATGACTAAAGGTACTCGCAACCCATTGCCATGACATATTGTTACTTGCCGGATCGCCATCTAATAAGTGTTCCAAAAACCATTTTGCTCCAGCTTGCCAACGGATGCGCCGCCAATGGACGATATATGCAGCCATCCACATCCGCATATGATTGTGCAGATAACCGGTTTCTCGTAGTTCCCGACTAAAGGCGTCAATGCAAGCTAGCTTTGTATTACCTTCCTTTACTTCTTGTGGTAATTCTGGTGCATACTCAGCAACACTGTAACCGGTTTTGTACTCTTCTCTATCTTCCCAAATACCATTTCCTAATTTAAAGTAAAGACGTTGCCAATAATCGCGCCAGCCAAATTCGTTGATTAATTTTGTCGCATCGTCATCATTGTCAACCTTATCCAATGCATAATCTCGTACTTCTCGCAAGCTGAGAACCCCATGACGAAGATAAGGAGAAAGTTTTGTAACCTCACCAGTAATAAAATTACGTGTTATTTCGTAGCGTTTCGGTTTGATTTTTTGTAATGCTTTTTCGGCGGCTTGGCGACCACCTTTTATATTACTTATATTTTCATCTCGTTCGACGGCTTGGGGAAATTGTTCCCGTAGATATGCTATTAGTTCTTCACGGTTAGCAAAATCACGACGCATATCTTTATTTGTACTGATTTTTGTGTTGTCTGTTGTCATATGCGCCGTAAATACACAGGAAAGTAAGTACACGGGAAAGTAAGAATACCAGTGTACCACTTTTATTAAACAGAGGCAGAGCATCGATGTTCTACTTCCCAGGCTGAACCTGGGAGCTAGATTTTGGAGGCTCTGTATCCCAGTTGTTAGATTTCGGAGTCAGAGCCTCCTAGTTGTTAGAATTTGGAAGTTATCAGATTTTAGAGGCTAGCTCAAAGCTCTGCCTTGTAGTGATTGAAATTATTGAAAATCTCAAACTAGGGCAACTTCTGCACCCGACAAAATTCCTTCCTTTTGTGCCATAAACATCATTAGGTCTATTACCCGGTTTGAATAACCCCACTCGTTGTCGTACCAGGAAACAATTTTAAAGAAGTTGGAATTAAGTTCAATACCTGCACCGGCATCAAAAATACTAGAATGTAAGTCACCTCGGAAATCATTAGAAACTACAGGATCTTCTGTATATCCCAAAACACCTTTAAGATTACTTTCCGAAGCTGCTTTCATTGCTGCGCAGATTTCTTTGTAGCTTGTAGGTTTTGTAGTCTTAAATGTTAAATCTACTACAGAAACATCAGGTGTGGGAACTCGGAATGCCATCCCAGTTAATTTACCTTTCAGTTCGGGTAAAACTAAGGCTACAGCTTTAGCAGCACCTGTAGAAGCAGGGATAATATTTTGTGATGCACCGCGACCACCACGCATATCTTTTTTGGAAGGTCCATCCACAGTGGGCTGAGTTGCTGTCATTGCATGTACTGTAGTCATCAATCCTTCAGCTAAACCAAAGTTATCGTTGATGACTTTAGCTACAGGAGCTAGACAGTTGGTAGTACAACTAGCATTGGAGACAATTGTATCTTTACTATGGTCAAACAACTCGTGGTTTACACCCATTAGTAAAGTTTTGACTTTATCTGGATCTTTGGTTGGAGCAGAAATTACAACTCTTTTAGCCCCAGCTTGTAAATGATTTGCGGCTCCATCATAAGTAGTAAAAAGTCCTGTTGCTTCTACTACATAATCTGCACCTAACTTACCCCAAGGTAATTCTGCGGGGTTGCGGACGCTCACACAGGGAATAAAATTACCGTCAACGACAATACCATCATCTTTCGCCTCAATAGTACCCTGGTAGCAGCCGTGGGTAGAATCGTACTTTAACAAGTAAGCTAAATTCGCTGGTGGAACTAAGTCATTAATTCCGACAAACTCAATATCAGGATTTTTGATTCCAGCACGGAATACTAATCTACCAATGCGACCAAATCCATTAATTGCTACTTTTAACTTTCCCAAGGTTTTACCTCCTAATATTTGATTTCTAGATTTTGATTTCTAGATTTTGATTTCTAGATTTTGATTTCTAGATATTTAACTTCTAGTGTTGACGGTTGTTGTCATGGTGGGTACAGAAACGCACAAAGTTGACACTTGATGGTAGCTTATCCCTACTTAAAGGGTAGGGCTGTTACAGATAATATATGTGCTAAGCGAGCAATGAATGAACTTTGTTTCTATGCCCTATGACCTATGCCCTATGACCTATGCCCAATTCATTTGTGAATATTCTCTTGACCAGATTTTGACAGTCCAGTCTGGTTAAGGCGAATTTAATTCATATCTTTTAAGATTTTGGGCTGAAAGTGAAGTTATTGGATAACATTTTGGGGATTAGCGATTGGGGAATGAGTAATGAGTAGCTGCTAATTCTTGAATTCTGACTTCTGCTGTGCTTAGACCCCACTTACGTTAACGCCTTAGGCGCAGTCTGTTCTGACTTACACTGCGATCGCTTGCTCCGGTAATATAATGTTGGGACAAGGACGCCCAGTAGCGATATCAGTAATATTTGATATGGTCGCTTGGGCAATATTTTGTAGGGCGTTTCTGGTAAAAAAGGCTTGATGTCCCGTTATAACCACATTAGGAAAGTTTATTAAGCGTCCAAAAATATCATCTTGAATAACTTGGTCTGATAAATCCTCAAAAAATAAGCTTCCTTCTAGTTCGTATACATCTAAACCCAAATAACCAATCCTACCTGATTTGAGGGCATCTATTACGGCTTTAGTGTCAATTAGTCCACCACGACTTGTATTAATTAGCATTGCACCGGGATTAAAATCTTTGAGTGACTCAGTATTAATCATGTGATGCGATTCTTTCGTCAGTGGACAATGGAGAGAAACAATATCTGAATTTCTCAATAATTCGGGCAATTCTACATATTTGACACCCATTTCCACACACAGGGGATTTTGATAGATATCGTAAGCCAATAGGTTACAACCAAAACCCTTCATGATTTGGGCAAAACAAACACCAATTTTACCCGTACCGACAATACCAACAGTAGAACCATACAAATCGAATCCCAATAAACCATTAAGGGAAAAATTAGATTCCCGTACTCGGTTGAAAGCCCGATGATATTTGCGGTTGAGGGTTAATATCAATCCTACTGCATGCTCTGCAACTGCTTGGGGGGAATAAGCTGGAACTCGCACAACTTTTATTCCCAGTTCTGTTGCTGTATGTAAATCTACATGATTAAAACCTGCAGAGCGCAAAGCAACTAGTTTTGTTCCTTTGGATGCAATTTTTCTCAATGTTTCGGCGTGAAGTTCGTCATTGATAAATGCACATACAGCTTCAAATCCTGAGGCTAAAGCAGCTGTATCGTGGGTCAGTCTGGATTCGAAAAAAACAAGCTCATGATTGCTTTCAGTATTTGCATCCGTAAGAAATTGACGGTCGTAGGTTTTAGTACTAAAAACAGCTACTTTCATATTTTGGGGCTTGGGGATTAGGGACTGGGGATTAGTGATTGGCGATTGGTAATGGATCAATTCTTACTTATTACTTATTACTTGTTACTTACTTATTACTTATTACTTGTTACTCATTACTTATTACTTGTTACTCATTACTCATTACTCACTAAAAGGTGCAGAGGCAAAAATATGCCCCATCACCCAAAAAGGATTGGAAAAATATACAAGTTATATCCCAAATCCTAAATAAGCTTCAATTAGCAATTACCAATTAAAAACTACCAATGAACCTTTGAAATCTCTAAATTCATATCTTCGACACTATATTCCTTTAATTCCACAGGTACAGGCTTAACATGCCAAATTTCTTCACAGTATTCCCGAATGGCACGATCTGATGAAAATTTACCCATGCGCGCTGTATTCAGAATAGACATGCGCGTCCAATTATCTTGTTGACGATATGCTTGGCTAACTCGATCCTGGGTTTCGATGTAGGATTGATAGTCAGCGAATAGCATATATTTGTCATTGTATAACAGCGAATCTAGCAATGGTCGGAAAAGCTGGGAATCACCATCGGAAAAATGTCCGCAAGCAATCAGGTCGATAACTGCTTTTAATTCAGGATTTGATTGGTAATATTCTTGAGGATTATAACCCGATTGCTTGAGTTCATATACTTCTGGGGTCGTTAATCCACATAAAAAGAAGTTTTCTGCACCGACTTCTTCACGGATTTCGACGTTTGCTCCATCTAAAGTTCCAATTGTTAAAGCACCATTGAGGGCAAATTTCATGTTACCGGTACCAGAAGCTTCTTTTCCAGCTGTGGAAATTTGTTCTGAGAGTTCGGCAGCAGCATATATTTGCTGGCTCATCGAAACATTGTAGTTAGACAAAAATGCTACTTTTAGACGTCCCTGTAAACCGGGATCGTCATTTACAACAGCAGCAACTGAGTTGATAAGTTTGATAATCAGTTTGGCGATAAAATAACCGGGAGCTGCTTTTCCTGCAAAGATAAATGTCCGGGGCAGAATATCTTCATGGGGATTGCGTTTAATCCGATTGTAAAGGGTAATAATGTGCAGTACATTAAGCAGCTGACGTTTGTACTCGTGCAGTCGTTTGACTTGAACATCAAACAAGGAATTAGTATCGATTTGGATGTGATTTTTGCTTTCGATGTATTTAGCTAAATCTTGTTTATTTGCTTGTTTAATTTCCCGCCATTTTTGTCTAAACTCTGCATCCTCAACAAATTGTTCTAATTTTCTCAGTTCGTCAAGATTAGTAATCCAACCTTCACCAATTTTTTCGGTAATTAAACCAGAAAGTCTGGGATTACCCAAAAGCAACCAACGCCGTGGTGTGACTCCGTTGGTTTTGTTAATAAATTTTTCCGGTGTCAGTTCGTAAAAGTCCCGCAAAACATCTTGCTGGAGTAACTTTGTGTGTAGTGCAGCAACACCATTAATTTTACGACTACCCACACAGGCTAGATTCGCCATGCGGACTTTTTTGTCCTCTCCTTCTCCTTCAATTAATGAAAGTCTGGCGATACGTTCGTTGTCACCGGGATAGCGTTTTCTCACCTGACTCAAAAACCGGAAGTTGATTTCATAAATAATCTCTAAATGTCGGGGGAGCAAACGACCAAATAAATCCACAGACCAACGCTCTAATGCCTCTGGTAACAAGGTATGGTTGGTATAAGCAAAACAATTTTGGGTAATGTGCCATGCTTGATCCCAATCCATTTGATGAACATCGATCAATAGTCGCATCAATTCAGCGATTCCGATGGATGGATGGGTATCGTTAAGTTGAATAGCTGATTTTTCATGGAGATCGTCCAGTTTACTGTAGTGGTAAAGATGACGACGGATAATATCTTGCAAAGAGCAGGAAACAAAGAAGTATTGTTGCTCTAACCGCAGTTGTTTTCCTTGGACAGTATCATCGTTGGGATAAAGAACTTTGGAAATGTTCTCAGAAAACATTTTGCTGGCGACTGCACCCAGATAATCTCCAGCATTGAAGGCATCTAAGTCAAATTCGTTGCTAGATTCAGCTTTCCATAACCGCAGAATATTTACTGTGTTTACTCCATAACCGGGAATGGGAGTATCGTAAGGGATACCAAATACTGTATGTTCTGGTATCCAGTTCGTTTGGTAACGTCCGTTAGTATCAGTATAGCTTTCTGTATGACCGCCAAATTTGACTTCAGTTCGATATTCTGGCAAAGAAACTTCCCAAGCATTACCAAAACTTAGCCATTTATCCGGTTTTTCAGCTTGCCAACCATTACGAATCTCTTGTTCAAAAATTCCAAATTCATAACGAATACCATAACCCACTGCAGGTATTTCTAAGGTCGCAAGGGAGTCGAGATAACAAGCAGCAAGTCTACCCAATCCACCATTACCTAACCCTGGTTCGTGTTCTCTTTCTAGGAGATCATCTAATTCTAGCCCTGAATCTCGCAAGACTTTACGGACTTTCTCATACAAACCAAGGTTAATTAAACTGTTACCAGTGTAACGACCCATTAAAAACTCAGCAGAGAGATAATAGACTATTTTCGAGTCTTGCTGGATATGGGTTCTGGCAGTTTGAATTCGCCTTTTGATTAAGCGATCGCGCATACTACGAGCAATTGCCATATAGTAATCATAGGGTGTTGCAAAGTAGTTATCTTTACCTTGACCGTAATGGAGGTTATCAACAATTGCACGCTTGATGGATTGTTCGCTCATACCAGTACGGTTATCTTCAACTCGAACAACACCGGAATCTGGGACTTGGGTATCTTGTGGTGCAACTTGGTGATAATCCCGATCAAATGACTTGTTATTCATTTTGAATTAAGAGAAAACAGATGGAGGATGATGATAACGAAGTATACAAGACTGATCGGGGTTTCGACGAGTAGTTGTCAGGGGATCAGGAATTGGCGAATGGGGTATTGGGCATTGTGAATGGGGTATTGGTCAATGTCCTACAGACATGCATCAGTAATCATCAATTACCCCATTACCGATTACCAATTAAAAATCATCATAAATCCAATGCCAATCGGTGATTTCTGGCATATCTACTCCGTGTTCAGAAATGTAATGCTTGTGTTCTATGAGCTTATCTTGCAACATTTGTTTGACATAAGCTGCTGATGAACCTAGTTTGGGTACCCTTTCAATTACATCAATTGCCAAATGAAATCGATCTAGGTCATTCATTACCACCATATCAAATGGAGTTGTGGTAGTTCCTTCTTCTTTATAACCCCTGACGTGTAAGTTATGGTGATTGGTACGACGATAAGTTAAACGGTGAATTAACCAAGGATAACCGTGGAAAGCAAAAATAATTGGTTTGTCGGTGGTAAATAAACTATCAAAGTCTTTATCAGTTAAGCCATGGGGATGTTCGCTTTCTGGCTGCAGTGTCATTAAGTCTACTATGTTGACTACCCGAACTTTGAGTTCCGGGAAATTCTGACGCAAAATATCTACTGCTGCTAAAGTTTCTAAGGTGGGAACATCTCCCGCACAAGCCATCACAACATCGGGCTCACCACCCTGGTCGTTACTCGCCCATTCCCAAATACCGATCCCTTTGGTACAGTGTTTGATTGCAGAATCTATATCTAAGTACTGTAATGATGGTTGCTTCCCAGCAATAATTACATTTACATAATGACGACTACGCAGACAATGGTCGGTAACTGATAGCAAACAATTTGCATCAGGGGGTAAATAAACCCGGACTATTTCAGATTTCTTATTGACAACGTGGTCGATAAAACCGGGGTCTTGATGGGAAAAACCATTGTGATCTTGTCGCCAAACGTGACTTGTTAACAAATAATTCAAAGAAGCGATCGGTCTACGCCAAGGTATATCACGGGTAGTTTTTAACCACTTGGCGTGTTGATTAAACATTGAATCGATGAGGTGAATAAATGCTTCGTAACAGGAAAAATATCCATGACGACCTGTAAGCAAATATCCTTCTAGCCAACCCTGACAGGTATGTTCGCTGAGAATTTCCATTACTCGACCGTCAGCAGCTAGGTTATCATCATAATCAAGTTTTTCGGCAACCCAAGTTCTCTTGGAAACATCAAAAACATCTGCAAGGCGATTAGATGCTGTTTCATCGGGTCCAAATAGTCGAAAGTTACGACTTTCTAGATTAAGTTTCATCACATCCCGCAGAAACTTACCAGAAACTCGAGTTGCTTCAGCTTTGATCTCAGCGGGCTCTTTAACATCTACAGCATAATCGCGAAAGTCTGGCATTTTTAAGTCCCGCAGCAATATACCACCATTCGCATGGAGATTATCGCCCATGCGTAGATGTCCTTCGGGAGCAAGTTCTGCTAACTCCGCAATTAATTTACCATTTTCATTGAAGAGTTCTTCTGGCTTATAACTCTTCATCCAAGTTTCTAGCTGTTTAACATGGTCTGGTTCTGCAGCCATATTGGAAAGAGGAACTTGGTGTGATCGCCAATAATCTTCGGTTTTTTTCCCATCAACTTCCTTGGGTCCAGTCCAACCTTTTGGCGATCGCAAAATAATCATCGGCCATTGGGGACGTTTTTCCAAACCATTTTTGCGCGCATCTTCTTGGATCTCTCTAATTTCGTGAGTGACAGTATCCAAAGTTGCCGCCATTAATTGATGCATGGTTTCGGGATCGGAACCCTCAACAAAATAGGGCTTATAACCATAACCAATAAACAGACTTTGCAATTCTTCATGACTCATTCTTGCCAATATTGTCGGGTTGGCAATTTTATAGCCATTTAGATGCAAAATTGGGAGTACAGCGCCATCATGAATTGGGTTGAGAAACTTGTTAGAATGCCAGCTTGTAGCTAAGGGTCCAGTTTCTGCCTCTCCGTCACCAACCACACAGGCAACAATTAGGTTGGGATTATCAAATGCTGCTCCATAGGCATGGGAAACAGCATAACCGAGTTCTCCTCCTTCATGAATACTTCCTGGAGTCTCAGGTGCGACGTGGGAGGGAATACCACCGGGGAAAGAGAATTGCTTGAACAGTTTCTTTATCCCTTCAGCGTCTTGAGAAATATTAGGATAGTACTTACTATAAGTTCCTTCTAAATATGTATTAGCGACTAGTCCTGGACCTCCATGACCGGGACCAGCAATATAAATCATGCCCAGGTTATTTTGCTTGATAACCCGGTTGAGATGAACGTAAATAAAATTTAAACCAGGAGTAGTTCCCCAATGACCGAGGAGTCTGGGTTTTACATGCTCTATCTTCAGTGGTTTTTTAAGTAAAGGATTATCTAAAAGATAAATTTGACCAACAGAAAGGTAATTTGCTGCGCGCCAATAGGCATTTATTTTACGTAATTCACCTTCTGTGAGCGGTTTTGTTTGTGGAGCGCTTGCTAAAGTCATAAATTAAACTCCATTCAATTCAATAAATTAAACTCAATAAATTCAACTCAATAAATTCAACTCAATTCAATAAGTAATATATTCTCGATATTCTCTCTCAAAATTCTCAACTCAGTAGTTTGATTACTAAGTTGAACAATGCTTAAATCATGTGAATTTACAACCGAAATTTTGTTTGCTCACCAAGCAGTTAATTCTGAACTATAAACAATTTTTATTGGTGATAAAGCTTGACAATTTACTAATGATTCAAATTCAAACAATTTGAGGATTATCTCTATTTACAAACCCTAATAATAACAAGTGCTTGTATGGATAATTGTTTGGCCGAAATAATTAAATAATTATTAATATTTCAAAAAAACATTCCAACACCAAGCTAATAACATCAAAGGAAGTTTAGCATGAAATATTTGTACGCTTTACTATGTTAACGAGATTTTAACCTCACGAACAATTCACAAATACTTGTTTAGTTATCAAAGAAATTGATATTTGTAATGAGTTTTAATAATTCAATCTTGTGGTATCAATATATATGTCTTGTGGTTGAAATATAAATGAATTAATCATCTTATAATAGAAAGAATAAATAATCTTAAAATAACTTTTTTTTAATTTTTTATGTATTGAATTTCAGTAGTCTTCATTTAGATTCAAGAGTAAGATAAATTGCCAAAAAACAGAAAATCTAGATATTATAATGGTTTCACCTGTTTTTAATGATTATTCCTAAACAATCCTCTACTCTAAAAACTCTATTTTCATGAATTTGCTCCGCGCCTTGCATTAGATCTGCACGTTTTGAACACATTTCGGAAGGTGGAGCAGTACATTTTTGTTGCAGCGTAAAACCTTGATTAAATTGTTTGTTTTCCGCAGGTGTGTCTGTTCCCCCAGGTGAACCCACAAAGACAGCAGGTGCATCTAACGTTTGGTGTGTCCAAACAGCTTTTTTCGAACTCAATTTCAAATGAGCGAACGGTGAGTTATTAGTCAAATTAATAATTTAAATTGACAATTCAAAATTAATCATTAATTGTTAATAGTCCTGGTGGTGGTTTAATTTCAATTCGACTAGCTTCTAAATCAACAACAGGTGCGATCGCTTCCACAAACGGAATTAAAACGGTTTTTTTCTCTTTTTTCTTATTGTCAGATTTCTTGTTGTCAGATTTCTTATTATCAGACTCCTGTAACTCAACCTCCAACAAATCGTTACCTGCAGCAATTACATCACTAACTTTACCTACTAGTTCCCCAGACTCTTGCATAAAAACTGATAAACCAATCAGATCCATTACATGATATTCATTTTCTCCTAGCTGGGGGCGATCGCTTTCCGGTACCAATAACTTGCAGCCCCGTAATTCCTCTGCTCGATCGCGATAATCCACTCCAGCTAACTTAATTACATATAAATTTTTTCCTTCTAAATAACGACCTTTTTTCAATTCCACAGGTTGGGGTTCGCTTTCTCCCGGAAGTAATAACCACCGTTGTCCTGGAACTTCAAACCGTTCGGGAAAATCGGTTTCTGGATAAACCCGCATTTCCCCCTGTAAACCTTGTGGTGCAACAATTTTTCCTATTTCTAGCCAACCATCCATTTTAAAATTCAAAATTCAAAATTCAAAGTTCATTAGCGTAGCGTGTCCATAGGACATAATTCATTAGCGTAGCGTGTCCGTAGGACATAAGTCATTAGCGCCTAGCGGAAGCGTGTCACGTAGTGCGGATAACCGTAGGTTATGACGCTGTAGACACGCTCAGTGTCTGTGCTTACGCCCAACGCGTCACACTGCGTTAATGCGTGTCTGTAGGACATAAGTCAAAATATGTCTTGCGGACACGCTGAGAAAGTTAAAAGCAACCAGTGAAACTAATTCCCAGTTCCTAGTCGCCAATACTAATCCCCATTCTAATAAACAGCCTCAGCAACTTTTGCAAATCGCTGCATTGCGATCGCAATTTCTTCATCGCTACCCGTGAGACTGATGCGGAAACATTGCTGCTTGTGTTCCCATTCTTGATTCAAACCAGGAAAGAAAGTACTACCTGGTACAATAATAACTCCAACTTGCTTAAGTTTTTGATAAAATTCCCAGTCTGTTATTGGTAAATCTTGCAACCACAACCAAGCAAAAATCGCACCTTCACCACGATGTAAAAACCAGGGTAAATTTTGTGGCATTGCTACATCCAAGGTACTTTCTAAAACAGTAAATTTATTTTGATAAAAGGGACGGATAACATTATTACTAATTTCTACCAAAGCACCAGAATTAATTGCATAAGCTGCAATTGCTTGTCCATAGCGAGATGGATGAATGCACATATTGGTTTGGAAGGATTGCAAAACCTGAATCACTTGTTCGTCACCAATGGCAATTCCAATCCGTTCTCCAGGTAAACCAGCTTTTGATAAACTCATGCAATGAATAATATTTTCACCAAATTTTGGTGTCATATCTGTAAAATTTAATGCTGGGAATGGAGGTGCGTATGCTGAATCGATGAATACCGGAACATCATGTGGTGACGCCATCGAAGCTATTTTATTTACTTCATCATCCGTGAGGACGTTGCCCGTAGGATTACAGGGACGAGAAAATATTACACAACCAGTATTTTCTGTGATAGCTAATTTGCTAAAGTCAGGGCGATATTTAAATCTGTGGGATGCAGTATCAATATCTAAGGTAGGCTGATAAGCAATTAGTGCTTCTGGAACCAAACAGACACCACCATAACCTGTATACTCGGGACTTAAAGGTAAAACAATTTGTTTGAGTTCACCATTGCTGTTGTAACCACCAAAAGCATTTGCAGCATAGAAATATAAGCTTTGGCTACCAGGAGTTAATAAAACATTACGGGTGTTCAAATTTAAACCATAGCGTTGATTAAAGTCTTTGATAACAGCTTCAACCAAAGGTGCGTAACCTTGAGAAGAACCATAACGACATACAACTTCACCATATTCAGGGCTAGCTAATAACTGTGCCGTACAATCGCGCCATAGCTGTTCAACTTCCGGTAAAATTAAAGGATTACCTGCACTTAAATTAATTAAATCCTGCCCTGCACTAGCTTGCAAGGTTTCAATCACATCCTTCATAATGGCTCTAACACCACTCAGGTTGGACATTTG
>JASJCX010000207.1 GCA_030065255.1 Calothrix sp. MO_167.B42 | reverse complement strand
GAAATGAAAATAAGAGTTATCTGAGAAAACTGAGTGGGGCTAGAAATAGGTGAAATTTGGTGTTGCTGAATTAAGATTATGAAAGGAGCATCCCAAATGTTTAAATTTGTAGTGCGGGCATCTTGCCCGCGTTTGATATCAAGGGAGCAAGATGCTCCCACTACGATATATTTTTGAAAAATTTGGATGTTTCTGATTATGAATTCTCACGCAGAGGCGCAAAGACGCAGAGGAAGAAGAGAAGTCTAGATAAAACTTATACCTGTGTGGCAAAATGAACCTAGTGTCTAAAAATCAAGCTAATGGTGTGGACTCTTCCCAAGCTGTTACAGGGAGGCTCTGCTTTTAGACTGGATGGTAGGCATTAAGGAAGATATTAAGCCTAAAATAGCATTTCAATAAAACCTTGCAATGACCAGTGAAACTCCAGTCAAAACAATATTGGTACTGTCAGCAAATCCCAAAGGTACGCAGCTACTACGTCTGGGTGAGGAAATCCGTGAAATTAAGCAGGCGTTACGGGAAGCAAGACAACGAGATAGATTTAAGATAGAGTCGGCAGAAGCAGTACGCGACATACATATTCACGGCTCTATTCTGCATTATGAACCCCAGATTATACATTTTTCTGGACATGGTACAGGGGAACCAGGTTTAGCATTTGAAGATAGCACAGGACAACAGAAGCTAGTGGATGCAGAAGCATTAGCTGGACTGTTTGAATTATTCGCAGATCAAGTAAAGTGTGTAGTACTTAATGCTTGTTATTCTGAGATTCAAGCCAAAGCCATTGCCCAACATATTGATTATGTTATCGGCATGAGCCAGGAAATAGGAGATAAAGCCGCCATTAAATTTACTACTGGTTTTTATGGTGCTCTAGGAGCTGGAAGAGATTTTGAGTTTGCATATAAACTTGGCTGTAGAGTCATCCGCATTGCAGGGATTCCAGAGCATTTGACCCCTCAACTACTTAGTAAAGGTAAGGGAGGAAAAAATGTAAATACCACAACTGTTCCACTCACTTCATCCCCCCAGGATACTCACAAAGAAGCCATTGTTTCTCTTGAACAACAAGAAGCCCAGGGACTACAAGAAGAAGAAACTGATGATTTAAGTTCAGATGTGGGAGTAGACTATACGCAATTACGAGATTTACTCAAAGCTGGCGAATGGAAAGAAGCAGATGAGGAAACTCTCGCTGTAATGCTAAAAGTTGCTGGTAGAAAAGAAGAAGGCTGGCTTGATATCAACTCCATTAAAAACTTTCCCTGCACAGACCTACACACAATTGACCAACTTTGGGTACAATATAGCGATGGGCGCTTTGGCTTTAGTGTGCAAAAGCGCATTTATAATAATGTCAAAAAAGATTACGAACAGTTCAGCGATCGCATAGGGTGGAGAGTGAAAGGGAAATGGATAGCGTATAGAGGTGTGACTTATAACACCACAGCACCGTTAGGGCACTTACCTCACTTACAATGGCGATTTCTCGATGTTGTCACCCATCTACGGGGTACAAGCGATTTCTCTTTTTCTCTCTATGAGGCCACCGAAGCAGGCGGAGGAGAGGTGTCTCTTCTCTCGCGTCCAGACTTGTAAACTTTAACATTTAAGGGCTACAGAGTTTTGTAAATATTTATTTCGGTACCTATTTCCACCCAGTAATCAATATTCGATAGATCCGATACCTGGCACCGGGGGATTATAGCAATTCGCCTCAATGAATATCTTTGCGACTTCCTCCACTTCCGTGCTTTCCATCACCTTTTGATTATCCCAAAATAAGCGCATCTGTCCAGAGGAGGATTTTTTGGGTTTTCCTTTAATTTTCATTCCAGCCAGCAAAGGACTACCCTGGGAAGATATGTATTGAAAATGCGATCGCGCAAGGATGCTTGCCGAACATTGCAGTCCTATCTGTCTTCGTTCAAGCCTATTGCCCCCTAAATCCCCCAATTCTGGGGGACTTTGAGAAATTCTTATCCTGCCAATTTTGAAGGTATCTAGGGGACTTATGAAAATTCTTGTCCCCCCAATTTTGGGGGTTAGGGGGCGTTTCGGCGAGGAGTTGGATAAATCGGGTGACAAAATCAAACATGCTATAATACAGTACGTCAATTCTCAAGTTAAATAATGAATTGACTACACATCAAATACACATAACCTGGAGAGGTGGCAGAGTGGTTGAATGCGGCGCACTCGAAATGCGTTATACCTTCACCGGTATCGGGGGTTCGAATCCCCCCCTCTCCGTTGAGAAATGCGATTGTACAAATAGCACGAAGTACAATCGCATTTTATTTCCTTTTGCAACTTTCCAAAAAAGGGAACCTAAAATCCAATTCTCCATTCACTCACTTAAGTCACTGATACTCCTTATCCTCTTCTTCTCTGCGCCTCTGCGCCTCCGCGTGAGACAACAGGCGTTGCATAAATGCGGGATGAATTTAGATTTTTAGCCCAGAATAAACATTGTTCCTTTGCGCCTTTGCGTCTTTGCGCGAAATAAAAATCATCCCCCTAATCAGCAACGCCAGATAACAAAACCAATTAATCGCAACTTTACGCTACAGTTTACTTCAGTAGAACTTAAATACTAAAAAAACATTAGAATCCTAGGTTAAACCAATATAAATATTGAAATCCCCGTCTTTACAAACATCCCAAGCACAATGTGAGGAGAATCAAAATAATATGCGAGCGTTACTTATTTATCCCATATTTCCCAAAACCTTTTGGTCCTACGAAAAGATTTTACAACTAGTCGATCGCAAAGTATTATTACCTCCCCTAGGTTTAGTCACAGTTGCAGCCATTCTCCCCCAGTCATGGGAATTTAAACTAGTCGATCGCAATATCCGCCCAGCCACGGAAGAAGAATGGGAATGGGCAGATATAGTAATTATGTCAGCAATGATTGTCCAAAAGCAAGATTTGCTCGACCAAATCAAGGAAGCCAAACGCCGGGGTAAACTAGTGGCCATTGGTGGCCCTTACCCCACCTCCACCCCAGAAGAACCGAAAGCCGCTGGTGTGGATTTTATGATTCTCGATGAAGGGGAAATTACCCTTCCCATGTTTATCGAAGCCATCCAAAGGGGTGAAACATCAGGAACATTCCGCGCCACAGAAAAACCGGATGTTACCACCACACCCATACCCCGGTTTGATTTACTGGAATTTAATGCTTACGACATGATGTCCGTGCAATTCTCTCGCGGCTGTCCTTTTCAGTGTGAGTTTTGCGACATTATTGTTCTCTACGGACGCAAACCCCGCACCAAAACCCCAGCTCAACTTTTAGCTGAATTAGATTACCTCTACGAACTAGGATGGCGACGGGGTGTGTTCATGGTGGATGACAACTTTATTGGTAACAAACGCAACGTCAAATTGTTACTCAAAGAGTTAAAAGTGTGGATGGCGCAACACCAGTATCCCTTCCGTTTTGATACAGAAGCATCCGTAGATTTAGCATCAGACCCAGAATTGATGGAATTGATGGTTGAGTCTGGTTTTGCGGCGGTTTTCCTAGGAATTGAAACCCCAGACGAAGATAGCTTGCAATTAACCAAGAAATTTCAAAATACCCGCAGCTCCCTCACGGAATCAGTAGAAACCATAATTAGAGCTGGATTGCGCCCCATGGCCGGCTTTATCATTGGTTTTGATGGAGAAAAACCAGGAGCAGGCGATCGCATTGTCCGTTTTGCGGAACAAGCGGCAATCCCTTCCACCACCTTTGCCATGTTACAAGCACTACCTAATACCGCTTTGTGGCATCGTCTAATCAAAGAAGGTAGATTGCGGGATAGCAAGGATGGTAACATCAATCAAACCACTTTGATGAACTTTATTCCCACCCGTCCCTTAGAAGATATTGCTCGGGAATATATTGAGGCATTTTGTGCTTTATATGACTTAGAAGCGTATTTAGACCGGACCTATCGTTGTTTCCTGATGATGGGTACACCCACTTGGAAAGCTCCATTCAAAATGCCAGAGTGGGTAGTTGTCAAAGCATTGGCAATTATTATTTGGCGACAAGGGATTAAGCGTCCAACTCGGTGGAAATTTTGGCATCATCTCTTGAGTATGATTAAGCGTAATCCGGGGGTTGCGGAGCATTACCTAGCCACTTGTGCCCATATCGAGCATTTCTTTGAATATCGCCAAATAGTCCGCGAGCAAATTGAATCCCAGCTAGCAGAGTACCTCGCCCAAGGCCAGGAGAAACCTTATGTGGCACAGGAGAAGAAAGAGGCGATGGTGTGAGGGAGTGAAGGAGTGAAGGAGTGAGGGAGTGAGGGAGGGAAGGAGTGAAAGAGTAGGGGCGGGGTTTCCCCGCCCAGAGTGAAAGAGTGAAGGAGTTAAGGAGATAAAATAACCAACCATCAACCATCAACTACCAACCATCAACTCCTATCAGACCATTAAAGTTCATTGCGAATTATGAACAGAGATAAAACAACGTGATAAGTTTTGGTAATGATAATAAGTGACAGCTACTTATACAAGGAGATAACAGTGGTAATGGAATCACAACCCCCAGCAAAGACACATACATACCGTGAAGACTTTAGCGAATACGTGGCCCACCTCCAGCTTCATATGGCATTACAAGCCCGCAATTTGGTTCCAACCCTGCAACCCCAACTAAAGCAACAAACCCCGGAAAATAGCAGACAAGAATTACTCCATCAAACCCAAGCAGACTTTGAAAAGCAGATATCTCGGCAAATTCCCTAGGATGGGATATAAAAAATCTATTACAATTAAAGTAGATATTGTTGGGTAATTACTGTTGTACTCGGCAAGTCTACTTTTTTAAATTTTATATGCGTGAAAATCTCCCTCCCAGGGCAATAATATTTAGTAATAAAAAGTCGTTAATATTAACCTAAGTAAATCCTGTGTATCCCTATTGCTTGAGGCTGAATGGCAGCTTAAATCAAAATGACTTCACTAATTCCCCAAAATCTCAGCGTAGTCATCCGACCAGTACAATATCGCGATCTGGATGGAATTGAACGACTAACTCAAGAGTCATCGGCTGTCGAAACCGAGAAACGAGAAGGTTCTGCCGTCAGACAGATGCAACGGCTGCGCCACTGGTATGGAATCTTAAAGTTTTTAAGTTGGTTCCCTAATCCTTTACAGTACCGGCTCTGTACCTATGTTGCAGAACAAGGACGGATGTTGTTGGGAGCAATTCAAGTTTCTCCCTTTAACCGCACCCGTAGTACTTGGCGGGTAGAACGGGTGATGTTGGAAAATGGTATTGATCGACAAGGAATTGGTTCCCAGTTACTACGGTACTGCTTTGAATCGTTGTTAGAAGCACGTACCTGGATACTGGAAGTAAATGTCAATGATAAAAATGCCTTAGCACTATATCGCAAAAACGGATTTCAGCGTTTAGCAGAAATGACCTATTGGGAAATTGCTCCCAGTTTATTGGCAAATTTAGCCGACTCAGAGCCAGATTTACCCAATTTACTGCCCATCAGCAATGCTGATGCCCAATTACTATATCAATTAGATACGGCTTCTATGCCCCCCCTGGTGAGGCAGGTTTTCGATCGCCAAACCCACGATTTTAAAACCAACTTGTTTAGCTCCTTAACAGCTAGCATTCAACAATGGGTAACAAAAATAGAGGTTATTAGTGGGTATATTTTTGAACCCCAACGCAAAGCAGCAATTGGTTGTTTTCAATTGAAGCTAGATCATAAAGGACAACAACCCCACGTTGCTAACCTCACAGTACATCCAGCATACACCTGGTTATACCCAGAATTAATTTCTCAACTGGCTCGCATTGTTCAAAATTTTCCCACCCAACCATTACAATTGGCTTCCGCCGACTACCAACCAGAAGGAGAAGAGTATTTAGAGCAAATAGGAGCTAGCCGCATCGAGCATACATTAATTATGTCCCGTTCGGTTTGGCATAAAGTGAGAGAATCAAGATTGGTATCCTTAGAAGGAATCCAGTTGCCTGAAGTGCTCCAAGGGTTACAGCCAGCCCGGAAGCCCATACCAGGAGGTATGTCATGGACTCCCCGGAATAAATCAAAATCCTCCGAGCAACTTGGCAAAGGTAAGCATATACAAAAACCTGTCAAGTTTTCCCGGGAAAATAAGATAAATTCAGGGGAGAATTCTCACCAGAATAGTGGGGAAATTGATTCTCAATCAGAGCAGATTAATAATAAGCATCAGGAGTAATTGTTTGAGAGATCGGGATAATTTGCCCATAGCACCAAACAAGCAACATCCACAACCAACATTTATTTCCGCCTTGGGTTTAGATGTTGGCCGTAAACGCATTGGCGTTGCAGGTTGCGATCGCACGGGCTTAATCGCCACGGGAATCACCACCATTGAACGCCAATCTTTTGTCCAAGATGTAGAAAAAATCCAGCTCCTAGTTCAAGAACGGGAAGTGCAAACTTTAGTGGTTGGCTTACCTTACTCCATGGATGGTTCATTGGGTTTCCAAGCTCGTCAAACTCAAAAGTTTGCTACCAGACTTGCTAAAGCCTTACAATTACCCGTGGAATATGTAGACGAGCGATTAACATCATATCAAGCAGAACAAATGTTAATCGCCCAGAAAATTTCCCCATCCCGCCATAAAGGTTTAATCGATCGCAAAGCAGCGGCTTTAATTTTACAACAATGGCTAGATAGTAAAAATTGCAGTTGACAGTTGATAGTTGACAGTTGACAGTTGACAGTTGATGGTTGATGGTTGATGGTTGACAGTTAAGAGTTTTAATTTCTTGACTCCTCATCTCCTCACCCCCTCATCTCCTCATCCCCACATTCCCTGTAAATCAATGATTCTTCTCGATTACTGAATTGATACTCTAGGAGCATGATATTCTGAAGTTGATTAGCCAGCAATACCAGCAAATAAACAACGATGTAAGATATAAATTGTCATTACATAGTCAATTTAATTGCGTAAAATTGCTATAGTTCTCCAGTTGCAAGTAAATTTTGGTTATGTTTTCCTCTCCGTTTTCCGATGAAAATGAACGCGATCTGGGTGCCATCACTTTGACTGATGACCAAGGAAGAAGTCTTGAATGCTACATTGAGGATTCCTTAGTAGTGGATGGACAAGAATACTTTTTATTACTTCCTACGGACTCACCAGTAGAAATTTTTGCTTGGCGTAATGAAGGTGAAGAAGAAGCCATTTTAATTGAAGATGATGCTACTATTGACCAAATTTTTAGTACGGCCCAAGCGGTTCTAGCAGAACAAAACCTAGAACTCAAAAATACAGCCTATGCTTTGACAGCTACAGGGGAGTTACCCCCTGTGGAAGAGTCAGAAATTTTCACTTTAGAAATTGAAGATGAAGAGGATAATTTAGAGCCAGAACAATTGCAATTACTTGCTAGCTTTTATCATGAAGACCAAGAATATGCAATTTATACACCCCTCGATCCTCTATTATTTTTTGCCAAAAAAGACAAATCTGGCAAGCCAGAATTACTATCCCCAGAAGAATTTCGTAAGTTCCAACCACTCCTAGAAGAACATCTTTTTAATGAAGTTGAATAAAATAATTTGCAGATTTTGGGTAGGGGTGCATAATATTAGCTTGTCTTCTTTGCCAAAAAAAATTATTTTCCCAACGTCTTTCTTGGGCATAATATAACTGTCTTTCCTTCATATACTCAGCAAAACTGGTAGTCAGGGAGCCATGATAATCTGGAAATGAACATACATGGCTCATACCAGATTCGATAATTGCCCGGGCAGCACTGATCCCGTTACTAATAGCTTTCATAATTCCTTGAGCCGACAAAGGATCGTAGGTAGCAGCAGCATCTCCCACCGCTAACCACTGCTGTCCGGAAAAATAATCTTGGCGAGCAGTACATGCATCATAAATATGTAATTGCTTCACTGGGTACCAGGTATTTACACGTTCTTTTGTATACACAGTGGTGAGCAAATTTTTTTGCCAGTAAGCCTGCAAATCCCTCCGTTTCACAGGTAATAAATCCCGGTCTGTCATCAAAACCGCGATCGCCTTTCCCCGGGGCAGTTGTGCTGAATACCACCAGCCTTGTGCAGTTGCTTCAATGAGTGTGCGCCGGTCATCAATGGCTGGGTTGGGGATGTGGTGAAAGAACTGAGCAACTCCCACTAAACTATCCACGTACATTTTTTGTGTTGCGAATATTGCTGGGGAAACTGGGGAAAATTGACTTCTACCTGATGCATGAATGAGAAAATCAGCTCTCAAGTTTGTCAATTCTCCACCCCGGCGCATGGAGATATTCCAACCCCCCGCTTCGTAATTTACCCCAACTACTAAGGTGTTTAAACAAACAATGGCACCGGCTTCCTTGGCAGCCAACGCCAAAGAGCGATCGAAGTTACATCGATCGATGTGCCACCCAGAACCATAAGGGTTGAAAATAAACTCATTTTCATAGGGTTGGCTGCTTCCCCAACAGCAAATGATCCCAGGGGAAGCAAGGTGTCCTGCTTGGATAAACCTCTCCCACTGTCCCAACTCTACGAGCAGGGGACAAATCCCAGGGGATAACATCTCTCCCACACGATTCTCTTGGTAGTGGGAACGCTCGCACACAACAACGGAAACCCCAGCTTGTGCCAGGGTAATTGCTGCGGAAGTACCACCAGGCCCACCGCCAAGAATTGCTACATCATAATGTTTGCGATCGAGCATAGCCTTAGGGGAGTAGAGGGAGAGAGGGAGAGAGGGAGAGAGGAATATGACCAATTATGGCAATATGGCAAGTTTCAAACCCTGGCTCAAATTTCCGTAAAATCCTAAATCTCCCTAAATCCCCCAATTCTGGGAAATCTATGACAACTTTTTCCCCCAATTTTGGGGATTAGGGAGTTTCGATGGAGACTTGGATTAATTTGATCGATTGTTTGTACACATGAGCTCCAAGGGAGAAATCCAAAATAGACAACGGATAACGGGACAACGGATAATGGATTATCTGTTTTTCAAAATCTAAAATAGACAACGGATAATGGATTATCTGTTTTTCAAAATCTAAACTTCGACAAGCTCAGTTACCAATCCAAAATCCAAAATCTAAAATCTAAAATCCAACTAATGGGGAAAAGTGGGGTCCCGCTCATCTTCTACAAAAACGGTTTCACCAGCCGTATTTTCATCAGGAACAATGAAACCCAGTCGCCCAAAGCTGTCCACTAACTGGGTGTGTGTTGTACCCCCAGGTATCCAGCTCTGATTTGGCCGACCATCGTTGGGATTCACCATAACTCTATTCGGTCGTTGGGCTGGCCACCATCCCCTAGAACACTTGAGGAAATCGGCTTGCCAGGGAACTGCCATCCGCGCCGTAATTGCCCCAGCTTCTAATTGCACTGATACACCACCATCTATAAATGTCGATCGCGTGAGGCGAAATGGCTGACTATAAATTGCTGAGTTAGTCATGACAATTCCAGCTTCAATCCCAGGATAAAATCCACCACCAACTGCCTGCTCTAGGGCAGCCCGATCTAGGTTGCTTGGTGTTAAGCTCGGGGTAGGGAGAGAATCACTGAAATCGTCTACAAAGTCAAGGTTGTGCCATTTATTGAGAATCTCTTTTTGTACCTCTGTAAATTTAAAATCATTGAGAACCTCAAAATTTTCGATGACAATTAATCGATTGAACACATCATTACGTAGGGACTCAGCACCCGGATCGGTTTTACTAGCTAAAATAGCGGGATCTTGGGCAATAGGGAGAAAGGAATTCCATTGATCTACCCAGCGCAAGTTGGCACCCCGTTGAATAATGGGTAAAATATCATGACGAAATGAAGGTGTAGTCGGAGGAGTAAGCCATCCCCGGTCAACTGCTGCTTGAAAAGCTACATCATAGAGGGTTGTGAGTCCGTATATTTGGGGAGCAAAATCAGGGGGTGCAACAATCACCCAAGCTCCTTGGGCTGTGAAGGAATCTCCATTGGCAAAAGTTACTTGGGCCTCAATTGGCCCGTCAGCAACGTCATCATGCCAGAACTCATTGTTAGCAAAACCTGTGATTGGTTGTCCACCAGGCTCGGATGCCGATAAACCCCTGCCTCCGAGTACCATGAGATGGCCCTGGGCATCTGTTCGCAATTCCCCTAAATAAACCTCTTTCCCTTTGAAAAATCCCGGGGATGAAGCTGTGACTGTTTGGTTTGAGCCAGAAATCGGCTCGAATACTGGTTTGATTTCCAACTCAGCTATGGGAACTCCAGGGTTGCGCGGCCCAACGCTATTAAATCTTTCCGCCCCAGCTTTGGTATTTGCCAAGGTAACTTGCCATTCAATTTGAGCATCATCCAGGGTAATCTCCCGCAATAGGGTGAGTGTTCCACCAGTATCTTCTTCATACTCGAATACTCGGAAACGGGCGGCTTGCCGTTTAATACGGCCCGCAGAATCTTTGTACTTCTCCAGGGGTTTTTCATCACCGCCAATAATTTCCACAGGATTAACCCCAGGAATTTCCGCACCAATGAAGAATTCATCTAAACTATCACCAACACGGGCAATGCCAATACCAGGGTGAATTTTATAAATTTTTGCCATGATACTTACTTTTTGGACAATTTTATGCTATGGGAGAATCTGTTTCATTTGTGATTTGGGCGGCGATGATTTCTCGTTTATCTTCGTCATCACTCAGTACCCTACTGACGCTGATATCTATTCCTGGGTTCATGGAGAAATCACCTGCTAAATCATCGAGTTCACTTTTGAGATCCTGGGATTGATCTAACAACTGAGTCAGTAGTTGCCATTGCTCATTATTACTGGTAGGAAATATTCCATTGGGGATAGTAAACAGCAATGCAGCCTTTGTCGGGCTTCCTGGTATATTTGTTTGAGTACGTGGTAAATCCTTTACAGCTAGGGATAATGTCCTAATTCCTTTTTGCATTTCTCCCAAGGACCATTCAATTAAATCTCGACGGAGGTTACTTTGGGAGCCAGTTTTGCTATAGGCAAAGAACTGAGCGAAATGCAACAGCATCTTTTCGTAGCGAACATCAGCTAACTCCACAAGTACTCGGGCAACGGGATGACTAATGCGGTTGGGTTCGTGATTGTCCTGATTAATTTTGGCATCAGGTGTTTTGCTGGTAAATGGATCGGTTGGCACATCCCTAATGGTGAGTTGTGCGCCATCATACTGCCTATAAAGCTCTCGAAATCTTTCAAAATGAGAATCAACCGGGCCAGCAAATCCTTCCCCTTGAGCAGAGATACGGTAAATTGCATTGAGGGCATCAGCTCGGTTGCCCACCAAATCAATTTGTAATCCAGTTACAGAGGCTCGCCATTCAGAACTATCCGTCTGATAATCCATACTTGCTGCCGCCGAATCTAAGGAGGTAATGTGTTTTCCCAGTTGATCGGCAGGTATAATATCCTTGGGTAACTTCCATGGATCTTCTGGTTCATCCCCACTCTGAAATAACCAGTAAAGCTTCAGATACAAGGCACCAACACGATTAATTTGCATTTCATCGAATTGATGCTCCTTTCTAATTTGCTCGATCTCAGCTTGTTCCTCGTCCGGTAAGTCATCTATTAAAGGCATTTCCGCCAGGACATACTTTCCTAGAGCTGATTTACTCAACGGCTCAAGTGTAAATGGGAATGGATCGAGAGAAGCTTGGGGGCTTTCGTCTTGACGCTCAAAGTAAACATTGCCACCAATTGCTAAAAGCAAATTTTGCACTGTGATTAAATGCCCCATCTCTTGAATAGCAACTTCAGTCAGAGTCTGCTGAAAATTGCCATTGTCTGACTCAATTGAATAGGCAGAGTAGAGATATTCCACTAGCAAACCATGTTCAATTTCAGCCGCAACTTCTAACAACCAAATTGCCTCTTCTTCTGGAGAAGCAGCTTCCTTAAAGGTGGGCAATCCAGTTTTTTGGATAGTTTGAAAAAGCTTGCGAGAATGTATATCCAGTTCTTCTGGGGGACTAGATACAGTACTGGACTTAACCCATTGGAGTTGACAATCTGTACGCTTTACCATATGAATTGCGCTCTCAATTTATGATATATGCAACTTAATATAGGACTCATATTTGATTTGAGGAAAAAGTCTTGTGTACATTTTCTGTTCCC
>JASJCX010000206.1 GCA_030065255.1 Calothrix sp. MO_167.B42 | reverse complement strand
GAAACAGAACCTTCGCTGGAAGTCGGGGATAAGTTAAAGCAATTTTGTCGGCAAGCTTTGGAGTTGTTTAATCAAAAAAGTGAGTCAGGTGACAGTTGTTAGTTGTTAGTTGTTGGTTGTTAGTTGTTGGTTGTTAGTTGTTAGTTGTTAGTTGTTAGTTGTTAGTTGTTAGTTGTTAGTTGTTTTAAAAACTCTTAACTCTTAACTCTTAACTCTTAACTCTTAACTCTTAACTCTTAACTCCCAACTCCCAACTAAGACTCAGCGTCGCCTTTTTCTTTATCAGCATGAGCCTGTAAAGCACGAGCCAAGGAGCTGGGAACCTCGTTGATACCCACAGCAATCTTGGTAGCCAATGCGTTGAGTGCTCCAGCCATTTGTGCCATGAGCTGCTCTTTGGATGGCAAATCTCCTAGTGCTTTGACATCTGCTTCTTTCAGAACTTGTCCATCCATCACGCCACCGCGAAGTTCTGTTTTCTTCGTGGCTTTCTGGAAGGCTTGGTATGCCTTAATTGCTGAAGAGAAATCTTCTTTTACCAGCAAAAAAGCAGAAGGTCCTTGGAGAAATTCTGACATGGGTTGCCAATTCTCATCATCTTGAACGGCAATACCCATTAAGGTGTTTTTAGTTACCTTACAAACTGTTCCACTAGGACGCAACTTATCCCGTAAATTAGTGATTTCAGCAACTGTTAAACCTTGGAAGTCAATAACTAAGGCTAAAGTTGATTCACTTAAAGTATTTTTGAGATCCGCTACAATCTCTTTTTTGTTTTCCGGGGTTCTACCCATCTGGTTCTCACCTCCTTATACCATTTTTGATTTTTGATTTTAGATTTACCGATTGTGAAACAAGCTCTTAGGTAAGGTTTTCCACTTTCCACTTGTCTCAATCGTGTTGCAAATTGGTATGACAAAAACTGTGAGATTAAGTTGTCAATTGTTATTTGCTCTTAAATATCCACCATAAAAGCAACAAACCCCGGTATTTAATAACCGGGGTTTACCATGAAGCGAAGTTTGTTATTTTAACCTTACTTTTGCCACCACAAGGGTGGGTAGAAAATTAGGTAGTCTCAACAAAACCTCGGCAGGAAATTAAGCTAATTGCACCTGCTGTCTCCGGTTGTTTGTTACTTATTCAATTGTGGAGCGAGTTTTGAACATGAAGGGTTAACCTACCTATTATAGGCCACCCATAAATCATCAAACCCTTTTAAGCAGCTTCATCCAATTTTAAATCACGTAGGGCAGTGGTATTGACTGCAATAGAAGGCCCCATGGTGGAAGCTACATAAACAGTGCGCCAGTAACGCCCTTTAGCACCGGAAGGACGGTTACGGTCAATTGACTCCTGTAACGCCTTCAAGTTTACCAATAAATCTTCAGGTGTAAAGGATACCTTACCAAACATAACATGAACAATGCCTGTGCGATCGGCACGATATTCTAATTTACCTGCTTTAAATTCGTTGATGGCACTAACTAAATCAGTGGTTACAGTTCCACCCTTGGGAGAAGGCATTAAGCCACGGGGACCGAGTAATTTACCAAGTTTGGCTACCTGAGGCATCACATCAGGAGTGGCAATCAGCTTATCAAAATCCATTCTGCCTTGCTGAATTTCGCCAATCAGTTCTTCCGAACCAACAACATCAGCCCCAGCATTACTGGCTTCTGTTACCTTTTCACCCCTGGCAATTACTGCTACCCTAATAGTCTGTCCCGTACCTTTAGGTAAAACTACTGTGGTTCGCAGTTGCTGGT
The DNA here is from genome assembly GCA_030065255.1 of Calothrix sp. MO_167.B42. Classification (GTDB taxonomy): domain Bacteria; phylum Cyanobacteriota; class Cyanobacteriia; order Cyanobacteriales; family Nostocaceae; genus Calothrix_A. The sequence continues at coordinate 10,217 of JASJCX010000206.1, read as the reverse complement.
CTGTATATTTGGGATCAATACCTAAACGGATATGCGCTTCGGCAGCTTCTGGAAATTTTGCCGTCGCCGTTTCTTTGAGTAGAGTCAGGGCTTCCAAGGGTTCATAATCCCGTTCTTCTACTTTCTCTAATAACGCCTGCAAACGGCGGGATATTTTCTTTGCCATTTTTGTCTCCTGGGGTAATTAGCGAGGTTAAATCTCTCCCCCGATATAATTTTAGATTTTAGATTTTGAAAAACGGATTATCCGTTATCCGTTATCCGTTATCCGTTGTCTATTTTGGATTGGTAAAATCAATCACCAACACAAAAAACTCAAACAAGATAATTCTCCTATTCGGAAATGCTCACGCCCATATTTCTGGCCGTACCTTCAATAATTTTCATGGCTGCTTCAATATCATTAGCATTGAGGTCAGGCATTTTTGTTTCAGCAATTTCCTTGAGTTGCTCTCTAGTAATTGAACCTACTTTAACTTTATTAGGTTCGCTAGAGCCTTTGTCTATCTTCGCAGCTTTGGTAATTAGTACCGATGCTGGCGGAGTCTTGAGAACAAATGTAAAACTCCGGTCTTCATAAACCGAAATTTCCACAGGAATTACCATGCCAGCCTTATCTGCTGTTTTAGCATTGTATTCCTTGCAAAACATCATGATATTAACACCATGTTGACCCAAGGCGGGCCCCACTGGTGGTGCTGGGTTGGCTTTCCCTGCATTCAGAGCCAGCTTAATAATAGCTGCGACTTTCTTCCCCATTTTTAGCCTTGTTTTTGAACCTGATTAAATTCTAATTCCACTGGTGTATCCCGTCCGAAAATCGAAAGTAAGGCTTTGAGTTTGCTCCGTTCTGGACTAACTTCAATTACCTCCCCTTCAAAGTCCTTAAATGGACCTGATAGCACGACTATCTTATCACCAGTAGCCATATCAATTTTGACCACTGGTTCTTGTTCGGCGGTTTGTTTGAAGATTCTTTCTACCTCCGCATGGGAGAGGGGTACGGGTTTTACGTGTCCGCGGCCCCTACCAGTACCGCGCTTTTGTTCTGCTCCCACAAAATTAATCACATGGGAGGTATTTCTCACTACCTGCCAGCAATTATCATCCATCAGCATTTTTACCAGTACATAGCCAGGAAAAACTTTTTCTTCCGTATGCTGGCGACTACCATCCTTGCGGATTTTGACTGCTGGAGTGTGGGGAATTTCTACCTGCACAATTCTGTCAGCCACATCAAAAGTCTGGATACGCTGTTCTAAAGTGGCTTTGACCCGTTTTTCGCAGCCGGAGGCCACTTGCACCGCATACCACCGTGCTTCTTTTGAGGTGTTAATTGCTGTTTCTTTGGTCTCTTCCGACTGCAACGCCGAATTACGACCTTCGTCTGTTGCTGGAGCCATCAGAATACCTTTGTTGCTGCCCAAGTAAAGAATTTATCTACGAGAAATATCACGGATGAGGAGAGTGTTACCATTAGCAACACAGCAGCTGATTCACTGATCAACTGTCTGCGACTTGGCCAAACCACTTTCTCGAATTCTTCTTTCAAACCCTGAAAGAAGTTCATGATATTAAACCCACTTTTTTCGCTTTCAGGGATTTCTACTTCTTTTTTTTTTGCCACGTTTAACCCCCATTTTCAATCAAGTTATTTTTTTACTTTAATTACTTTGAATAAGTTACAGCTCCCAAATCAAATTTCTAGGATTAAAACTAAAAGCTGGGCTGAAAAAATTAAACCCGAAATTAGAAGCATTTACTGTCATATTAACAGGTAAAGTACTTATTTCGGGCTGAATTCATCTTGAGAGCGCGCCCTGGAGGACTTGAACCCCCGACATCAGGTTTTGGAGACCTGCGTTCTACCAACTGAACTAAGAGCGCACAATTTATATTGTTCTTTAATTTAGGCTTTCCTCAGTTTAGCGCAGTTTTGGTATTTTTGACACTCTCCGTTCAAAAGAAACGGAGATTTTTGCATGGGGTAAAAACCACTGTGTCCTTTTGCGTCCCATTTACTAAAGTATAGAGGGAGCTGGGAAAATCCCAGAGAACCTACAAAGGGCGATCGAATCTTTGTTTGATTCTGGTGGCCTTACCAACGCGATCGCGTAGATAATAGAGTTTAGCACGTCTTACTTTACCACGGCGCACTACTTTGATTTTGTCAATGCGGGGGGAATGTAGGAGAAAAACCCTTTCTACGCCAATGCCTTGAAAGATCCGTCTCACGGTTATGGTTTCGCTGATACCACCATTACGTTTAGCAATGACAACTCCTTCGTAGGGTTGTACGCGGTATTTATTACCTTCTTTAATTTTGACTCCGACTCTGACTGTATCGCCTACATAGATGTTGGGTAGGTCAGATTTGATATGTTCCGCTTCAATGGAGCGGATTATTTCTTGGGCTTTCATCAGTCTATTAAAAACTCACAATCAATTATATTAAATCAATTACTGCTTGCCAGTCCAGATATTTTAACTGATGAATTGGGAATGGGGAAGGGGAAGTTAAAAGTTAAAAGTATTGATGATAGCCAAAAGTGTAAATTCATACTCCAATTGAGCAACGTCTACTTTTTAATGCGATCGCTTGCCTTAATTTGTCAGTCCCAGCTGCGCCTTTCCTGGAGCATGGCATATTTCTAACACAACGTAGCAATAAGACTTATAACGTCACGCACCAAAAATAGATTGTGACAATTGCGTAAGTCCTATATAAATTAGTCTCACCCACGCAGTGCATTCAATTGATTTAATGTCTTTATTTTGCATGGCAAGAGTGATAAAAGCTGGATAAGATAGATACTATAGCTTCATCTTCATACCACTTTGGATTTTAGATTGTGAAATATGCACTGGGTAGACTTTTAGACAATCCAAGGGTAGCAATCACTGTTCAACCTGGTATAACTTTGGTGTAAAAATCACCGCTATGTAAGCTTTTCATTAACCAGGGTTCATCTGATATAAGTCCTGATAAAAATAAAGTAATAGTTCTTATGTCACGATATTCCCATCGGGATAAATTTGACTACATTCGTGAGTGTGGCAGAATCAACTGTAATTCTTCGGGTTCAATTCCTGGGGTTTTATTAATTGGTGGTGCAGAAGGAGCCAAATCCGGGGAAGACTCAGCCACGCGCTGGTTTCTAGAAAGAATAAATGGGGGAAATTATTTAGTTGTGCGTTCTGGTGGAATCGGCTGTCAAGCTGATTGGGTTTGTGATTATTACCGAGATTTTGTGGGTTCATCGGCGGAAATTTCCATTGATAGCCGAGACGCAGCCAATAATCCCTTGGTGATTGAATATATCCGTGAGGCTGATGGTTTATTTATAGCAGGGGGCGACCAAAATGCCTATGAAGATTATTGGGAAGGTTCGGCTGTAGAAGATGCTATTAACTACCTAATTAATCAAAAACGAGTTCCCATTGCTGGTACTAGTGCTGGGATGGCAATTTTGGGAGAATATTATTATGCACCTGCTCATCAAGGAGTAATCAGCTCAGAAATATTAGATAACCCCTTTCACCACAATACAAAGGATATTTATCACAGTGATTTCATTCAAGTTCCTATCCTGAAACATGTGATTACCGATACCCATTTGGATAGAACTAATAAGAATCATCCAGAAACAAGATATGGCAGAATTTTCGGGTTGATGGCTAGGGTGATGCACGAACATCACAACCAAGCACCAGTGTATGGAATTGGTTTAGAAGAAGGGGCATTTGTTGCTATTGATGAAAACGGAATTGCTCAGGTGTTTGGTAACGGAACACAAGATGGACAAGATGCCTATTTTTTACAAACCACTGGAGCACCACCGGAGCAAATGGAACCGGATTATCCCTTAATTTGGGATTGTCAAGGAAGGGCTGTGGAAGTATATAGAATTTCTGGAACCCCAGATGGAAGTGGACATTTTGACCTCAATAATTGGTCAGATGCTTACGGAGGAATGTGGGAATACTGGTACACTAATGGTGGTTACTCTGGCTTTAATCGACGAATAGTAGGATATTAAAATTATCATACATTTGGACGGGCACCGGATGCCCATCCCACTCTTAGTTTTAGTATAGTTAATGCAAAATACTCGTCTTAACAACCTGTTTGATGCGATCGCCAGAAATATGGGACAATGGTTCCTTAACCCTTGGCGACGGATATCTCTAGGTATCGTCAGTTTCTTGTTTGGCTTTTTTATGGGGACAGCAGTGGCCACTACCGCCGGACAGCAGGCAAGACTTGATATTTGGATCGCTGCGATTTTAGTAATTATGACGGAAGTAGGTAGTAAAATAATTTACACCCGTAGCCCTCAGCAGCAACGCATTCTCTGGGTAGAATCCCTCAACTATTTCAAAGTAGGTTTTATATATAGTCTGTACGTCGAAGCCTTGAAATTGGGTTCCTGATTAGAATTTCAGTTGATAGTTGATAGTTGATGGTTGATGGTTAAACCTCCCACACTCCCCACACTCCCCACACTCCCCACACTCCCCACACTCCCCACACTCCCCACACTCCCCCTGCCCCCTGCCCCCGTTCGGCTGAGCTCACGGCCGAAGCCTGCCCCTTGCCTCTTCGGTCAGTCCTGGTAATAAATCATAAGTTTATGGGTGATAATACTGGCAAATGAAAAATACAGCATTGTGCATATCAATGAAGTACAAAACAACATACTAAAACTAAGATTAGGGCTGGTATGACTACCCGTGTGAATGTACTTCACAAACATGAAATATGTTGTATAATATGAATACTTGGCTACAAAATATATTGACCATTACAAAATTGAACCCAACATGGCAGCAACAAGCCATAGATGCAACTTTAGCAAATAAATCCACAGCCAAAGCCTTTGCTATTACTCCAAAGAATGTAGGGGAAGTAATCAAAACTCGCTTTGATTTGTTTAAATCTATTTATCCTAATTTTAGTCAATTTTGCCAAATAAATTTACAAATACCACCCGAACAAATGTTAGGGGTATTGTGGGATTATTGGCTACCTTTAGGAATTAAAATTGCATCCCAACGCCAACAACTAGGACATTCCTATATCCAAGGAATATTGGGGGGACAGGGAACAGGAAAAACCACAATGTGCGGGGTTCTGCAAATAATTCTGCATCAATTGGGATATAACTGTTTGAGTTTATCCTTAGATGACTTGTACAAAACCTACAGCGATCGCTTAATTTTACAACAAAAAGATCCCCGATTAATTTGGCGAGGGCCCCCAGGAACCCACGATGTGGATTTGGGTTTGCATCTGTTGCAACAAATTCGCCAGGGAAATAGCCACATTGCAGTTCCTCGTTTTGATAAATCCCTCCATCAAGGCGCAGGCGATCGCACTACCCCCGAAATCGTCCATAATATTGATATAGTATTATTTGAAGGTTGGTTTGTGGGTGTACAGCCAATTAATCCAACCTTATTCGATAATCCACCCCCACCAATTATCACAACAGAGGATAAAAACTTTGCCCGGGATATGAATACCAAACTTCAGAACTATCTACCCCTGTGGCAACAATTAGACAGTTTGATAGTGCTGTATCCCCAGGATTATCGCCTTTCCCTAACCTGGCGCAAACAAGCCGAACATCAAATGATGGCAACAGGTAAACCAGGCATGTCAGATGCTCAAATTGAGGATTTTGTCAACTATTTTTGGCGAACTCTCCATCCCGAATTATTTATTCAACCATTATTAAAAATACCAACAACGGTTGATTTAGTAATTGAAATTACCTGCGATCGTATCTGGAGTAAAATTTATCAACCAGGTTATAACTAACAATTTTTTTGTTTTCTGGCACTACGCAATTTGCTTTTATTATCAATAAGTTCTTCTAGGAATTTCAATGATAAACTCTGTACCTTGACCTGGTTTAGATAAACATTGAATTGCACCTTGATGTTTTTCTACCACAATTTGATAGGCAATAGACAGTCCTAATCCTGTTCCTTGACCAATTCCTTTTGTAGTGAAGAAAGGATCGAAAATTCTTTGAGATAATTCTTCAGGCATACCCGCACCACTATCACGAATTTTAATGATAATTTTTTGTTCGGTGACTTGGGTTTTAATCCAAATATTGAGGGGAATCATGGGACATTCTGTTGAATCTACATATTTTCCTTTGATTTCTTGAAACTTTTGTTGTAATGCATCAATTCCATTATCTAAAATATTCATAAATACTTGATTTAATTGTGCTGGATAGCATAGCACCAATGGAAGATTGCCATAGTTTTTCACCACTTTAATATTTGGATACTTGCCATTATCTTGTAATTTGTGATTCAAAATCAATAAAGTGCTATCCAAACCTGCATGGATATCTACTGCTTTAAACTCTGATTCATCTTTGCGGGAGAAATTACGTAGAGATTGAACTATATCAGTAATACGTTGTGAACCAGTTTTCATAGAAGCTAATGTTTTTGGTAAATCTTCAATAATAAAATCCAGATCAATTGCTTGAATATGTTCTGCAATTGGCACAGTTGGTTCAGTATAATTGTGGCGATATAGTTGGATTAATTCAATTAATTGGGTAATATATTCACCAATACATTCAATATTGCCAAAAATAAAATTCACTGGATTATTAATTTCATGGGCAACACCAGCCATTAATTCTCCCAAGCCTGCCATTTTTTCTCCCTGAATTAACTGGGCTTGTATTTGCTTTAAATCTTCTAAACTTTTGGCAAGTTCTGTAGCTTGAATTTTAGTTTGTGCTAATAATTCTGCTTGTTGAGTTGCTATACCTAATTGCACCCCAATTTGGGCCAATAAATTAACTTCTTCTTCCTCCCAATAACGGGGGCGAGAATATTGATATGCAACTAGTAATCCCCATAGTTTTTCACCCTGGGAAATAGGAACAAAAGCTTCATGACGCGGTAAATTATCATCATCAGCGTCTGCAAATGTTTCTAAAATTGGTTGGGGAAAAACACTATTTCCTTGCCAATTATCCTTAAAAGAATCAGCAACAAATTTACCTCTCCAGTCGGCATCAAAACGATAAATTGATACTCGTTCTACTTCTAATAATTCCCGCACTGCTTGGGTAGTAGTTTTAAAAATATTGTCAATATCAAGGGATTTACGGATTTTATCAATGGTTACAGCTAACAATTTTTGCCTTTCCATTGCTTTGTCACGTTCGGTGGCTTCTGCTAATTGAATCGCTTGGGTTTGTACTTGTTTGACATATGCATCCTGTTTCAGCGCCATTCCTAATTGTTGAGCAATTAAGCTAACAAATTCAATTTCCGATTCTTGCCAATGGCGAGGATTACCACATTGATGAATGCACAGCAGTCCCCAAAGTTCTCCATCTTGGAGCAGGGGTGCAACTATATTGGCGCGGACTTGGAATTGTTCTAAAATACTGATGTAGCAATCTGCAAACTCTTGCTGATAAATATCAGCGATCGCATTTACTCGACCCTGAGCGTAGAGTGGGGCAAAATCCTCACTAAAACAATGATCGTATACTTTCGTGGCAATCGCAGAAATCCAACCCTCGGCTATATCTTCGTAGATAAATTTTCCTTCCCAATCATTATCTCGATCAAAACAAAATACTCCCACCCTATCTGCTTTTAACAATTGCCGTACCTCTACAACGGTGGTTTGGAAAATAGTATCTAAATCCCAAGAATCTCGAATATGAGTAATTACCCCTGTCAATGCTTTTTGCAGTTCTGCTTGGTTTTGAGCTTGTTTTAGTAACTCATTATGTCTGATTGCAAACCCAATTTGTGTGCCAATTTGGGCAATTATTTGTACTTCATTCTCTTGCCAGATTCTGGGTGTACTGTTTTGATAAGCAGCGATGATACCCCACAGTTTATCTCCTTGCATAATCGGAGCAGTCGCAAAAGCTTTTGCTCCAAATTGTTCTACAAGGGCAATATGACAATCTTGTAGTCCAGCTTCATAAATATTATTAACTGTAAATGTTTGATTGTCAGCGTAGCGTCCACCTTGATGTTTTTGTATATAAGTATCGTTAACTACTGGTTGAACCCCCACTAGAGGAGTACAATCTTCCCCATAGGATTCAGCAATAAAATTACCACTCCAATCCTCATGAAAGCGAAAAATAGCCACGCGATCGGCTTTTATAATTTCTCTAATTTCTTGAGTTGCTATTTGGAAGACAGTATCAATATCAAGGGGAGCACGAATTTTATTCACAATTCGATTAACAATTTCCTCTCGCCGAGCAGCATTAATTAATTGAATATTTTGTAACTCTAGTTTTTGGGAATATTCAGCTTGTCGAACTGCAAGCATTAAATGGTCTGCAACAATCTGGATAAATTCAATTTCCGATTCTTGCCAATTACGAGTTTCTTCGCATTGATGAATACATATTAATCCCCATAATTTTTCGTTTTTGAGGAGAGCAACTACTAAATTAGCTCGGATTTGAAATGTACTCAAAAGTTGTTCATGACAATCAGTCAATCCAGCATCATAGATATCTGCAACTGCTTGGATTCTACCTTGTTCATACTGAACAATAAATTCCTCTTCAAAACATTGGTCATAAACCTTGGACGTAATAACTGAATTCCAACCCGGTGCAACATCTTCATAAACAAACTCTCCTTCCCAATTTCTCTCTGGGTAAAATTGAAAGATTGCAACTCTATCAGCATTCAGTTGCTCTCTGACTTGTGTAACAGCAGTTTGAAAAATGATGTCTAAATCTAGGGATTTTTGAATATTTTTTATTATACTTGCCAGTGCTTTTTGCTGTTGCTCTAAAGTATGGCTAGTTGTTCCATTGGCTTGATTGTCTGCTGAAATTAATGAAGATTGCATAGTTTATATAAGATTTAAGATATTTTGCTTATAGTTCAAGTACAATTTCTCTCATTAGTGATTATTCAAAAAATCTCAATTCAATACTCTCAAAGGATTAATCTACACAGATTTAACTGGCAAATCCCCTCGTCCTAGCACTGAAAGGAATTCCAAGCAGTAGAGAGAATGATTACTTATATGGTTCCCCGTTTATTAACAAAAGTTTAATATTTGTACAAATCAACCTGGTTGCTGGGAAAAAATATGGTTTTATAAAAAAACAGGGATAAGCTGAAAGATATTTTTACCTCTTGCAAGGAAAATTCTCATGTCTGATGTTGGTTTCACCCATATTGCATTAACAGTCAGCGACATGGAAAAAAGCATCGCATTCTATGCTAAGTATGCACAAATGACTGTAATTCATCGTCGCACAGATTCCAAAAACAACTCAGATGTGGCTTGGATAGGTGATTTGACTCGACCTTTTGTGATTGTGTTGATGAAAGCAGAGCAAGTAAATAACACCCTTTTACCAGCTTGTCATCTTGGGGTAGCTTGCAAGACTCGTGAGGATATCGATCGCTTTTGCGAACAAGCTAAATTGGAAGGTGTATTATTAGATGGTCCCCATGATTGGGGCGATCCTGTTGGTTACTGGGTGTTTATCCGCGATCCTGATGGCCACACCTTAGAGTTGTCCTATGGTCAGGAAATTAGTTTTATCGTTGAAAATGCCCGGAAGTCAAACACCTACGGTAGTTGACACTCCCCATGTCAGCAAGACAAGGGGATTCTTAGTTCACATGGATTCCAATGAATTTACCCTCACGCTTGCATCGTAGTTCACACAGCCGTTCCCAAATATTTAAATATGCCGAAGTCTTGCCCGCGTAGTCTTTTTCATTAGTTGTGAGGAACAACAGTGAGGAGCAACAGATCCCCGACTTCTCAAAGAAGTCGGGGATTTAACCACTACAGTGTTTTCACATTCGGATTTTCTCTAAGATTTTAGCGCAGTGCCGTTTTGATTCTTGCTCCTAACATAAACGGCCTGATTTTTCTGCTGAATCTCAAATAAGTCAATGGCTTTGAATAAACCACTCAATTTTGCATAGCCGTATTTACGCAGGTCAAAAGATGTCTTATTTGCTACGTATCCGCCAATTTGTCCCAAATTTGACCAACCATTATCATCCGAAGTACTGGCAATAGCACCCCTTAACGGGACTTAGACATTTTTTTGTGCAAAAAACAGCCTCAAAGCTTTATATGTCAATGATTTTACGTCGAATTGGTTGTTTTCTTGATATATCTAGGTTTGAGCGATTTTTCGGGCTTTGAGGTTAATTCCTTG
>JASJCX010000205.1 GCA_030065255.1 Calothrix sp. MO_167.B42 | reverse complement strand
AATACTTCTGATATCCACCCTTACTGTGCTGCTTGGTATACCTGGCCATTGATGATTCGCCCCATAGCATATTATTATCAAACAGCATCCAGCTTTAAAGATCCATTACCTGTATTGGGACCACCATTACCTGCTGGGAGTAGTAAAGTAATTTATGATGTCCATGCTATGGGTAATCCTTTTTTATGGTGGTTTGGTCTGGTAGCACTCTTATTTTTACTTATTATTTTGATTTGGAAATTTGCTATTCCCATCATCATCAGTAAGAATCCAGCCATAGCTGCTCCCATAACAATAGATATTTGGATTAGTTTATTTTTATTATGCAACTATGGAGCTAATTTATTACCTTGGGTAGGTGTGCATCGCTGTGTTTTCATCTACCATTATATGACATCGGTGGTATTTGCTTTTTTAGCGATCGCTTGGTTGGTAGACAAATGTTTAGCTAGTTATAATTTGGTACTTCGCGCCAGTGGTATCACCATGGGCTTTATAATTTTAATAGCTTTTACTTTTTGGCTGCCAATTTATTTGGGTTTACCTCTCTCCCCATCAGCTTATCAAATGCGGATGTGGTTTAACTCTTGGATTTGATGAAATAGGGTTTTCCCCAGGTATTTTGATCGATAACAGATAAATTTAAGTAGGCTAAAGTAGTTACTTTAATCGTTCCCAACAGCCAAAAATCACTGATTACAAGTAAAATTTGCCATTAATCCCACAATTTACAACAAAGTATTTGATAAAAATTAATACAAGTACATATAAACCAATTAAATATTAACTTTCTTTTCACAGTTCTTTATCGATATTCCCTATGATGAGTTGTTAAACTGGGGACGCAATACACAGTTATGGTTATTGTCTAAGTTGTCACTAGTAGGTGGTAGCACTTAAACAGGAAAGAAAATCTCTTCACCTATAACTTTAATCGGTACTAGTGAATTGTTAAGGATTGCGATGTCGCTGCACTTTGATGTTCAACCATAGAAGTAGCTGACTTCTGGCGGTCCGAGAAAAATTAGGAGGATCATAATGGAAATGAACTCACAATTGCACATGAGCGATCATTTGATTACCTTAAGGGAAACACCAATTCATATTTCCGGTCAAATTCAACCCCATGGCATTATTTTAGTTTTAGATGAACCAGAACTGAGAATATTACAAGTAAGTAGTAATATTCGTTCTGCTTTTGGAATTGAACCAGAAAATTTGTTACTCACGAGCTTAGAAGAATTACTAGATCCATTCCAAATTAGCCAAATTAAGGCTGGATTAGCAGAACAAAATCTCGATTTTATCAATCCGACCAAGATTTGGGCAAGAACAAAGGGAGATGATTATGTAGTTTTTGATGGCATATTTCATCGTAATTCTGAAGGATTTTTGATTTTAGAACTAGAACCAGCTATTGCCCAAGAGAATATCCCATTTTTAAGTTTCTATCATTTGGCTAAAGCATCTATCAATCATATAGAAAATACTGCTAATTTGCGAGACTATTGTCAAATCATTGTCAAAGAAGTCAGGAAGGTGACGGGATTTGATCGGGTAATGCTCTATAAATTCCATGAAGATGGACATGGTTCGGTAATTGCAGAAGATAAACTGGAAAACTTAGAACCTTATCTCGGTCTTCACTATCCAGAATCAGATATTCCCAAACCTGCAAGACAATTATTTGTTGAAAACTTGATCAGATTAATCCCTGATACCAATGCAGAGCCAATCGAAATTATCCCCTTCAAAAATCCCCTCAGTCAAAAACCTTTAGATTTAACTAAATCAATTCTCCGGAGTGCCTACAACTGCCATATTGAATATTTACATAATATGGGTGTGGGTGCATCTTTAACTATTTCTTTGATCAAAGAAGGAAGGTTATGGGGACTGATTGCTTGCCATCACCAAACCCCCAAATATGTTTCCTATGAATTGCGAAAAGCCTGTGAATTCTTAGGTAGGGTAATTTTTTCAGAAATTTCTGATAAGGAAGAAACAGAAGATTATGGTTATCGGATGCAGTTAAATGATATTCAATCAAAATTGATTGAATATATGTCCGCTTCAGATAATTTTATTGATGGCTTAGTTAAGGAACAGCCAAATATTTTAGACTTAACTAGCGCCCAAGGGGCGGCTGTATTTTTTGGCGGACAATATACATTAATTGGTCAAACCCCTGAAGAAGAAGACTTAAATTTCTTGGTACAATGGCTACAAAGAAATGTCAACGAAGAAATTTTTTATACGGATTCTCTGCCCCAAGTTTATCCAGATGCGGAAAGATATAAACATGTTGCCAGTGGTTTGTTAGCAATTCCCATTTCTAAGCGTAATTATGTACTCTGGTTTAGGCCAGAAGTAATTCAAACAGTGAATTGGGGGGGAGATCCAAATAATGCATTTGAGGTGAATCAATCCCATGGTGATTTACGTTTGTGTCCCCGTAAATCCTTTGAATTGTGGAAAGAAACTGTTAGTTGTACTTCTTTACACTGGCAACATGTGGAAATAAAAGCAGCCCTAGAATTACGCAAAGCAATTGTGAATATTGTCTTGCGACAAGCCGATGAACTAGCCCAATTAGCCCATGATTTGGAACGTTCTAATGCAGAATTAAAAAAGTTTGCCTACGTAGCTTCCCATGATTTGCAAGAACCGCTAAACCAAGTGGCGAATTACGTGCAACTATTGGAGATGCGCTACCAGAACGAACTTGATGAAGATGCCAACGAATTTATCAATTATGCCGTTGATGGAGTAAGCTTAATGCAGACTCTGATTGATGATGTATTGGCTTATTCAAAAGTGGATATGCAAGCGATTGCATTCCAAGCCATAGAAGTCAAAACGGCCTTAGATCGAGCTTTAACTAACCTGCGTCAGCGTATTCGTGAAAGTGACGCAATTATCACCCACGATCAATTACCATTGGTCATGGCTGATGATACCCAGTTAATGCAATTGTTCCAAAATTTAATTGGCAATGCAATTAAATTCCGCAGTCAGGAATCACCGAGGATTCATATTGCTGCTACCCGGTTGGAAGACGAGTGGCTATTTTCCATCGCAGATAACGGTATTGGTATCGATCCCCAATTTAGCGATCGCATTTTTGTCATTTTTCAACGCCTACATACCCGGGATGAGTATCACGGTACTGGCATGGGTTTAGCCATCTGTAAGAAGATTGTTGAATGCCATCGAGGACGCATTTGGGTAGAATCACAACTAGGTAAAGGCGCAACCTTTTACTTTACGATCCCCATTGGAGGACGCGAACGTGAACGCAGAAACGGACGCAATGCCCAAAACAATCTTTTTGGTAGAAGATAATAAGGCTGACATTCGTTTAATTCAAGAAGCTTTAAAACATAGCTCCATCCCACACCAGGTAGTTACTGTCAGGGATGGGGTGGATGCTATGGCTTATTTGCACCAGGAAGGAGAGTATGAAAATGCCATTAGACCAGATTTGATTCTTCTAGATTTAAATTTACCGAAAAAAGATGGCCGAGAGGTACTGGCTGAAATTAAATCTGACCCCCAATTGAAACGTATTCCTGTGGTAGTATTGACAACTTCCCACAATGAAGACGATATTTTTCATAGCTATGACTTGCGCGTGAATTGCTATATCACTAAATCACGCAACTTAAGTCAGTTATTCCAAATAGTCAAAGGGATTGAGGAATTTTGGCTGTCCACAGTCACTTTACCATCTAAGTAAAGGAGAAAGGCAACGCAAGAGGCAACGCAAGAGGCAACGGATGTAAAGCGGATGATAACAGATAATTAGAGTCAATAACAGTCACTTTACCATCTAAGTAAAGGAGAAAGGCAACGCAAGAGGCAACGGAAGAGGCAACGGATGTAAAACGGATGATAACAGATAATTAGAGTCACTTTATCATCCAAATAAAAGGGAACAGCAACGGATGCATAAAAGGAAAATCATCCGTGTCATCCTTAAATCCATATTAATCCGTGTTCAGAGGGGGTATAACATCAGACGACATATGGCTGCGAATCCGGTAAAAATCTTGTTGATTGAGGATAACTTAGCAGAAGCTAGGTTATTGCAAGAATTTCTGAAGCAAGCCAAGTCCCATGAGTTTACTGTAGTTCATGTCCAACGCTTGGCAGCAGGTTTAGAAAAATTGAGGGCAAATAATTATGATGCGATTTTGTTGGATCTAACCTTACCAGATAGTCAAGGATTAGTATCCCTCCCACCTTTAATGAACCAAGTTCCTAGTACTCCCATTGTGGTACTAACTAATATTAATGACGATGAGCTGGCTCTAGAAGCAGTCAGAGAGGGAGCCCAAGATTATTTAGTCAAGCGACAAGTCAATGTCACAATCTTAATACGTTCCATCCGCTATGCTATTGAACGCAAACAAGCCTTAGAAACATTACGCAATGTCAATCAAACCTTAGAACATCGGGTTGAGGAAAAAACAGCAGAACTAGTAAAAGCTAGGGAAATCAACAAGTTTAAATCTGAGTTTGTCTCAATGCTTTCCCATGATATCCGCAATCCCCTCAATACTATTTTACTAGCTGCTGGATTATTACAAAATAGCGATCGCAAATTAACCCAAGAAAAAAAGCAAAGCCATTTCCAATTGATTCGTTCTGCAATCCACAATATGGCTCACTTATTGGATGAGGTATCATTCATTGGTAAAGCTGATGCAGGTAAACTTGAATGTGAGCTGATTTGCCTGGATTTAGTTGCATTCTGTAGTGAAATAGTCGCAGCTGCTAGACTCAAAGCAGTCAATACTCACCTGAATCTAGTTTTTTCTAGTCATGGGGATTTGGGGGAAATATTATGTGATGAAAGCTTGCTCAGGCATATTTTAGAAAATTTATTAAATAATGCTATTAAATATTCCCCTCCAGGTGGAAAAGTCACTTTTGATATCAAAAAAAAAGATAAACAACTTATTTTTCAGATTCAAGATTGGGGAATTGGCATTCCCGAAGCGGAACAAAAAAAACTATTTCAGCCATTCTATAGAGCCAGCAATGTGGAAAATATTTCCGGTACTGGTATGGGTTTAGCTATTGTGAAAAAATGCGTAGATGCCCATAATGGAGAAATTTTAGTCAATAGTCAAGTTGGTTTAGGTACTGTTGTGACAGTTAAGTTGCCATTGATAGATAAGTAATAAGTAATAAGTAATGAGTAATGAGTAATGAGTAATAAGTAATAAGTAATGAGTAATAAGTAATAAGTAATAAGTAATGAGTAATAAGTAATGAGTAAATAAGTAATAAATCTAAAATCTAAAATCTAAAATACAAAATGGTATAATTTGTAGGATGGACATCAGTGTTCATTCTTGCATTATTAACAGACAAAATACTTGCACCACAAGAAGTTTATTAATAGTTTGATTGCTGGTTAGTGACAGTTTAATAGAATATATAAACCGGCACAATTTATCCCAAGCAGCAAAATAATCATGGTAATTAGACTTAATTGTAATAATCTCCGTATAATTGCTGATTAAATTGTTATCATATTCATATCTAGTTAATCAAATTGAGTTAAATTAGTAACTATACTGATTTTCCAAATTAATTAACTTACTTACTTGACACAAATGCAATGAGTAGTAAAATCTACTCAGGAAGTTTGATATATTAGGGTAAAAAAATAATTACTTGTGCTTAATTTTACACAGTAAACGCACTAGTATTTAGCATCTATTAGCTAGTTCATTTTTGAGTTAGTATTGTAACTTAGTGATGCCTAAATTTTGGTCATCAATGTTGAGTTTCACCAGATTTTATGGACAAAAGTCCACAAGAAGATAGTAGTACGTTCCTCCTCTAAAACCGGTGAGCTTCTCTCCCGGCGAAGGGGAGACAATAGGAGGTTTTATGCTCATACAGGACGTTTGCAATTCACTTCTTGACATTGCCGACTTAAACCAACTTAAGTATAATTTAAACCATTCACAACCCTTTGATGTGGGGAATTATATTACCCACTTACCAAAAAAAAAGCGAGCAATCGCCTTTCGTCTTCTCAATAAAAATCAAGCAATTGATGTATTTGAGTATTTACCCCCCCAAGTCCAAGGTGAGTTAATAAATTCCTTACATGATGTGCAAGTAGCACAGATTGTGGAGGAAATGAGTCCTGACGAGCGAGCAGTATTATTTGACGAGTTACCAGCAAAGGTAGTAAAAAGACTATTGCGGGAACTCAGTCCAGAACAAAGGCAAGCTACAGCTACAATTCTGGGTTATCCAGAAGGTACAGCTGGGCGGTTGATGACAACGGAATATGTGCGATTAAAAGAAGGTTTAAGGGTAGGAGAAGCCTTAAGCAAAATCCGTTATCAGGACGAAGATAAGGAAACAATTTACTATGCATATGTGACTGATAACAACCGTAAATTAGTCAGCGTAGTTTCCCTGCGACAATTGCTATTTACCTTCCCCGATGTATTACTACGGGAGATTGCCAGTGATCGCGTAATCAAAGTCAAAACGGAAACATCCCAGGAAGAAGCGGCTCAAGTCATGAAACGCTATGATTTGATTGCCTTACCAGTGGTGGATCGGGAAGACAGATTAGTTGGTATTATTACCATTGACGACGTAGTGGATATCTTAGAGGAAGAAGCCACCGAAGATATTCAAAAATTGGCGGGTATTAGTGGGGATGAAGCAGCTTTAGCATCCCCCCAAGTCACTATTCGTAAGAGATTACCTTGGTTATTAGGTAACATTATGTTGTATATTACTGCTGCTAGTGCGATCGCACCTTTTCAGAAAGTGATTGCGGTGGTGCCGGTTTTAGCAATTATTATGCCGATTTTGGCCAACAGTAGTGGTAATGTTGCTTTTCAAGTTCTCTCAGTAACTGTACGGGGGCTGGGAGTAGGGGAAGTGACACCAAAAGACACCATGAGACTGCTACGGAAAGAAATTACAGCCGGGTTAGGCACAGCAATTGGATTGGGACTAGCTCTCACCACCCTATCAATGATGTGGTCCCCTCCTGACGATCGATGGATATCTTTTGTTGCCGGTTTTGTGATGGTTTTCAACGTCTTGATTGCTGTTACCTTGGGAACTTTATTACCTATGGGTTTGAAGAAATTAAGACTAGATCCAGCTTTGATTAGTGGCCCTTTAATGACTACAACCTTAGATGCGATCGGATTTATGACTTTTTTGTCTATGATTTCTATGGCCTTGCAAATATTGAGTTAATTGCTTGATTTTTATTCCTGTGACACCTATTTGTGTTATGTTTGAGCAGCTTTGTACAAATCCCAACTGACTGCAAAGTTGATCGAACTTGTTGTGATTAATTTTTGGGAATCACCCAAGCAGTTAGTAATTAAGAGAGTGATTATTTATGAGCCAGTCTCCTAACCCAGAATAAAAAAAAAGGTTTATTTTCTATTGGGAATTGGTTTAATCAAATCGGTCCCAACCTACGTAATTTGCTCAATTGCAATGTTCTCTATTGGTGCTGGCATTTTAAGTGGTGTTAGTAGAGGATAACTAGGGCTTGCAACAAAAAGTCTTTTGGTGGAGGTAGGGGATAGGGGATAGGGGATAGGAGACAGTTTGGGTATATTTTTTTCTATTTTTGATTATCATCAAAAATTATATATGCAAGAATTTTCAACCTAAAATTCTAATTCCCGTAAAACTTATCTCAAAATCTTCTCTCCCTCCTCCTTTGCGTACTTCGTGCCTCTGTGGTTTTTTTTCCTCTACCCCTGATAATTAATGTGGTGGAGTACTATAAATATTTATTATATTTTATGTCTGAAAATCTCTCAGAAATAAACTTTCTGGGTTTTGATTGCTATGGAAAAAACATTTAGATTGTATCTGGATCAATATTTAACTCCCGTAACTTAGCTGCTAACTTTTCTGCAACTTCTTCTGGTGTGGGAACTAATTTACTTGACGACGTAAAAAATCGCAATAAACCATCATAAATTCCCAAATACAATCCTAATTGTTGACTCCATAAGTGTCCTTGATTATTAGGTTGTAAAGGTTGATATTCACCATCTACTAAATGAAATCCAGCAAATTCTAAACTATAGGGATCGAACCAAAAATAATCAGGAGTGCGAAAAGTATCTTGATAAATTTGTTTCTTTAATTCTCTATCTGTATTGGCTGTTGATTCGGAAAGAATTTCTAAAATTAAATTAGGATATTTGCCATGTTCTTCCCATACTACCCAACTTTTGCGAATTTTTCGTTCAGTGTTTAATACCACAAAAAAATCTGGTCCGCGAAAGTTTTCTGATTTGCTTTGATGGGGACTGTAATAAATAGTTAAATTCCCAGCAGCATAGAAATCATTTCGATCTCTCCACAACCATTTTAGACATTTAAGTAAGAGGATTATTTGCTCTAGATGCAATTCTGTTTCCAAGGGAGGCTCATCACTATATAAATCACCAGGAGGAAATATAACATCTTGCGTGATGTCTTGGGAAACCTCTAATTCTTTAGCTAGAGACATATAAGTTAAGAGTTAAGAGTTAAGAGTTGATAGTTGATAGTTGATAGTTGACAGTTGACAGTTAGGAATCATGTAAAAATAAGTTGCGTAACTTTTTGATTGGAACCTTTAAATTGGCTATAGCCTAGCAACGCACTTTATCAAGTTGTTTTTACACGGCTCCTTAAGAGTTAATTGTTGGGTTATTAACTATCCGTGTCATCAGTGTCATCCATTTAATCCGTGTTCATAGTTACGGAAACATCCCAAATATCTAATATTATAGTGCTAGCAATATGCTCCCACTACGTAATATTTTTTAATTGGGATGCTCCCTTAACTGCAATCAGTAAATTTACTGCCCAACCATGCAATATTCCTGGATAATTTTTACATCCAATGTAGTATGTTGCAAAGAACGAATGGCAGCAACCGTGGCTTTAGCACCGGCGATGGTGGTAATAATGGGAATTTTGTAAGTTAAAGCTGTGCGACGAATTAATTTTGCATCGGTTTGAGCTTCTTCTCCTGATGGAGTATTGACAATTAACTGAACCTTACGATTCTTAATTGCATCCAATACATGGGGACGACCTTCATGTAGTTTCAACACTAGTTCCACATCTAATCCATTTTCCCGGAGAACGCGACGGGTTCCATCAGTGGCCATGATGGTAAAGCCTAAATCAATAAACTCCTTAACTACGGGTACAACAGCTTGTTTATTCCGTTCGTTCATGGAGACAAACACCGTACCTGTTAGGGGTAATATCTCCCCTGCGCCCATTTCTGCTTTGGCAAAGGCGCGACCAAAATCACTGTCTATACCCATAACTTCCCCTGTGGAGCGCATTTCTGGCCCGAGGATGGTATCTGTGCCAGGGAATTTATTAAAGGGTAGTACGGCTTCTTTCACGGCGATGTGGGAAGGAATTACTTCCTGGGTAAAACCAAGTTCTTCTAAGGTTTTACCTGACATGATTAAGGAGGCCAGCTTGGCTAGGGGAACTCCTGTAGCTTTAGAAACAAAGGGTACTGTCCGGGAAGCCCGGGGATTTGCTTCTAAAATATAAACTTGGGGTGCATCGCTGTGGGCATTGGCAACGGCGAACTGAATGTTCATTAAACCAATGACATTTAATGCTTTTGCCAATTGTGTTGTCCATTGGCGAATTTGGTCGAGAATTGGCTTAGACAGGGAAATGGAGGGCAAGGAACAAGCGGAATCTCCTGAGTGGATTCCCGCCTGTTCAATGTGTTCCATAATACCACCAATTACAACTTGTCCCGCGGTATCTGCGATCGCATCTACATCAACTTCAATGGCATTCTCTAAGAATTTATCAATGAGAATGGGGTGATCTGGTTCTACCTGTACGGCAAAGGTCATGTAGCGTTCCAACTCAGTATCCGAGTAGACAATTTCCATTGCCCTACCCCCTAATACATAGCTAGGCCGTACTACCACTGGATAACCAATGCGGCGAGCCACAATTAGGGCATCTTCATAGGTGCGGGCGATACCATTGGCAGGTTGGGCAATGTTGAGTTGTTGGAGAATTTTCTCAAATCTTTCCCTATCTTCGGCGGTATCAATGGAGTCGGGGGTAGTTCCCCAAATTTTGGTGATAATACTGGTTTGTGTGGCGGTACTTTGCAGATATTCCTGTAATGGAACTGCCAATTTTAACGGGGTTTGTCCGCCAAATTGGACGATTATGCCCACAGGATTTTCTGCTTCAATGATGTTGAGTACATCTTCCTTGGTCAGGGGTTCAAAATACAAGCGATCGCTGGTATCGTAATCGGTGGAAACTGTTTCTGGGTTGGAGTTAACCATAATTGTCTCGTAGCCAGCACCCTTTAAGGCATAGGCTGCATGACAACAGCAATAGTCAAATTCAATTCCCTGGCCAATGCGGTTGGGTCCCCCGCCCAAAATCATCACCTTGGGTTTCTCGCTGGGGGCAATTTCTGTTTCTAATTCGTAGGTAGAATAATAATAAGGGGTAAATGCCTCAAATTCTGCGGCACAGGTATCCACTGTTTTATAAACGGGGATGACTCCTAATTCCTGGCGATAGGCCCTGACTTCATCTTCCTTGGTTTTCGTGGCATAGGCAATTTGGCGATCGCTAAATCCGTCTCTTTTGACTGCATACATCTGCTCTTTTGTCAACTGCCTTAAGGGGGTGCGTTTGAGGAACTTTTCTACCCCTAGGAGTTGTTCCATTTTATCCAGGAACCAAGGGTCGATGGCTGTTAATTCATAAATTTCTGACTGGCTAATTCCCAGTTTCATGGCATGGCGGACGGCAAAAATCCTGTCTGGGTTTGGTGTCCGCAATTGGGCGCGGATTTGTTCGCCACTGGGTAATTTTTCCTTCATGTCGCATCCCCAACCGGCTCTACCCGTTTCTAAGGAGCGCATGGCTTTTTGGAAAGATTCGTTAAATGTCCTACCAATGGCCATGGCTTCTCCCACGGATTTCATTTGGGTAGTGAGGCCAGATTCGGAACCGGGGAATTTTTCAAAGGCGAACCGGGGAATTTTGGTAACTACGTAATCAATGGTTGGTTCAAAGGAAGCTGGGGTTTTTTTGGTGATGTCATTGTTAATTTCATCCAGGGTATAACCCACCGCTAGTTTGGCGGCCATTTTGGCAATGGGGAAACCAGTGGCTTTGGATGCGAGAGCGGAACTGCGGGAAACCCGGGGATTCATCTCAATCACAACTACGCCCCCATTGACTGGATTCACCGCAAACTGGATGTTAGAACCGCCAGTTTCTACCCCAATTTCCCGGATAATCTTAATTGCCATGTCTCGCAGCCGTTGGTATTCCTTATCGGTGAGGGTTTGGGCTGGAGCTACGGTAATGGAGTCCCCGGTATGAATACCCATGGGGTCTAAGTTTTCAATGGAGCAGATAATCACCACGTTATCAGCCAAATCCCGCATCACCTCTAATTCATATTCCTTCCAACCCAGTAAGGATTGGTCGATGAGAATTTGGGATACTGGAGAAGCGTCAATCCCTGCCTGGGCCATGATTGCAAATTCTTCTTCGTTGTAGGAAATACCCCCACCAGTACCACCCATGGTAAAAGCGGGACGAATAATTAGGGGATAAGTACCAATTTTATCGGCGATGGCCTGTGCTTCTTTTAAGGATGAAGCCGTACCACTAGGGCACACGTTCACTCCAATTTTTGCCATTGCTTGGTTAAATAGTTTTCTGTCTTCAGCTTTCTCAATGGCTGGCAACTTAGCACCAATTAACTCAACTCCGTACTTAGCTAGTGTCCCATTTTTTGCCAAAGCTACGGCAATATTCAATGCTGTTTGTCCTCCCATGGTAGGGAGTAAGGCATCGGGACGTTCCTTTTCTACTACCTTAGCTACCAATTCTGGGGTCAAAGGCTCTATATAAGTGCGGTTAGCGGTTTCCGGATCGGTCATAATTGTCGCCGGATTGGAGTTAACTAAAACTACCTCATAACCCTCTTCTC
>JASJCX010000204.1 GCA_030065255.1 Calothrix sp. MO_167.B42 | reverse complement strand
CACATAAGGCGTATAACTAATTGGAGTGTTTGGAACACTCCAATTAGTGATTGCTCCAAAACAATTCATTGCTGTGTGCTTGCCTTCTATTGTCAGGTTTGCCACGCCACTACATTCTAGCGATCGCCCTGTGGTAAAAAAGGCGATCGCTAGAATGTAGTGGCGTGGCAAACCTGACAATAGAAGGCAAGCACACAGCAATGAATTGTTTTGGAGCAATCACTAATTGGAGTGTTCCAAACACTCCAATTAGTTATACGCCTTATGTGAATTAATATACCCGAGTTCTAGTAAGGCTTTGAGCCTGTGGTCTAGGCAAAGTTCTCAACTATATTGACGTACTTACGTCTTTCCAAGCTCTAACTCACATAAGCCGTATTATTTAATTGGTGTACAAGCAGCAGCTACATCTGTTGTACAAGGAGAGTTCCCAGAACCAGTGAGAGTACCATCTGCTGCAATATTGATAGTATAGTTACAGCCTTGATACGCACGAATGGGACTAGCAGAACCTAGTAAATTACATTTTTTACCAGCAACTTCAAATACAATGCGGCTAACTCCTCTGAAAGGAAAATATTTTTCAGCAATCACTGGTTGGTTAAGAGTTGAACCAAAATCAGCTTGGTACTTGAATTCCACTCCGTCAGCTAGTGCAGGAACAGTGCTGGATAGCATAAATACCAAAGCAGAGAAGGTAATTAGGATCAATTTTTTCATTGTATTTCTCCAGTTGAGAGATTGAATTAAGTGTTTACAACTATTTGAGTTGTGTATTTATTAGTTGTTTGGTAAATATGGAGAATAGTTAATTGCTTAACTTTTGTGTTCCCTATTTCCCGCCCACATATATAATAAAGCACATTTTGCACACTAGGATATAACACAGCATAATTACGTATTTTTTCTCTTTATATTAGTTATAAGTTATACTAATAATAAAAAATAGCCTCCGTTCAAGCCAGGAGATTAAGTGTATAAAATAGCTCTTTCTTATTCTAAAAAACAGTAAAAACCGATTGTGACAGTTGAGGGTGATCAATGTCAGTATGACTCAAGGGTTTTTAGCCTGTCTTCTTATAAGACGTTTCTCCAGCTCAATTTCGTAATTTTTTTGAGTTAAGTTATATTACAAACATTTTTTCTCAACAATCCAACCTCAACCCCAATATTCTCTGGGGCGTATGGATTGATGGAGGGAAGGAGTGATGGAATGATGGAGTGATGGAGGGAAGGAATATTAGGGAAATAACTTTTAACTAACAACTTGTACCAATGTCACTTAGCCGGTGATTGACCCCTGAGAATGAATTTCCAGGCTAACAAACAAAGTCTACTTAAGTAGACTTTGGCTATGAGACTGGGATTTAAATCCCAGGCGGTTATTGGGGATGGTGCAAGTTATCAGTTTTAAATTATATATTCTTAAAATTATAGACACACTCTCTCCCTCTCTCCCTCTTGCACACTCCCCACACTCCCAATAAATAATTCTTTTCGATTACAACAATTGATTCTCTGGCACTTAGTTAGAGGACAGATGAGAGTTTTTGTATTCAAAAGTCAATATTCTGTGCTATTTCTGATTTAAAATACACTAATCCCATCAAAAAACCGTAGATTAGTTGCAGAGGTTCTAAGCAGTGGGCATCATAGTTGAAAATGTATCCAAGCAGTTTGGTAGTTTCCAAGCTGTAAACCGGGTAAACCTAGAAATTAAAAGCGGCTCTTTAGTTGCATTATTGGGCCCCTCTGGTTCGGGGAAATCCACTCTCCTGCGACTAATTGCGGGATTGGAGATGCCAGATACAGGTAAAATTTGGCTCACGGGCAAAGATGCAACCAATCAAAGCGTACAGCAGAGGAATATCGGCTTTGTATTTCAGCACTATGCTTTATTCAAGCATATGACAGTGAAGCAGAATATTGGTTTTGGTTTAGAAATTCGCAAAGCAGCAAAAGCTAAAATTAAATCTCGGGTAGGGGAGTTACTCGATTTAGTCCAATTAAGTGGATTGGGCGATCGGTTTCCGTCCCAATTATCTGGTGGACAAAGGCAGAGGGTAGCATTAGCTAGGGCATTAGCTGTAGAGCCAGAAGTATTACTTTTAGATGAGCCATTTGGGGCACTCGATGCCAAAGTTCGTAAGGATTTGCGTGCTTGGTTGCGCCGTCTCCATGATGAAGTTCACGTTACCACGGTTTTTGTCACCCACGACCAAGAAGAAGCGATGGAAGTATCTGATGAAATCGTGGTGATGAATAAAGGCAATGTGGAACAAACCGGCACCCCGGCGGAAATTTACGATCATCCCGCCACTGCATTTGTCATGAGTTTTATTGGTCCGGTGAATGTGCTACCGAGTAACTCTCGTATATTTCAGGAACACGGGTTTGATTCTGCTCACCCAGAAATGTTTCTCCGTCCCCAGGATGTGATTGTGGATACTACTCCCAATGGAACAACGGTACCAGCTAGGGTGAATCGTTTAATTCATTTGGGTTGGGAAATTCAGGTAGAGTTAAGCTTAGATGATGGGCAAATGGTAACAGCACATTTAAGTAGGGAACGGTTCGATCAGTTGAATTTAGAACCACAACAACGGGTATATGTCAAGCCCAAAGATGCTAAATCTTTTCCATTATATTATTCCATTTGACCGAGAGAAGCAGGGGGAAAAGAGGCAGGGGGAAAAGAGGCAGGGGGAAAAGGTGCAGGGGGCAAGGGGGAATACCGTTTTTTTCCCTCTCTCCCTCTCTCCCTCTCTCCCCTCATCCCTCTTTCTCCATGGCCCGACAAATGGCAAATACAGAAGTGTAACCATGAAGGAAAGTATTACCACCAACAGGACCAATTTCCCCACCGCAGAAGAAACCCCCCAAAGGGATGTTGTGGAAGTAGCGTTGAAATAAATCGGAGTCAAAGTTAGGTTGGCCATATAACCCCTCTCCCCGGCCTAAACAGGAGAACATTAAAGCACCAATAGCCGAACCATTGCTTCCTTGTTGTATTTGGTGCCTTTGTAGCAATAATTCCAAATCACTAGCAGAAGTCGCTGCATCTCGGAGGTGGAATTGCAGCCTTTGTCCAGGGCGGACTCTATCGCCAATGGCGATTGCTCCTGCACGGGGGTCTACACCTATGATTTGGCGAATGAGAAAATCCCCCTGGTGTAAATCTCGCTTAAATTCATCCATTGCCAAGCCTACAAACAGGGAATTTTGGGCTAGGGTTCGTTCCTCTTGAGTGAGATTGGCAATCAAGTCCTTTAACGCCATCAATGGAACTTTATCGTCTAACTCCAGAATAATATTGCGATCGCCCTTGGTAACTTGGTAAGGTTGACCAATGGGTCGGCATCCTTGAGCCACAATAGTTTCTAAAACGATGTTGCCACTCAAAGCAATACCAACACTTCCCTCCCCATACAAGCGATCATTATAAAATAGAGCAACTCTACCACCTATGCCACCACTAGCTTGTCCACCCACAGTTACAGAACCAGGGTAGGCAAAATCCAATCCCTGCAATAAATCATTGATCCCAGATGATATATAGCTAGATAACAAAATAAATTGGGGTGCTGGTGATGGGGGTACACCAATTAAATTTACCCAGGCATCCGGAGGCCCATCTAAATCTGGCAAATCTTTGTCAACAACATGAAAAGGTTGAATATTTACCCCGGGTAAATGGGCTAAAGTCAAACTGAGGGAGGGTTCTGCCTCAAATTCTTGAGCCTGCCCATCTTCAGTCGTGCCAATAATACCCTCTCCACTACAACCAATTAAGACAGGTACAGAAAGTTTTTGCGCTAATAAAGGTAGTAATCGAGAATATTCACTGATAAAGGCAGAAGAAATAAAAACAAGCCCTAAATCCGCAGGCATTGTCAAGGAAGATGTCGCTTTTTCCACTACATCTGCAATAGCTGCTTCCAAGGAGGGACGGGTTGATAGGGCATTTGTCCAATGCATCTGCTCTTCCATGAGTTGTACGCTCTTGATTACGTTGAGGCTAAATATTTACTGTTGATTTACTTGGGGAGAAATTTACTCATCCTTCGGTATCAACTATTTTTTGGCGTTTTTTTCAACCTACACTTGCTCAAATAGAAGTGTAGGTAGTTGGCAGTCATGCCAGGATGCCAGTGGTCTCCTTTCCTACTATATCCGTTTACGATATTGTATAATCCATCTTCATAAACTATGGGCGCAATCCCAAATCTTAAAAAATCAAAATGACTATAGTAGTAACACCATTATTTGCTGTATTGGTTGTATAGCGCCCACTAATGGTGCTAACTGTATAGCAAATTAGCTAAAATAGTTAACGACACTAGAAGAAACACCATTTCTCAAACTTTTTCTATACTAGTCATAACAACACTTAACAACACTCAAACCTATGTCTGATATTCAAGAAAAAATCGAACAAGAATTACAAGAAGCCCGTGAAGTCTGTGACGTATCAGGTAGTGGTTCTGCTGAATGTGCTGCTGCTTGGGATGCAGTAGAAGAGCTGCAAGCAGAAGCTTCTCACCAAAAACAGGAAAAACCAAAAAATTCCCTAGAACAATACTGTGACGACAATCCCGAAGCTGCTGAATGTCGAGTTTATGATGACTAGGGTAGCCGTAGGCTAGTTCTTATGTATCAGCCAAACAAGCAACCTAAATCTTGCGATCCCTATTATCTGGCAATTCCTAGCCGAAAAAATCAAATAGTTGTGTGCGAAAATCTGATTTGATACATACTTACCAGCTCTAAAAATTTACGACCTTCTGGCAAAATGTTCGAGGTAAATAGTCAAAGATCCTCAACTGTAGTAGGTAGCAATTGTTAGGTAACAACGGAAAATTTTTAGAGTTGCTTGTTTTTTTGGGTAATTTCACTAGTACCATGCGGCATAAATACATATACCATTTTGAAGCCTTGGAGCAATCTATTTTCGCTTCTTTTTATGGTCTACTTATTTCCGCCATGCTGTACTAGTACACTGGGGCGGATATAAACTTACTGTAAAACTGATGATGTAAGACTTTTGAACTTTAATTTTTTAATTTGACTTTCCCGTCGCGGTACTAGATCCCCGGTTTTTTGAAAAAATCGGGGATCTGAATTTTTCAATTTTTCAGTTAAAGTAATCCTTGGCAGCTAATGTAAGTTAAAATTTCTGGACTTGATTTATACCGATTTTATAAAGATATGAACAATGAAGTTTGGTTTCGTCCATTAGTCTGGATGGATTATCGGCTAGCAGTTTTGTTTACAGTGGTTGTCCCTCTTTTTCTGCTGCTGTGGGCATTTGTGCAAAAAGCCGAAGCTATACAACGGCTATTAATTATTTACTGGCGCGTGTCAAGTTTGTTGCTCATTACCCTTTATTTGATGATTGGCGGCTTTGGTGTCAGTTTTTTGTCTAGTTGGATGGCTCGGATATTAATCCCCATTGGATTATGGTTCTGGATAGATATAAATGATGAAATTGAATACTATCCCAATGGTTTATTAAAGTTAATTTTTACTGCTTGGCGTTGGGCTGTTAGTGCTTATTGTCTTTTGGGTGCGATCGCATTTTTACCGTTTTTGAGTTGTGCTTTTTCCGAAGGTGCCACCAAATCACCCTTTTGCAGTGTTTGGTTAGAAGCACCATTGATGTTTAAAGAATACTTTCATCCCAATGTAGATGGAGCAGGGGCTTTGGGTACCATTGGCATTGTGGGTTTGGTAGTTTATATACTTTACTTAAGTTACTTTGTGCTCATCAAATTAGGTAAGAAGGGACGCTCCGCCATATCATAGGTTATAGGAATAGAACCAATGAGTAATTCTATTGGTAAGCGATTAGAGGCATACACTAGCAAACGTCCCCAAGAAGTACTGCTGGTAACTGTAAATATAGCTGGTGAGTCAGACCAAGTTACCATATTTAAGGGCTTTTCCAGTTCCCTAATGCGGCCCACAGCCTTCGACCCCGATGTGCCCGTAATACCTAATGATGCAACAATTGTTAGTATCGATCGCATCGCCAGTCCTTACAATCCAGAAGCACCCCGCTATATTCAACAAGCACTTACCTGGGAAGATATGCAAGCTGTGTTAACAGAAGTAGGAGTCTAATCTTGCTCAAAGCTCAAAAAGGTAATCAATGGGCTATTCTTGCTTGAGTACCTTCCTACCCTTGGAGCTAATGTCCCGAAAGCCACACGATCTCAAACCAGGATACTGTCAACAAAACTATTCAAGGGTAAAGGCAAAAATAAATCATCCCCTGGTCAAATGAAATTACCTTGGGATGATTGGGAAGTTGCTGAGAATGAAGTCATCAAGGTAGCAGAAAAATTTGTACTAGCTAACTGTTATAACCCCAAAGTAGCAATGCAGTTTTTCCAATAATTGGCATAGTTCAGTCTAAAATCATGGCTTTTAACTTTTGACTTTTGACTTGATTCTAGTGCCAGGTATCGAAATCGCTTACATGGGAAAAAGAAAAAGGCTTTTTATTTGGAAACCACAGTCTGTGGTAAACTATAAATACGAAAAATACGAACGAACGAATAAATACGAACGCGCAAACGATCAACGAACGCCGAACAAAATCAGCCACCACTAAATCAGATCGAGATCGCCTCACAGATCGCCCTCACGCCTACTGTCGTCACCATAATACATATTCAACATCGTCAAGACGCTAACTAACGTCTACGTCCCCTATGTCTACGTCCGCTAAAATCAATATAGTTTGTCCGTCCCTTAGACGAATCTCTACATAATTTCCTACAGTCACCCTATCATTTTCATCGTAAAACTCTCGTCTCAAATTATCTAGAACATCATCGGACGGAATCCACTGTCCTCCAAAGATAGACGACGATGTCTGAGTCAAACACTCCAGGTAATTTAAGTCTTGGATTTTCATGTGTATACTCTGCTTGTTTTTTGGGAATTTTGTTTTTCGTTCTAGGGAACGTTTAACTTGTAGAATACAACATATTTGTTTAATCGTGGTGTACTCATCGTTCCCCCCGTTACAAAAATATTTCCAAACAGTTCCCCCGTTACAGAAAAATCCAAAATTCCATGTCCCGTTCTGGATATACCCTCCCTGTGTTTGCTACAGCTGCTAGTATGGCGGCTCTACATTGGTTACGCCATTCTCAACCAATATCTGTAGTTTCAGTGAATCTAATTACACCTGCACAAATAGTAGAAATACAGATTGAGCAAGTGGCAGGACTTGATGAAAATATGGCTTTAGCAATTACCCGCAGCGACCCTGGTGATAATCTTGACTTGACTAGAGATACTCCGATTTGGGCAATGGTGGAATGGAGAAAGGGAATTGCAACAGCAGGAGAAGAGAATATTACCATACTGGGGGGAGAGGGTGTTGGGAAACAGGTAGAAAGGGGAAATCAGGCTGCAATTTATACTTATGCTCACAGGCTGTTGCGAGGAAATTTACAGCCGATGTTAGCACCAGGAGAAAAAATTCAAGTAACAATTATTCTTCCTAGTGGGCGTTCTCTAGCCACTCGTACCTCTAATTCAGCTTTTGGGGTGGTGGATGGCCTTTCCCTGTTGGGAACTACGGGAATTTCCCAACCCTTGAGTGCGCCGGGACAATTAGATAATTTGCGGGAACAACTACAGGTAAAAGCGACAAAATTTGATTGTTTGGTGTTTTGCTTGGGAGAAAATGGCCTCGATTTAGCTCGAACCATGGGGATTGATTCCCAGCAACTGATCAAAACTGCTAATTGGATTGGTCCAATGTTGGTAGAAGCTGCTGTGAGGGGTGTCAAGGAAATTTTATTATTTGGCTATCACGGTAAATTAATGAAATTAGCCGGGGGAATTTTCCATACCCACCACCACCTTGCAGATGGGAGAAGGGAAGTTTTGACCGCTCAATGTGCGATCGCAGGTTTGAGTACAACCCATATACAAGCTATATTTGCCTGTCAAACAGCAGAAGCAGCTTTAAAATACCTAGAAGAATTGGATAAAAATACCGGTGGGGATTGGGTAGAACGGGTTTATAGCGCCATCGTTCAACAAATAGATTTACGGACCCAAGAATATATGAAGAGCCACATTGAAAGTGGGGTAAGGATTCCCGTGTGTGGGTCAATTATTTTTGGGCGCGATCGTCAAATTATTGTAAAAAGCCAAACTGCTTGTTCCCTAATCGCAAAATTATGCTAACTTAATATGAATAATCATAGATAACCCAAATCAATCAATTACTTGTAACCTCCTGTTTAAGGTCGGTTTTTGTTTTTAATACCATCTGTGAATATATCGGTTGAGCGGACGCAATTACAATCGTGTTTGCATAATTTTTCTATACCCATCATTATCTCTCAACCGCTACCAATCAATGGTATTTAGCTAGATCTTAGCTCAGTTTAATCACACATCAAACCTCCCCACCATGAACACAGCGGTGACTCTACCAACAACCAAACTAGCACCCCAAGAAGAGCAGCATTTAGGGCAAATCAACCGCCCTATGATTGTAATTCTTGATTTTGGCTCTCAGTACTCCGAACTGATTGCCCGTCGGATTCGAGAAACTCAGGTTTACTCTGAAGTCCTTTCCTATCGCACCACAGCCACCCAACTTCGTCAACTAAATCCCAAAGGGATTATTCTTTCTGGTGGTCCAAGTTCAGTATATGACAACGGCGCTCCCCATTGCGACCCAGAAATTTGGCATTTGGGAATCCCCATTTTAGGTGTTTGCTACGGTATGCAGTTGATGGTAAATCAACTCGGAGGGGAAGTAGCTAGATCTGATCGGGGTGAATATGGTAAAGCGGCGTTATTTATAGACGATCCCACTGACTTATTAACCAATGTGGACGATGGCTCAACCATGTGGATGAGTCACGGTGACTCAGTTAAACAAATGCCACCAGGATTTGAATTACTGGCACATACCGATAATACCCCCTGTGCAGCCATTGCCGAGCATGAGAAAAAATTGTATGGGGTGCAATTCCATCCAGAGGTAGTTCATTCCATTGGTGGTTTGCCATTAATTCGCAATTTTGTTTATCATATCTGCAAATGTGAACCGACTTGGACAACTGCTGCATTTGTAGAAGAAGCAATTCGGGAAATTCGCGCCAAGGTGGGTGATAAGCGTGTTTTACTGGCACTTTCGGGAGGGGTAGATTCTTCGACCTTGGCTTTCTTATTACATAAAGCAATTGGCGATCAATTAACTTGTGTATTTATCGATCAAGGCTTTATGCGAAAATACGAGCCAGAAAGATTGGTGAAGTTATTCCAAGAGCAATTTCATATTTCTGTGGAGTATGTCAATGCCAGGGAGAGCTTTATCAATGCTTTAGCTGGAGTAACAGATCCAGAAGAGAAGCGGCGGATTATTGGTCATGAATTTATTCACACTTTTGAGGAAGCATCCAAAGAATTTGGACCCTTCGATTATTTGGCTCAAGGTACATTATATCCCGATGTGATTGAATCGGCAGATACCAATGTCGATCCTCAAACTGGGGAGCGGGTAGCTGTGAAAATCAAGAGTCACCACAATGTAGGTGGTTTACCCAAAGATTTAAGATTCAAACTCGTGGAACCCCTACGGAAACTATTCAAAGATGAGGTTCGTAACGTCGGACGTTCCATTGGTTTACCCGAAGAAATTGTTAATCGTCATCCTTTCCCCGGCCCTGGTTTAGCCATCCGTATTATTGGTGAAGTTACAGCCGAACGGTTAAATATCTTGCGGGATGCTGACTTAATTGTCCGCCAAGAAATTAACCAACGGGGACTCTACCATGATTATTGGCAAGCATTCGCCGTTTTGTTACCAATTCGCAGTGTGGGAGTTATGGGGGATCAGCGCACTTATGCTTATCCCGTGATTCTACGCATTGTTACCAGTGAAGATGGTATGACTGCTGATTGGGCGCGGGTTCCCTATGATGTCCTAGAGGTAATGTCTACCCGCATTGTCAATGAGGTGAAGGGAGTTAATCGGGTGGCCCTTGATATTACTTCTAAGCCGCCTGGAACTATTGAATGGGAGTAATTTCTGTTGACGGTTGATAGTTGATAGTTGACGGTTGACACTTCGACAAGCTCAGTGCGAGCGGTTGACGGTTGGCGGTTAGCTGATTTTTTCAATCGCGGGCACGGCATGGTGAATATAATTTTCTATACCGATAGATTGTTGATGCCGTGCCCCTACTCCTAACTGAGGGAAGCTTTGTGAATAATTATTGCGAGAATTACTTTATTGGTTTACAAACTTACCTTTAAATAGTTATTGAAAAATCAAAATTTTGCACAAAAATAAATCAATATATTTCATCACCAAGTAATAGCATATTGCTTGGCTTGTAATGCTTTTTTGTTAGTTATTCATTCTATATGGGCATATTGTAATTATCCAGTATTATTTTCAAACAGGGTAAACAGTATGCTAATAACCGATAGACAAGACAAAATTACATTATTAAATTGGCAAGATGAAATTACATCATTGCAGCAAAGCTTGAAAGGTGAAATTAGTAAAATATCAGGTAATTCAGAACTTAATATAATTAATCATATTTATGTCAATAACTTAAAATCCAAGCTAGAACGATTAAATGAAATTAAACAAATTCTGAGTATAGATAAATATAAAATTGTTTTTATCGGTACTATTGGACAAGGAAAAACAACAGCGATCTGTCATCTTTTTAATTTAATCAGTGACTTCAAAGTTTCTAAGACTATCGGTGGTAAAACTAGAGATGTAATAGAAACTAAAGAATTATTATCAACGGGATCGGGAAGAACTACTATATGTGAAGTAGTTATCAAAGCATCTGATACAACCTACATAGAGATAGAGCCTTATACCATTGATGAGATGGAAAATCTTATCTTTGAATTCTGTGAATCTATTGCGAATAAAGAGAATTTCGACTCTGAGCAGAAAGTAATTATTTCTCAAGAGATTGAGAGAGCTATTAGGAATATTACAGAGCTTAAAATTACTCATAAAACAGTTGATGATGGTAAAAAAAAGAACAAAACTAGAACTGATTTAGCTAAGTTATTATTTGAAGAATTAGGATTAGAAGGGCTAAAAAAGACTGCGTTGAATAATGCAAATCTTGAATCTAGAACTTCCATCAAAATTGAATTTGATAATCAAAGTAAAGAGCAAAAATGGATAAAAAATATATTTGATGCGATTAATAATGTAGAGTTAAAGGAATTTGCCATACCCAGAAAAATATATGTATATGTGAGTAATAATATTTTATCTGGTTCAAACTTGTCTCAATTCGATTCAGTGGTTGATACCAAAGGATTAGATGAGAACCCAATTCGTAAAGATTTGCAGAGATATATTGACAGTCAGGATACCATTTGTCTATTTGTAACTCCTTTTAGTGCTGCTCCTGAAACTAATATAACTAAATTAATGGGTTATCATCTGACATCCAAATCAAAAGAATTTCATCATAGATTTGTGACTTTGGTATTACCTCGTAAGGGAGAACCTGAAAAAGTAGGTGGTGCTGATGGAGAGAGAGATTTAGGGATTCAAATTAAACAGGAGCAAGTTCAAGCTGCATTTAGAATTTCAAACTTAGATTTTTCTCAAAACAATATTTTATTCTATGATGCATTGAGATACTACCAGAATGATATAGTCAAGCTACATGAATACTACAATGAAGAAGATGTGCAAGAAGATAAAAATGAATTTATTGAAGCTATAGTGGATGTAGTAGAACGTAGGAAAAATATTTTATTAGAAGAAATAAATAATATCCGAGAGAGCTTTAGAAGCATCGAAAATGGTGATGCTTTAACAACAAAAGAACTTAAAGCAATTGAAAATGCAATCCAGAAAATAGAAGCTTTACGAGATTTGGGCAAAAGAGTACCTAGTTTTGTTTACGAAGATTTTATTAATAAATATCTGGAATATTATCGTAATACTTATCCAGCATGGAATACTAAACACGCTATACATAGAAATTTTGGTTACTATGAGCCAAGAGATATAGATATTTATTACGATGCAAAGGTT
>JASJCX010000203.1 GCA_030065255.1 Calothrix sp. MO_167.B42 | reverse complement strand
GGATAAGGGATTATCTGTTTATCAAAATCCAAAATAGACAACGGATAAGGGATTATCTGTTTATCAAAATCCAAAATAGACAACGGATAAGGGATTATCTGTTTATCAAAATCCAAAATCCAAAATCCAAAATCCAAAATCCAAAATTGAATGACTAGTTTGCAACAAACATCGAAAATTCATCGCACTGTATTAAGTAATGGGATTGTCCTGCTGGTGACGGAAAATCCTGCTTGTGACATTGTTGCAGGGAGGATTTTTATTCGTGCTGGTAGTTGTCACGAAAGTCGAGAACAGGCGGGATTAGTCCATTTGTTATCTACGGTGATTACTAAGGGATGTGAAGGATTATCGAGTTTGTCAATTGCAGAGCAGGTAGAGTCTTTAGGAGCGAGTTTGGGTACGGATGCCACATCTGATTATTTTTTGCTGTATTTGAAAACAATCACCACCGATTTTGCCGAAATTTTGACCCTAGCCGGACGAATTTTGCGATCACCAACTTTTCCCGAATCAGAGGTAGAATTAGAACGGCGGGTTACCTTACAAAATATTAATTCTCAAAAGGAGCAACCATTTACTGTTGCTTTTGATAAGTTAAGAAGAGCCATATATCCTAATCATCCGTACGGTGTGTCCATATTGGGGGAAGAATCATCAGTTAGGAACCTAACCCGCGCAGATTTAGCTGATTTTCACCATCAATATTTTAGACCAGACAATATCACCATCAGCATTGCTGGGAGAATTACCCCCAGTCAAGCCACAGATTTAGTAGAGCAGGTATTTGGTGATTGGCAAATACCAGACACGGAATTACCCATCATAAATTTATCAGAAATTGCAGTCGCTCCCCAACAGATAGTTACCCCTCAAAATACCCAGCAATCAATTGTCATGTTGGGCTATCTAGCTGCATCGATGCATTCACCGGATTATGGAGCTTTGAAATTACTATCCACATACTTAGGGAATGGACTTTCCAGTCGCCTATTTGTGGAACTACGGGAAAAGCAAGGTTTAGCCTACGAAGTATCAGCCTTTTATCCTACCCGGATGTTTCGAGCATCATTCGTAGTTTACATGGGTACGGCACCGGAAAATACTTATAAAGCCCTATCTGGGTTATACAAAGAGGTAGAATTGCTGTGTAGCACCGAATTATCCCCAGCATCACTACAAGCATCCAAAAATAAAATATTAGGTCAATATGCCTTGGGTAAACAAACAAACGCCCAACTTGCCCAGATTTACGGTTGGTATGAGATGATGGGATTAGGAATTGAATTCGATCGCCAGTTCCAAGAAACCATTATACAGGTAAATGTAGACCATGCGATCGCAGTAGCTCGTAAGTATTTACGGGAACCTTATATATCCTTATTAGGTCAAGAAACACCTGTGAGTAGTGCATTGGAGCAGTTTTCCCAAGGTATACCACAGTAGTTGTGTGGTAGATAACTGCAACAGTACTATGTTTGTGAGTTTCCCAGGGGCAAATTTTATGAAGAGCAGTTTTTCAGCCAAACTGTTGAGTGACATCCCATCACCAATAATATGGCAGATATGTCTGATTATATCCTCCATCACACCAATGATATTCGTGGTGTCTCCAGCCACAAGCCAAACTATTGCTCAAGTAGTTGTTGGGAGAAACATTAGCAGACCAAATCTTAAAGTTGGTAGTCAGGGAGAATCAGTATCCGAACTACAGGCAGCCCTGAAACTATTAGGTTTTTATACGGGTAAAGTGGATGGAAAATACGGCAACTCCACAGCTAGTGCGGTATCAAAATTTAAACAAGCTGCGGGTTTAAAACCTGATGGTATAGTTGATACCAATACTTGGCAAAAACTCTTTCCTGGCCAACAAGTACAAGTCTCAACCCAACAAACATCAACCCAACAAACATCAACCCAACAAACATCAACCCGACAAATATCAACACGACAAACATCAAGACAAGGAAATAGTTCTCAAGTTTCCGTTTCTTCCCAAACAATCCAAACAACAACTAATCTACCTGAGCCTAGGCCAGCACAACCCAAACCGACTACTGCAAATAATACCAAACCCGAGCCCAGACCAGCAAAACCAAAACCTACTACCGCTAGAGCCCGAAGAAAACCAACTCAAACAACCCGAAAACAAACATCATCTACCACAACCCGTCAAGCTTCCCGGAGTAGTCGTTCCCCTAGTCGTCGCCGAGCTTCCCGTACCCGAGCGATTCAAAGAAGGAGAACTCAGCAGAGTCAGAAACTTTTCGGTACTTCTCGTAAACCTTATTTGCAATATACAGCACAAGGATTACCAATTTTACGCCAAGGAGCCCAAGGTTCGGAAGTTGTCACATTGCAAAATAGACTGAAAAAACGAGGTTTCCTCAAAGGAAATGTGGACGGTGACTTTGGTAAACAAACCCTAGCAGCAGTCCAAGCATTTCAGAGGCGTTATGGTTTGGAAGATGATGGTGTAGTAGGTGGAGCTACCTGGCGAATTCTCCTACGTAGGTAATTAAACAGGAAAAATTCTCATTTATTATCTAGAATATTCACAAAATAATTTTAATAATTTTTTAAACCCAGTTTCTGTGTGAGACTGGGTTTCTCGTTGACAGTTGACAGTTGACAGTTGACAGTTGTTATATCATGTGCGGATGAATACTTATAAAACCTCACCCGCCTGCGGCACCCTCTCCTTATTAAGGAGAGGGTAAGAAAGAGTTGGGGTGAATCAAGCAGAAATTATAAGTAATTAAGCTAACTTGATATTAGTTGTTAGTTGTTAGTTGTTAGTATTAACTCCCACTCCCCCTACTCCCTGCCCCTAGCAAAGGTGTCCTCTACCTTTCTTTGGTAAAGATTTTGACTGTATAAACATCGTCTTACATCTGTGTGGTATTATGTCCCGCGAATTACTTTTAATTCTGACAATCCTTTTACCCTAAAATAGTCCAGATTAAGTGAAATCACTTATCTCTAAGAATGGGAGATATAGCAGTCGCCATTATTGTTAGGACATTTTTCTGATAAGTTAACAATTTAGAGAGACTTGATATGAGACAGTTTATATTAACTTGGTTAGGTACTGCGGTAGCATTATTAATTACGGCCAATATTCTGCAAGCGATCGACATTGGCTTTAGAGTTGATAACCTTGGCACAGCATTGGTTGCGGCTGTGGTAATTGGCATTGTTAACGCTATTATTCGCCCCATTTTAAGAATTTTAGCATTTCCCATTACCTTATTAACTTTTGGTTTATTTACCTTTGTCATCAACGGATTTAGCCTCTGGTTAGCTAGCTTACTGACTCCCAGCTATGGTTTTAGAATTGATGGCCCTTTAGCAGCTGTGTTAGGTTCGGTTGTCCTGGCAATTGTTTCAAGCACCATCAATTATTTTTTCAGAACCGTTGATTAGGAGTGTGGGGAAGTAATGAGTAATGAGTAATGAGTAATGAGTAATGAGTAAGTTTCTTTAATACCATCAACTACCAACTATCAACTCTTAACTCCTAACTGTCAACTGTCAACTGTCAACTGTCAACTGTCAACTGTAAAGAAGTATTACAGGCTCTAAACTCTACTCTCAGCTATTTCCAAACCCCAAATAACCCCGTGGAGTAATCATCCAATCTCCGTAGGTGCGAGTACTTTGATTACCAATTAATACTGTGGTTAACATATCAACAGATTCAGGTAATAATTGTTCCAAAGTAGTTAGGGTAATCTGTTCATCTTCTCGATATGCCGATCGCACTAATGCCACTGGGGTGTTACCATGGCGATATTTGAGAAAAATATCCCTAGCAATACCTAGCTGCTGAGTACGAGTTTGCGATCGCGGATTATACAAAGCAGTGACAAAATCACCAAGTGCCGCAGCTTCCAGGCGTTTTTTTATCACTTCCCAAGGGGTCAACAAATCGCTTAAACTAATAGCACAAAAATCATGCATCAACGGCGTACCCACCCGGGCTGCGGCCGCTTGTAACGCCGTAATTCCTGGAAAAACCTCAATACTAGGCACCTTCCCATCCCAACCATGGCCTTGCAACTCCTCCAACACCAAACCCGCCATACCGTATATTCCACAATCTCCCGAAGACACAACCGCTACACTCAAACCCCACTGAGCCAACTCAATCGCCCGTTGTGCCCTTTGCCTTTCCTGGGTAATTGGTAACGCCTCCACAACCTGCCCAGGTCGTAAAATAGGAGCAATCAAATCAATATAAAGACCATAACCAATCACAGCATCAGCACCAGTCACCGCCATTTGTGCCGCAGGAGTCATTTGTGACAACCTTCCTGGGCCCATACCCACCAACAAAATCTGACCATCCCTACCGATATATTCCCTTTCCCCCTGAGCCACCGCCACCGTCACAGCACCCTGATAATTTTGGATTTTGGATTTTGCGGAAAGTTGCGGTGCGGGGGTTCCCCCCGTTGAGCAAACTTTCCAAGACGGATTTTGGATTGGGGAACGAGAATTTGGGATTGGAGAACGAAAAATTTGCTTAGGAACCAATAACCCTCTCTCCTCTTCTTTGCGGCTTTGCGTCTTTGCGCGAGACACACGCAAAGCCGCTGCCTCCGCCACACTAGGAGTTCCCACCTCCCGTTCCACCACAGAAGAAGGATGAGGCACAGATACAGTTTTTAACACATCAGCAGCAAAAGTTTTTAACGGCCAATTCCTATCCCGGCAAAGCTCAACCAAACCCACCTCATCAGCCTTAATATCAATAGTAGCAATACCTGCGATCGCATCTTCAGCTAATCCATATTCCCGAAACACCTGCTGAATCGCCGTTTCTATCAACTCCCGAGAACTTCCCCGCTCACAGCCAATTCCCACCCATAACACCCGTGGATGCCAGTTTACCGTAGGCATACCAGGGGATAAAGCCCGAACATAGGGAGTAATCAATATTTGTCCCTGGGGATTGGTAGACTCTGCAAAATCAAAGGGATGTCCATCAGTCAGATTATTTCGCCATAGGGTAGAACCAACCTCTTGAATTACCCGTATCTTCCCACCACGGGCTACCACCCCACTCACCTGTGTCCAATTACCTTCCCCTCGCCGCCAGCCAAAGGGTACACCTAACATATCCACCCCTGGCAACCTTAAACCATTGGCACTACCCGTAATCACCGGAGTCGCACCCCCTATTTGGGCAGCAATGAGTCTGGCTAACTCATCCCCACCCCCTTGATGTCCACTACATAAACTAATTACAAACTTTCCCGACTCATCCACCACAACCACCGCCGGATCGGTAGATTTACGTTGTAACAAGGGAGCAATTAACCGTACCACCGCCCCCGTTGCCAAACAGAATACAAAACCACGGTGGGTTTGCCATAAATCAGCTATGTGATTTTTCAGAGAATAGCTGTAAACTTGAGTACCTTTTATTTCTCGCAAAGACTCTGGAACCCAGATATTTCCGTCATTTATATCTAGTCCTTGAAGTATTTTAACTGCTGCGGGAGTAGTAGCGATCGCAGCTAGGGGGGAAAATTCAGTTAACAGCAAATTTGTCTTACCAGCACACAACTAGTTAATTATTGTCTCATGGCACAATCAACAATCGAGTTATGAGTTATGAGTAATGGGTAATACAAATCTTGGCATTGCATAATTGCGGGATGATTTTATTCAGACAGGATCAACCATAATCCCCGCGTCCCCCTAAATCATCCCTGTGATGCATCAGAAAATATAACTGTACCCATAAGAATAATATTAAGCTCCCTTAAAGTGAACCAGCCTGAGCTAAATCCCTAATTAATGAAACCTTGGAATTCAAATAGGTACTCATGGTATTGAGTTCTTCGCCACTCAGAATCATCTTATTTTGCAATTGTCCCAGTAGCTGCTGTACTAGTTCTGCATCACCAAATTTGAGGAGCGTAGTATTGTGAGTTTCTTCAACCAAAGCCCATAACTGACGTAGTGTAGAAGAGTTCATGAGGATTAATCTCCAGTGCGTTCGCTCTTTTTTTAGTCTTCAGCATCTGATATTGCTGTACATGAATTTAATATTAAACCAAAATATTTAATATTTTCTTAAGAATTACAAGATTTGATATAAGTTTACAAAAGCCAAAAAAAGATCAAATATGGTTTCAGCGACAAATGAAAAAATATACAAAAACTTACAAGCCAGTGAGTATAGGGTGTATACCAGTTTAATAGCTCGTAATTTTCCAGCTAATTGAGGATGGAAGCTCCATGAATTATGAGTGGATCAAAATATTCCGATTTCTACTATTGACAAAAATACTTGTGTATGGTTTTAAAATTAGGGTATGAATGGTCAGAATAATTGGTAATTGATAATTGATAATTATTGTCCACGGATGAATCCGGGGTTGAATTCGCGCATTTGTAACCTAATTTTCAAGAATTTTTGAGTTGTGGCTGCAAAATGCTTGTCCTATCCCTATTTACTGGAGGATTATCCACAAGCTTGAAACGAACAAATTTTGTCGTGATAATTTATCCTGGTTAGTGTGCCACCTTAGCAAATATTTATCCCTATGGATAAAGTACACATAAATTCCCTGATTGAGAATATCTATAAACAGTTACTCCCTCAATTCCATCTTGAAAGCTTAGATCCTCACAATCCGGTAGAAGTTCACTATCTTCCCGAACCTTGGCATTTAATAGGTAGAGGGAATTATGCTGCGGTGGTATGTCATCCCGATTACCCAGAGCAAGTAGTGAAGATTTATGCACCTGGAAGGCCTGGGTTTGAGGAAGAATGGGAAGTATACAAACGTTTGGGTTCCCATCCAGCTTTTTCCGAGTGTTTATACGCCCAAGAAAGCTTCCTAGTGCTCAAACGCCTGCATGGAACTACCCTCTATGACTGTATGCACTTTGGTAAACGCATCCCACCACGGGTAATTCAAGATATTGATACTGCTTTAGATTATGCACGGGATTGCGGTCTTTTTCCCCATGATGTCCATGGACGTAATGTAATGATGTATCAAGGTCGAGGACTAGTTGTAGATGTATCAGATTTTCTTCATTTAGATGGATGTAATAAGTGGAATCACTTAAAAAAAGCCTACTACTGGATTTACTTACCCATTTTCTATCTCTTGGCAATACCAGTACCTTACTCAATCTTAGATTTTGTGCGTAAAACCTATCGTAAATTAGCTCCTCGCTAAGAATCAAGTGTGTATCATTTATGTTCCCACAACACCAGCAACGAAAATAATTATATAATTTCAAGTAGCAAATAATACATAATATAAAAATTTTCACTCATGAATAAATCCAGCTATTTCATACATAGTAAATTTATCTTTATCTTTACGGGGTAGCTAATTTATTTTTGAATTTTGAATAATGTACAAAAAAAATAGGTGAACCAAAAATTTTCTGTAGCTCTGCTCCAAGTTAAAGCATACCTGAGATCATCTCAGGATTTAGAAAAAGACTTCAAATCCCAAGTTGATTGGTTAAAGCAAGAATATCCCAATGAGTTTAAAGCTACACACCTTTCTCATATAGCTTCCGCCTTGGGCGTTAATAAACCTGAAAGGCTCTGGGAAGAAACACCAGAGAATGATAATGATAATGATAGTGGTTTTGATTATCTAGCGGCTTATCTCCAGGGGGTAGCAGAGGCGATGGTAGAGGTGGATTGGGTAAATGCGGATGAAATTGGACAAACACTGGATGCTGCATATGATGATTTGTCCATCAATTTCAAATCCCACTGGGTGGATAGTAAAGCTTTCAGAGAAGCTGTAAAGTCTAAAATCCGAGAATTAGGATTAGTAAAAAAATTAGCCACAAGAATTGGTAAGTAATGAGTAATGAGTAATGAGTAATGAGTAATGAGTAATGAGTAATGAGTAATGAGTAATGAGTAATAAGGGAGAGGAAAATTTTTCGCAACAGCACTTTGCAGGTAAATGAAGTACATTCGCTACATACTAAAACGAAGAGTGGGATGGGCATCCGGTGCCCGTCCTCATGTACTTCACAAAAATGAAATATGCTGTATCAAATCTCAAATGGTATTACTTGGGGAAATATTTTTTAGTAATTTTACTAACTGTACTCTTCAATTTAAGCTGTGCTACTCTAACAGGAGTTAGGTCATTAATGGAATGAATATAATTAGTATTACTATCAAAAAAAATATTGATTTCATCTAGAATTAACTGCAACTTAGAAATAATGCTTGGGGCACGGTATTCTGTTAACATCGTCTCTGGTAGAATTAAAGGCTGCCAATTATTAAGAACTTTGAGAATGCGTTGAATATCAAATTCTTGGGAATAAGCAGCAATTTTATAAGCATTAAATCCCGGATCTAAATAATCAGAAAGTCCGCCATTAACACTGGAGAAAACTTGACAACCACAAGCAAGAGCTTCTAAAGGTTGTAAACCAAAACCTTCACTCACTCCCCTTTGTGCCCAGTATTCAGCAGAATCATAAAGGTAGATTTTGGCTCGATTGAATAACCTGGGCACATCATCTACATAAGAATTAACAACAAAGAGATTACACTGTTTTTGTAACTCAGGAACTAATTGTTTAATTAAATACTCAGAGGATTTCCGGGCTAAAACTAAAACATCAATATCTCGTTCTTGTTGATAATTATGAAACTCATCAGCAATTTGATTCGGTAAATAATAAATTAAGGAATTAGGTGATTTTTGACCCCAATATCCCATAGTATTGCGACTTACCGTAATAATAGGAATACTTGCCGGTAAACTAAAACCATAACCTGCCGTGTGGGCATGATAAACTACATGACAAGAAGTTAGTTTTGTAGAGAGTTTAGGAACGTCAAACCCCCAACTAATGACGAAAATTACATCATCTAAATTTTGTTGCTGGAGCAAATCATCTAAAAATAGCTTGTCCGATTCCCGTTGACGATAAGTTACAACATCCGCACTACAAACTTGTTTAGCCAATTCTAAGGTTTTTAACTCTGCCCACAATCCACCACAAGCAAATTTACCATCGGTTCCAGGAACTAAGAAATATAGCTTTCGCATAAAATTACAACCTAGTCTCTATAAGAGTTTTAGAGGTTAATTATATGTTTTCAATCAACGTATAAATCAGGATTAGAGATATTTTTTAATAGTTTATATCCAAAAAATACAATTGATG
Source organism: Calothrix sp. MO_167.B42 (assembly GCA_030065255.1). Classification (GTDB taxonomy): domain Bacteria; phylum Cyanobacteriota; class Cyanobacteriia; order Cyanobacteriales; family Nostocaceae; genus Calothrix_A. The sequence goes on along the minus strand of JASJCX010000203.1, from coordinate 2,756 downwards.
ATTTTAAATATAATAGGACTTACGCAGAATCATCTGGAAACCCTAATTTTTCGTCGTGTTAATGAACGGATTATCACTACTTTCGACATTTTTTGCGTAAGTCCTGATAAATATTATTTCTTATGTTGAATAAGACTCATAAATTAACCATAGTAGTAAAATAATAATCATATATATTTATTTTTGTATTTTATTTTTAACCTAATTAAATTTACAGACGTATTTATTAATATTATTTTTTGGCAGTAATAATTTTGGCAGCATCAATCAACATATATTTTGATTGATCGTATGCAAGACTAAGTTAATTATCACAAAAAGATTAAATGTGGTGGCATTAAAACAAAATCTTTGCTAAAGTCAACCCTTCGCAACAATATAATCCATTCAATCATAAGTTATATTAATGTAATGTTACATTTTGTCATTTAATTTAGTGTGGTTTATATGATTTAAGTTTATATAACTTAAAATTTAGTTTATTGTGTGAATAGGTCGAAATAAAATAAGTAGTTGACTTTTGACCTAGGAAAGTAGGTAAAATGACGGCAAACTTACTGCACACATCTCCACGATTATCTTTACCATCAGCGAAAAAAATTTTGCTGGTTGAAGATAATGATGTCAATAGAATGTTGCTGCGAGACTATCTAAGTCATTGTGGATATCATATTCAATGTTTGCCGACAGGGAGTAATTTCTTCAATACCATAGAAAAGTTTCAGCCGCAGTTAATTTTATTAGATCTTAAATTACCAGATGTTGATGGTTATTTCCTTTTGGAGTTAATTAAACAACAACCGAACTTAGAAGCCATCCCCATCATAATTGTGTCTGCATTCGCTTTTCAATCCGATAGAGAACATGCTATGAAGTTAGGAGCAAATCGCTATTTTGTCAAACCAATCAACCTCACTGACTTAATTGTAGCTATTGAAGAAGAGTTAATGAAGAAGAGTTGACAGTTGATGGTTGACAGTTGGTAGTTGGTAGTTGGTAGTTGGTAGTTGGTAGTTGGTAGTTGGTAGTTGACAGTTGATGGTATTAAGGAAACTTACTCATTACTCATTACTCATTACTCATTACTCATTACTCCCCACACTCCCCCATCTCACCAAAACAGGGATTTTGACATTACTGAATCGGTGTTCTAGGGCGTAGGACTATAATTTTGGATCTTTCGTGAATAATAAGAATCCCGGCTGTTGCAAAACCCTATTACTTATATTTAATCTTAAGCCATAGAATCATCAGATTTAACAATAAGGTTATGGCATTGGCAAGAATAATTGCTATGTCCTGGCGCATCAGTCCATATATCAGCCATAGGAAAACACCCATAATAAATGTAATTAACATTCCCGAGGAAACATCGTGAGCTGATTTAGTTCGCCAAGTTTTCAGCATTTGTGGCAAAAAGGCTCCAGTTGTTAAAGTTGCAGCTAGTAATCCTAAAAGCGTCAGAGCCATGAATATAATTTTGGTGGTTATGCAATCCAATTAAAGGGTAAGGCATCTACAACATTTTGGCATATAAAATAATCTTGCTGATGCCATGACCCTACTTTACAGAATAATTGTTTTTTTATATACCCTTACAACACCTTACATTGTCCGTAATATCGTAATAAATGGTCGCACAAGACAATTGCTACCATTGCTTCCACCATAGGTACAGCTCGGGGTAAAACACAAGGATCGTGTCTACCTTTACCAGCTAAAATCGTTTCTTCTCCTTCCTTGGTAACCGTCTTTTGTTCCTTTCTAATGGTTGCTGTGGGCTTAAATGCGGCACGGATAATGATATTTTCACCGTTAGAAATACCTCCTTGAATCCCTCCAGAGCGGTTGGTTACAGTACGAATTTCTCCATTCTCATCAGTATAAAATTCATCATTGTGTTCAAAGCCAGTTAACAAAGTTCCCGGGAACCCAGAACCAATTTCAAACCCCTTGCTAGCGGGGAGAGACATAACACCTTTAGCAATATCAGCCTCCAACTTATCAAATACTGGCATCCCCAATCCTTTAGGGACATTGCGCGCTATACATTCCACCACGCCACCAATGGAATTACCTTCGTCCCGAATTTTTTCAATTAAGTCAATCATTCTTTGGGCAGATTCTCCATGGGGGCAGCGAACAATATTGCTTTCTACCTGTTCTAAGGTGACATTATTGGGGTCAATGGTAGCTTCTAAATCCTTGATACGCTTGACATAGCCGAGAATTTCCACATTAGCCACTTGACGGAGAATTTTTTTCGCGATTGCACCAGCTGCTACCCTACCAATAGTCTCCCTGGCGGAGGATCTACCCCCACCTTGCCAGTTACGGATACCATATTTAGCATCATAAGTGGCATCGGCGTGGGAAGGGCGATATTTCTGGGACATTTCATCATAATCTTGGGGGCGGATATTCTTATTTTTCACCACAATAGATATGGGAGTACCTAGGGTTTTACCCTCAAATACTCCTGAAATAATGTCACAACTATCGGCTTCTTTCCTAGGTGTAGTAATTTTACTTTGTCCAGGTCTTCTGCGATCGAGTTCTACTTGAATTTCCTCGGCCGAAATCTCCAGTTTGGGAGGACAACCGTCGATTGTTACCCCCACTCCGCCACCGTGAGATTCACCAAAGGTTGTGACTCGAAAAAGATGTCCGAAAGAATTACCCATGATTTTGAGGAAAAATGTGTAGAGCTTTGATATTTTACAAAAATATCACTACTACTTAAAGACCCTGTTAAG
>JASJCX010000202.1 GCA_030065255.1 Calothrix sp. MO_167.B42 | reverse complement strand
AGACGGGTTTCCCGTCGCAGACGACTGGCGTTGGTTTCCCCCATGAACAACTTTTCAAGACAGAGAGCGCAGAGTCAGAGGGAGAAGAAGGAAATTTAAATAATTCCGATACAAACGGAAATGATATAAGACCTAATTTTCTGACTCATTTGGTTTCAACCCGGGAATACATCACGAATATCACATAAAAACTAGCTTTTTCTAAGGTTGAAATTTCATTATTTCTAACCACTTCATTTTCGATTGATTGAGTTCCTGTTGGCCAATGGACAAAAGTCCTGCTTTGACAATTTCTTCATTCACATGGCTTAGGTAAAAGTTAATAAAGGCACTCACCTGGGGTTTCTGTTTTAATCTATTTATATCAGTATATATAAGTAAAGTCTGACTGAGTGGATAAGTGCCATTTTTGACTGTTTCCGAAGTAGCAGCAACGCCATTGAGGGGAATTGCCCTTAAGGTTCTAGATGAACGTTGATAAGCTACGTTACTGAGTATACCCACTCCATAGCGGATATTACTTATATTTTGGATAATGGATTCATCATTTTTGTATGATTTTGTATTCAGGGGGTTGATAGTTGGCTGTGAATTTCCGGGGAAAGCTTTCTCTAAAATGAGATCGAGGGCAACGGAAGGAGTGGTTAGGAAGCGTTGAATTGATTTATCAGGCCAGTTGGGATTAATGTTAGACCATTTTTCCCTAGTTAAGATGGCTGCTACCTGGGACATTGTGACTTTTTTCACAAAGGTATCTTGGCGATTGACTACAATCATCAAGGCATTTTTACCAATCCTGAATCCCACAGGTTGAATACCTTTAGCTGTACAAGCTGCTATCTCACTGTTTTTCAGGGTACGGGTGATGGTTACTAAATCGAAATCTTTTTGCTGACAGAAAAGTTCGATCGCAGAATTTGTCCCAATGCTATTCAAATCAATTATCCCTGCATAGCCTTGCTGAACAAAACGCTCATACATTAGCTCGTTGAGGGGTTCAATTGTCCCAGCCCCGGCAATTACTATGTTACCTTCAACTTCTAAGGGTTTAACTTGAGGTAGTTTAACCTCATTTTCATCTTTAGTTTGTTGTTTGCGTCTAAATTGGTTTTCTATGGGGGAGTCTTCTAGCTGTGGCTCTAATGAATTGATGGACTGAATAAATCGACCATAGGGATCATCTGTATCCTCATTAGCGGTTCCTTGAACATCAGATTGCTGCGGTTGATTGTTACAAGAAGTTGTCAAAACTATGAGTAAAGTAATGAGTATCTGATAGTACCACCTAGCTTTCCAACTTTTCCCCCTTGCTCCCTGCTTCTTTCGACCCATAATATTCAATCCTTGATGTTTGGTGAATCTGAAGTGAGTTGCTCCAAGAGTGAAGGTAGTTTGAGAGCATCATTCCTATCTACCTTTTCTACATGCTCTGTAGGTATATTTTCTAAGCCTTTAGCCAAATATACGGTTCTTTTGCGTTCCTCAATATACTGATTCATCTCCAGGGCAAATCTGGGGTTACTATCAATGAGTTTCTGAGCTGAAGAGTGGTTCAAGATGAGGACTTGAACATCTTCGAGGGCCAGGACAGATACGGGGCTTAATTCCCCTGGTAAAAGTGCCATCTCCCCAAAGAAGTCACCTACACACAGACGATAAACTTCTTTGTCATTGCCCTGGATATCTTGGATGAAAAGCTGCACGCTTCCTTGTAGTAAAATATACAGTCCCTCATCTGGTTCTCCTGCTTGGATAATTAGTTCTTCCAGGGCATAATCCTTTAAGGTTACTTCCTCTGCCAAAGTTTCTACCACTGTAGAATTAAAGTAAGATAGGTAGGGGAGCGATCGCAAAAAGGTGAAAATTTCCTCATGGCGGTCTGACAATTGGTTCGGAATTATACTGGGAATTCCTGCATTGGCATCCACGTTATACTGTACGCCAATGGGGTAGGGCATTGTCAATTTATACCGCTTTGCCATGGAGTAAATCCGTGACATCAAGGCATTAATAATAGCTGCGTTTCCTAGGGCGGGCATTTTCTTAAACCAAATTGAGTAATTAATGCCGGAGTCTCCAAAGGAATCAATTAGGGGATACACGTTGGGGTCGAGAAGTTTGGCGTTGGGGTTCTCATTTCTCTCTAACCCTATGGAAATGGTTTGCAGTGCTGCCAGCACGCGGTTGGGGGGGTCGTCATAGGAAAAACTGACATTAATACCCATCCAAACCCCTTCCTGACCAAAGTTATCAATTTTGGCACCTGCTAGCACTCCATTAGGAACAACAACCTTTTTTTCCCATCCTGGATTACTTAGGGTAACGGACCGCCAGTTTTGATCTACAACATAACCTTTTGTGCCATCAAACTCAATCCAATCCCCGATTTTAAATGGTCTGTCAAATAGGAGTAAAAAGCCTGAAACCAAGCTACTGAAGGTATCTTGGAGTGCTAGAGCAATGACCACAGACCCAACTCCCAAGGCCTGAAATATTCCGCCTACGTTGACTTTCCAGGTGCTACCGAATAATTGGGTCAATAGGAGGACAATTACACTGGCTCGAATGGCTTGGAAAAATAAATTGGGAATCTGAAATTGAAATGCACCGGGTTTAGCTGACTTGGTGGTGAAAACTGCGTTGATTAAAGAAATCAATGTGACAATGGTAGCTAGCCAAACTCCTGTTTCTACTAGCCTGACGGGTAGTGATGTGGCCTGCAACTGCAATAGCTTTCTCATCACCACTAAAATCGCAACCAGAGGTAAAACATATCTCCAAAGGTTGCGTACCACGGGGGTGAGCAAACTCTTGCGTCGCTCCATAAACCGGATGCACTCTAACAAAATTAGAGCCAGGGACGGAACGCCCAGGATAATAACCAATCCCCAGATTAAGACCGATCGCTCCATTTTGTCTCCTATCTACTACTCGACCACATTAATTTTGCTTGGTGAACCAAATTCTAGACTTGTCCTCTCTTTCTCCTTCTCTGCGTTCTTTGCGCCTCTGTGGTTTTATCTTCTAGCCCTTATAACTAATGCGATAGACCACTAGTTTTGATTAAGATTCTACAGCTACAGGTTGTGTTTCTTTGGTTGTTGAAGTAGCTGCTTCTTTCATCACAGCAGTGAGTAAATTGTATGCTGATATCCAAGCTGCTTTTACTTCTGGAGTAAAGTTTTCACCCAGTTTCTGCTCTAAAGTCCAAATTAAAGCTTCAGCAAGGATTTCATATTGTTCGTGAGTGATACCATAGTGCCCGTGCTTGCGTCCCAACTCCTGTACCACGGGTAAAATTTTCTCCACATCACTCAAACCATTGACGGCAACTTGTAGGGTGGCCATGAATTTTCTTTGTTGTACTACCATGTTTTCCTTAAACAGGGCACGAACTTCTGGAGCTATTTCAAACAGCCGCTCATAGAAGAGTTTGGCTGTAGATTCCCCTTGGGATAACAAATTGATAAATGAGGTTTGAACCAATTCCACCTGCCGTGAGAATCTTCCTATTGTTTTCAAGAGCATCCAGATTGGCAGCTCTCCCATACCCCCAACTTCCATAGATGGGTACTTGACAAATAGATATTGGTCTGATATGAGGTCGTGAACTGTTTGTGTAACTAAAATGCTGTTAACCCCAACCTTAGTACTGAGGTTAGCGGTAATGTCTACTGTTTCACCCCAGATTTGGTATGCAAACTTCTGATGACCAATAATACCTGCTATCAAGGGACCAGAGTGAATGGCAATCCGCAAACCTAAATCTACTTGGTACTCTTGATTAATGGTATCAAGGACTTCTAGCATTTCCATGGCAAATTTGACGGTGCGTTCTGAATGGTCTAAATATGCTCTGGACAACCCACAAACAGCAACATAGTTGTCTCCCACTGTGCTTTGTTTGCTGACTCCATATTGTTCGGCGCTTTCGTCAAAGGCATTAATTAATTGACTGAAAATGACTAATATTTCCCGATTCTGTTTGTGGGCGGATAACTGGGAAAGACCAACAATTCTCGCAAATAGGACTGTTGCTTGGGGTACATAATCAATTATTTGCTGTTCCCCTTGTTTAATGCGCGCCACCACAGTGTCAGGTAAAAAGTTTAATAGTAGGGCATTGTTATCAAGTTTCTGTTGGTGAACCAGTTCCCTTTGACTGCGAATATCGCCCATAATACTATTAAAGGCTTGCCCTAACTCCTCTAATTCATCTTTGCGCTCCAATTTTACTTCTACATCGCCCTCACCCTGTTTGACTCGCTCCCCTGCATTAATTATGGTTTGGATGGGTTTGACAAAGTTTTGGGCTACCAGGGTAGAAAATCCAATCACCAGGAGGATGATAATTGCAGTTACGATAATGAAGTATGTTTGCAATGCGTGCAAAGGTGCAAAGGCTTCGGAGCTATCGATTTCGGCGAGGATGCCCCATTCTAGTCCTTGCATCTTCAGTTTTCCGTGGGAGCTGAGTACCTCAACTCCCCGATAGTCATTGACAATTACTGTACCTGAAACACCAGCAATGGCTGACCGAGCTGCCTTAGTTTTAACTGGTTGGAGTAAAATTGAGGTATTTAATTGTTTGATTAAGGCGATGGTGCGATCGGATAATCCAGATTGGTTTAATTTGGCTTCATATCCTTGGGGATCTTCAATTAAAAATCGAGAAGCCGATCGCATCAGTAAATCCGATCCTACCAGATAAACCTCTCCGCTTTTGCCTAAACCATCCCAATTTTGTTCTACTGTTAAAATTTGGTTGACTTTCTCCACGGGAAATTGAACTGCTAGAACCCCGACGATATGGGGCCCATTGTAAATTGGTGCTGCAAAGAAGGCGGCGGGAACTGCATAGGAAGGTGAATAGGGCTGAAAGTCCACAACTTGAACAAAGCCTTTGCCGGGATTATCTTTTACTGCTGATAATATTGCTGCTAGGTTGCTGCGTCGATATGGCCCTCGCTCTAAACTGGTGCCATAATCGGTTTCTTTCTCAACTGAATATACAATTTCTCCTGTTTGAAAATCAATTAAAAATAGGTCGTAATAGCCAAATTTGTGGGATATATTCCGAAATTGACGGTGGTATTTTTGATGAATTTTACTATAGTCGCTCCCATCTTGGGCATCAATTAATTTACTTTTTTCCCCGACTGGAAAGGAGTTGTTGGCAATATAATGGTACTGGAGGTACTGCTCTGCTTGGGCTGTGGGGCGGTAGTTGGTCAAAACCTGTTCTCCCAGAATATTTTTCGAGAGTCTGGGGAAAAATTCCTGCCGATAGTAAGCTGCAATTTTTTGTCGCCATTGATTGGGGATTACCTGGTTTTCCAGTTCTTTATAAGCTGAATTGAATTCAACCATGGCGGAAATTACCATGGAATCTTCACTGAGAGTTTCTACATGGTTTCGCAAACTTTGGATATAGGATTCAATTTGATTGCTCTTGGAAACTCTGACGCTAGTAAGTTGCTGAAAGACTCTTGATTCAACGGTTCTCTTAAATTGCAACCAACTGAGAATTCCCCCTGCTAGCAGTGAACCCAGGCTAACTCCCAAGAGTAGAACCATAAGTTTGGACTTAATGCTAAATCGATTGATAAGTACCACAACTGTTACTCCTGCTTGCAAATTAGACTGTTTTTACCCCTTCACAGCTAGTAATATAAGAAGAATAATCGCACCAAATTTGGCTTTGCCCATTAGTGCTGTCCATAATATCTTGCAATTTTTCATAAAAATAAGCGGTGGAAATTGCTTTGAGATGGGTAACCAATTGGGATAGCTGGACTTGTGGGGGATAGGTAAACAGAATCTGCACCTGTTCTAGACTTCCTTGAAAGTCAATCATTTTACAATTCCACTTGTCTAAGGCATCGCCAATGATAATTTTTAGTTGTTCTAAGGTTATGGGACTAATGAGATTTTTGCGATTTTCTGTAAACAAAGTTAAACGAGCACTAAGGGAAGCGGAAGATTCATCTATTGTCATTATTGATTCTTGGTTCACCTGGGTGGTTATTTCCCTAACTCCCCGGGCTAATTGTCCTAGTTCATCTTGTCGTTCATATAAGTTGGCTAGTTTGGTAGTCCCTTGAGTCTCGGGTGAACCATCTACGGTTGCTGATATTTGTTCTACAACTGTGGCAATTTTCTCTACTTGCTTTTTGTATTTCGCAAATTCTGGATCTACCTGACGCTTTCTTTGAATTAACACATAGTTAACTACAGTCAGGAGGATGAGAAACCAGCCAAAGGTAAGTAAACGATATAGATTGACAATTACAGCTGCTTGTTGATAGCTACTTTCAACGGCCTTTTCTAGAGCTTTTGTATTCTCCTCCAATGGTTGTAATAACTGGGTAGTTAATTCTTCGATTTTCGGCTTGGTATTGAGGATAACGTTGGCATGGGCTTTGACTAATTGGCTGGGGAATTCATCTTCAGTCAATTCATACTGGAGTTGCAGTTGAGAAAATTTGTTGATTGAATTTTCGATGTTCGATGTCAGTTTTTTATCAACAGCAACATTGTAGAGTAGAAGATTGCGAATTAAACTATTGAGTGTACTTGTTAAGGTAGTAATTTGTTGTTGATTTAAAACCTGTTTTTCTTCTTGCCCATTTAGCTCTTTTTCTAACTTTTCTGTCAGAATAGGTAAGTAGCGGAGGGAATTTTTGAGTAATGCATTTTGGCTTTTGAAGCGTTCACTCAAATTTTCTCTTGTGCCAATTACTATTCCCATTTTCTGTAAAATAAGTCCAATTTCTTGCTTTTTATGGTCAGGGAAAAAATCAGGGATTGTTGTTAATTTTTCCTGAATAGTTTTCTGTCTATTGATACTAGCAACTAATGGATCGTAATTAGCAAATAACTCATATCTTGACTGGAGAAGCTGTTGATTAAAAGTTAAGTCTACTTCTCGGAACTCTGCGACGGCATCACGATATTGCTGGTACTCCCCAAAATCAAGGGATAAACTCTTACTAATCAAGAAAAAAGAGATTAGTAAAGCCAGCAATATGCTACCACTTATAATTATTTTTTTCTTATTTTTAGGGGTTTTCAGCATTTCCCTTATCAGTTTTTTCTGGTCACCGAATTTTAGACTTCGTCGTGAGCTCAGACGTTCGGAGTTCGGCGAGCTCACCCGAGCCGCGAAGCTCAGTCGAGCCGTCGAACGATTTTGAATTTTAAAAAATGGAATTGAAGATTCAAAATTTAAAATTCAAAAAGGTCTGTTCGCGTAGCGTTCCCCAAGGGTAGACCCCGAATTTATACCCCTACGGGGAAGCAAGCTACGTGGAATTTTTCCATAATCTAAAATCTAAAATCTAAAATTGATTGACTGCTCAAGTTCAGCAATCACAAAGGCTTTCCTTCGTACTCTCCCGTCAGTGTGATGAGAAATTTCATAATTAAGTCAACATCCTGCTGGGGGATTTCCACTCCTAACTGATATTTACCCATTAGCTTAATTGCTTGATCAAGGGTTTTTGCATTACCATCATGAAGGTAGGGGGAAGTAAGGGCAATATTGCGTAAGCTGGGAACCTTAAATACATGGCGATCGAGCTCATTATTGGTGACATTGTAGCGTCCAAGGTCGGCTTTAATTACATTACCACGGTCGGCAAAGTAGTTGCCAAAAATACCAAATTTTTGGAACATATTACCACCAACTAGCATTCCTTGATGACAGGTGACACAACCATAGGATTTGAATAAGTTATATCCTTCTTTTGCTTCTTTGGTAATAGCATTTTCTTCTCCCCGTAGATATTTATCAAATGGTGCATTGGGGGTATATAATGAGCGTTCAAAGGTGGCAATTGCATTTTTGATATTATTTTGTGTCACTCCATCTGCATAAATTTGCCTAAAGGCGGTGACATATTGGGAATCTTGCTTGAGCTTTTTGACGATATCCGACCAACTCGAACCACCCATTTCTCCCACTGTTAAAATGGGGGTATCAATCTGCTCTTCTAAGGTTGCTGCTCGTCCATCCCAAAATTGTCGGGAATTAAAGCCACTATTGAAAACGGTTGGTGAATTCACGGATAAGTTATGTCCATTCATGCCCTTAGAAGTGGCAAGTCTTTCTGTACCCCCTTTGGTAAAATCATGGCAGCTTGCACAGGACATACTGTTGTTGCTAGATAGTTTTGGCTCGTGAAAGAGTTTTTTCCCCAGCTCAACTCTTCTACTATCTAGTTCTATTTTCACGGGAATGGGCTGAATCGGCTCATTGGTAACTAATGATAGATTAATCTGTGATTGCACAGGGGAGAAAGACTGTTCTCGAAAGTATGTGATGCTCAAAGCTGCTAGAGCAGACAAACAGAAAAACAATCCGAGAATGTATATTTTTCTATATTTTTGAAAAAAACTTGTAAAAGATAAAACTCTTGCCATTAATTCATCCCACCAAATAAAAAAAATGCCTATTTTTTTAATCAGATGTGCTGGAAAATTTTGATTTTTCGTTTTTGGTTTTTAATGCTGCAATACCCCCGCCAATTTTGCAAAAGGTCTAGAAATGGGGAATCCGGAGCTGTATGTACAAACCCCACCACTTGGGCTAAAAACTTTACAGCCTCAAGGGGTAGGTTTTGTTGGTGTAGCTGCACCCTTTGAGGGTATCGAATTTTAGCGGAGGTATTGGTGATAATACTAACATTAAAAAATACGGCGTTGCCCAATTGAAGTATAAATTTATAAAGTAAGGCGATAAGTGCAAAACTCCTTGTCTTTCAGACAGGGGATGTAGCGCCAACGGCAATTTTAATTGCCGCGACATCAACTAACATCATGATGTCTTTGGAAACTACAAATCACCTCATTAAACAACACCCTGAAAGGGCTACTCTTAGAACTTACCTCTATTTCAACACCTACCGAATGTGTTTCTTATAAGTCTTCACATAATTGTGATGACAAAACCCTCTTGTTTAGCTTAAAATTTGACCAACAAACTAATTTTTATTAAGTAATAATACGGAAACAGTAAGTCATGCCTACTTATGAATTTTTAAAAATCGCTAATACTGATGGTGATAGTAATTTTGAAAAAAAGAATTTTATTAGCTACGAAGAATTAAAAAAACATTCCACATATTCGGACGCATGGATTGCAATTGATGGAATTGTATACGATATTACAAACTTTATTGATAAACACCCTTTTGGTGACACATTTAGAGGAAGTCTAGGGACAGATTGTAGCGGTTTATTCTCATCGGCACACATCCATGTAAATGTGGAAAATCTCCTGAAAAATGACCGCTATTTGAAAGATAATAATATCAATTTAGTAGGCTATCTTTGTGTAAATCAAGATAATTTGCACAAAGATAGCCATGGCAAATATTTAGACAGGATAGTTTATAAGAAACTAAATAAGGATGAGTTTTGGTTAGAGTTAAAGAGTAAAGTAAATAAATATTTAATAGACAATAATGAATCAACACATTATTCTTTCAAAGAAGGAATAATGTATCTTTTATATCATTCTATAATATTTCTATTGTTATCATATATCACTTGGATAAGTGGTTCAGTTTTGTCATCAATACTGTTAGGGTTCCATATGGTTTGTGCATCAGCAAGTATGTCTCATATGGTTGCTCATTTTGGATTCACAAAAAATCAATTGTTAGGATTTATTTCTTTACATTTTATGGATCTAAGTGGATTTTCTTGGCTGGAATGGCAAATTGTTCATCAAACACACCACAATCAACCTCATTGCTCCATAGATTATCAAACCAACCAATATATCCCCATGCGTGTTCATCAGTATGTCAAACGTAATAAACATCATAAATACCAGTATCTTTATTTTTGGATAGGAATATTATTTTATAATTTACGTGCTTTGCTAATGAGTACTATTTGGTTAATTAAGAATAGAGAATTTGCACGTTATAAATACGAGATAATGGGACATTTGTTATCAAAAGCTGCACTCCTGTCACTTATTTTTTATTGCGGATATATACATGGAATTTGTCAGGCTCTCATACTATTTATTGTATATTCGATATCTTTCTCTTTTTTCGCCTTTATATTACTGTATAATAATCACGAGGAAACTCATAATCTCTTGTCACTAAATGAAAATATAAATCCTTGTCACAATCAATTCTCATGGGCTGAAGTTCAAGTAAGAACATCTGGGAATTGGTATCCGACTAATTGGATATTATCTTTTGTCGAATTTCATTATGGATATTTTAATTACCATATAGAGCACCATTTATTTCCGTCTTTTAAGCCGATTTTATTAAAAAAGATCAGTCCTATAGTTAGAAATGTATGTGAGAAGTATGATATTCCATACATTTCAACAACATTTATGGAAGTTCAACAATCATTTCAAAGACATATCAAAAAAATGGGTCTTGAGGCTTGAGTAGCAACTGTGGAGAAAATGCCGTAAGCTAAAAACATTTGTCAGATATGTTATGAATCTCCCTACTAGAATTAGGGAGAGCATCAAAATTCTAATTATACGTCGTCCGCCCGTTTTCGCCCTCTCTCCACTTTGCATCCGTATAGATAAAACTACTCCGTAAAGCGACAATACTCACTTGTAGTACCATGCCCAATGCGTCAATCAATTGAGAAAACCGTTGTTGATCGGCAATATCGAAGCCGATATCGCTCATGGATTTATTGATTGCGTGAACCACCGCAACTACTTCTTTAGTTTCTGGGTTGAAAATTGGCAAGGACATAATATGACGTGTTTGAAAACCAATATCTCGATCAACTTTTGAGTAAAAACGCTCATCATGGTAAGGATTATTGATGATGACTGGCTCTCCAGTACGGGCGACGTATCCAACAATACCTTGGTTTATCGGCACTTCAATTGTAAAAAGCTTGCCTTCTTGACTTAAGGCACGATCGGTCCGCAACGTTTGCTTTTCTCGATTTACAATGAAAAATGTAATGAATTCAGCACTGAGTACCTGACCAATCCGATCGGAAATGACTTGAAATAAGTTTGTAATTTTATCTCGAAATTCACGAAATTCAAATGTCAAACCGGAACTAATTAATAGTTTAAATTCTTGATTTAAATTATTGAGAAAATCGATGAATTCCTTTAGAGATAGGGTTCTAACTTTTGCTTTTAATTCAGTCATATCCATCCCTAAAGTCTGAGAAACATTTGAGTAAAGGCTTTGGGCATATAGGATACTTGATTGGACAGCAAACTCTAAAGATTGGGTTAGTTCATAAAATTGCTCTTCATCTCGTTTATCAAAAGGCATATTACCTTGTTTATTCAGCGCCTCAACAACGGCAAAAACCTCGCCTTGGCTATCGATAATCGGCAAACATAAAATGCCACGGCTTCTAAATCCTGAATCGCGATCGATTTTGGGATTAAACCGAGCATCATTGTAAGGATCGGAAATGTTGAGGGTTTCACCGGTTGTCGCAACATGCCCTGCAATGCCAGTATCCATGGGAATTTCAATGCTAATTAATTCACCATGTTTGCCTCTAGCATTTTTTGACCATAAAATCTGATGTTTTTGATCAATAATGAAGAATGTTACTCGTTCGGCTTGTAGCAATTGAGCTATTTTTAGGGAAATTACTTGGAGTGTAGTCTGCAATTTCAAGTCAAAGGAGCGATTAGTCAATAAATTAATTGTGTTTACTACCTGTTTGAATTCACGGTTTAGCTTACCCAAAAACTCTGAAAATTTGGTGCTAGAAAGTTGGTTAACTAAGTCTTTGAGCTGCTGGCTATCTGTATCAGCAATAAACGATGTGAGATTACTCAAATTCAGGAGCAACTCGTCTGTGGAGGTGGATAAACGTCCATCTTCTAAGCTAATAATCCGATCGGCAATATCTAGAATACGGTTGTCATG
>JASJCX010000201.1 GCA_030065255.1 Calothrix sp. MO_167.B42 | reverse complement strand
TGCTTCTGGTCTAATGGCTCATTCATAATATTGGTTTCCCAGAAAGTTTGAAAGGTATAGCATAGTTTCGCCCTATCAGTAGTAAGTAAGCACAAGGGACAAAGAATAATGCTAATACGGTAGCACCACTAACTCCTCCAGCAATGCAAATAGCTAGAGGTGCCCAGAATTCACCACCATCTAGAAATAGGGGGATAAAACCAGCGATAGTGGTGATAGTGGTAGTAAGAACATGGCGAGTGGAGCGGACAATCACTTTTACCATAGCTGAGCGATCGCCTTTTCTGGCTTGGGGATCGTTACGGATAGCAGCAAGAACCACAATTGAGTCATTAATTGCTACACCAATTAAACCCATTATGCCCAGAATAGACATAAAACCCAGGGGATAACCGAAAAACGACAAGGAAGCTAGTGCTAGACCGACTGAACCTATAGCGACTAGAACAATGATACCGGCACTACGGAAGGAATTGAAGGAGAGAACGAGGGTGGCGAGCATTAAAACAATGAGAATACCTACGGTTGAAAGTAAATTCCCTACTGCTTCATTACGTTCGGCAGATTCTCCACCCCATTCCATGGAATAACCGGGAGGAAGTTGGAAATTACTATCATTTAGGCGTTGTTTGAAATCGGCTAATACCGTTGAGGGCAATACTCCTGCTGTGATAAAACCTTGGACTGTATTTACCCTTTGACTATTGCGTCGAGTAATGGTAGGGGTTTCGGGAACCAAGTTGATTTGACCAAGGGCAGATAGGGGGACAGAAGCAGCATTTTTTTGGGATAACTGCTGATTAGGAACTAGGTCGAGGGTAGTAATTTGTTCCAGGTTTGCGCGTGAGCTATTAGTTAAACGTACCCGTACTGGCAGTTCTTCTGTATCTTCGAGGATAGAACCGCCAACAGTTCCTTCTAAGTTGGCATTGAGTTGTTGGGCTATTTGGGTATTATCTAGTCCCGTGAGTTGGGCTTGTTCTTCATCTAAGGACAGAGCAAGTTTGGGTAGGGCTTCTCCTAAATTAGTGCGTGTATGGGTGACGTGGGGAACTTGAACTAATTGGGAGCGAGCTTGGTTTCCTAGTTGTTGGAGAATATCTAGGTTGGGACCGTAAAAACGTAATTCGATGGGAGGAACAGGAGCTGCTTGCTCTAGTTGTTTGACTAAGACTCGGGCTTCCGGACAAGCTTGGTTGAGTTTCTTTTGTAGGGTTTGAATCAGTTGGCGACTAGATTTACCAGAGCTGATTTGAACCATTGCCCCAGCATAGTGTGGTACATCTCCCTTAATTCCAAAACGGTCAACAGTGTAATAGAAGGCAGGAACATAGGAACCGAAAAACCAATGAAGGTCAGTCACTTCCGACTGTTGCCGAATAACATCGGTTGCTTTCTGAGCCACAGATTGGGTCTGTTCTAGGGAGGCAGATAAAGGAAGTTCCAACTCTATTTGAAATTGATCTCGCTCTGCTGGAGGGAAAAACTGCTCTGGAATAGAACTCGCCATGAGAAAGCCTGTGACGGGCAAGCTCATAGCTAGCAAAATTCCTAATACAGGAGTTGTTAAGATCGAACCTAGAGTATGACGATAAACTTTAGTTAAATGAGAGTTGGAAAAACCTGTTCTCCACCAAGCGGAGTTTCTATTATAGTTTTCTGCTTTTTGGTATATCCTGCCTCTGATTGCGGGAATGACCGTTAAGGATAATAACAGGGAACTGCCTAAGGCAATTATGACACTTAAGGAAATTGTTCTTACATATTCACCAACATTTGAAGTAAGAAGAGTAATGGGGACAAAGGTCAACACAGTAGTTAGGTTGGATGCTAGTAAAGGAATGGCTAGATAGCTTACTACTTGGGAAATAACTGTGCGGGGTGGTAAGCCTTCTGCCAGTAAATGTTCCATTTCATCAACAACAACCACTGCGTTATCGATTAACATCCCTAGAGCAATTATCAAACCAATTAATGAGATTTGATGAAAGGGAATTTCCAATACTCTCATTCCCCCAAATACCATCAGCATTGACAAAGGAAGGGAAGAACCGATTACTAGACCAGATTTCCCTCCCATGAGAAAGGCAGCAGTAGCAATGACAAATACAGCACCAAATAGCAAATTTTTGAACAGATTATTCAATCGGGTTTCGACATAATGATTTTGGTCAAGAATTATTTCCAAACCAATGTCTGAAGATATAGTGCTGCGAAACTCTTCTAGGGTTTGGTGGGCTTTGCTCATCCATTGGTCAATACGTTTGTTGGATTCAATTAAAATTGCTAAAGTAATTCCTGGTTTACCATTAATAAGTGCTAGTTCACTGGGTGGCTCTTGTATGGTTTTTTTCACCAAGGCAATATCTCCCAAACGGGCTAACTGTTCTGAGTTGTTGCCTACACGAATGGGAATTTGCCGAATGCGTTCTAGAGAGTCTAATTCACTTTCTACTTCAATTAGCAGGTCATTTTGGCGGCTACGTAAACTACCTGAAGATACTTTGGCATCGCTGAGGCGAATTTGTTGGGAAAGTTGTTGAGGAGTAAGCCCTAAAGCAGCTAAGTCGGTAGGATTAATTTCCACGAGGATTTCTTCAGAGGGAGCGCCCCAAAACTTAATTTCCTCCACACCTCCTACATTGTGCAGTTGCTGTTCAAGTTCTTCTGCGATACGTTTTAAGATGGCATAGTTTGCCGGAGAATCCATTTCCCAAGTGAGGGCAACTATCAGTGTATAACCCCTACCATCATTAGTATCTTCAAAATTGGGTGCTATAACTTCTGATGGCAATTGGGGAGTAATGTCAGAGAGGCGATCGCGCACGCGAGACCAAACCTCGTCATGATTTTGGACTGTGTCTTGAAGTTTGATTATAATTGATGAAGTACCAAGTTGTGAGGTCGATTCGATAAATTTAATCTCCTCAATTTCTCGTAATTTTTGTTCTAATTTTTCAGTGACTAGAGATTCTACCCTTTCGGCACTTGCTCCTGGAAAACGAGTGGTTATCTTTCCATACCACTGACTGAGAGCTGGATCTTCCATACGCGGTAGGATGCTGAAGGAAGAAAGTCCCCACACTAGGATCAGGCAAATGGTCAGAATTAAAAGTCGGGGGCTGCGGTAAAAACTATTCCACATTATCAATAATTTTCTACTTATTTTTTTATCAGATAGAAAGCGCATACCCAAGCTTAAATAAAACAAAAAAAGCTGATCCAGGAAAGACTATTTGCACGCCCCAGAGTTGTGCAGAGACATTAGTTTTTCCTTAAATCATTTTCGATAAACCCAGGACTTAAACAATTATCACAATCGGCGGTTGGTGCGTTATTCTATCAATTTCATTGCTGCGTTTAAACATTTTCGCAGTGCCACACAACCGCAATAATGCGGTCAGAAAATCTACACCGCATTTTGCCTCCCCCTACAGAAAACATATACCAATTGCGTCAGCCCTAACGCAGTTTCAAATTTGAGATGCACCAACATCTCAAGACCAATTCTTTAACCAATTGCTGCGTTAAATTCGAAAAAAATTAATCCACTAATGATTGTGAGAATGCTCAAATTCATAAACATAAAATAGGCGGGTGAATTTTTTAAGTAAATAGCCAGTTAAAGCGAATAACACCGCTCCAATTACAGCTAACCAAAAATTCAGAGGTGGAGCCCAACTTAAAGCTGATAACAACATTTCTGGAGAGGCTGACAATTGTATTGCTTGAATAGCTATATAACGAGCGTCAACAATAATTCCCCAACATAAGCAAACAATCGACATAATATAAGCAGCTAGAGAAATACGATTAATATTCTTCAATGCTTTTTGACAGACATAACAATCTTTGGTGTGAGTATTCCAAACATCGAATAGCTTTTGTTTATCGTACTCAGGAGGGGGAAGTTGGCGGTTGCAATTTTCGTCCCAAGGTATTTCTCCACCAGCTCTTTTTTCCCACCATTGACGAAAAGTGATTACCATTTTATCTGAAGGATTGGGAGTATAAACTTTAGTCAACCATTTCTCCCGAGAAGACTGTTCGATAAATTTTTCTTGGTAATGTAGGAAAACTGCATCTTGATGCAGAAAAAAAGAAGATAGAACGTGACCCAACCAAGCTGGCATAGGTATAGCAAAAAAACCTAGACCTTTTTTTGGAAACTTCCCTTTCTCATTTTTAACGAACACCTGAGTCGCAATTAAACGAGTCCAGCCAGGACGGGTAGGAATAGCATATAAAGTCAAGATATATTTGCATCCTTGCTTATCAACAGAATAGACCCGCATTACGCAAGGGGGTTGGAAATCATTAATTAATGTTTCGATATCAGGCTCAGTTGGTCTAGTTTCAAAAGCAAATCCTTCTTGAGTAGATAACTTTCGCACACAAAGCATATCAAAATATTTGGCATCTTCATATCGGCTGCCCATGATGTTGTGATGAGTAATGGGAACGTGTGCGGGATCTGCAACATTTTCCATAAAATAATCCCAACCATAAGGAAGATCCCGAATATTCCAGGCACTTGTACGAACTCGCTCTGGTGATGCTTCTAGTTCAGGAATAACTCGCGGTTCTCTTAACTTACTATCGATTAAAGCTGTTGAACCATACTCAGGCCATACCCACAGTAGTCCTTGTCTTTCTTGGATCGGATAAACCTTAGCGCACGACCTACTACTAGCACAATTTTGGGCCTCAGCTTCTTTGTTTTTAGATTGGGGCATACTGACGCATTTTCCTTCGGAGTTAAAGCGCCAAGCGTGATAAGCACATAGTAAAGTTCCGTCGGACTCAACCCGACCTTCAGAAAGACGAACAAGTCTGTGGGGACACAAATCTTCAAAACAGCTCCATTTGCCTTGCTTATCCCGCCATAAGACAATATTCTTTCCCAACAACTGCATGGAGTGGGGTTTGGACGGATCTAAAAACTCTACTATGGCAACAGGATACCACTGCTTTGTCCACTGAAATATCTCTTCTGTTTCCTTTACTTGTGTTGACTTGATTTCACCAGGAGTTTGTTTTGCAGTCATATCATTAATCATAATTGTCCTTGTTCTTTGGTTAGTTTGGTACTATGGCAATCCGGTTTGATTATTGAACGAAATTAGGTGTTTGTAGTGTGCGTATAGCCCTCCGGGCATGGCTACGCTAAAGGGTAAGTGCGTTACTGCACCATTCATCTAAGCTTTGGCGCGTTGCGCTGTGCGACAACTACGTATTTTTTCAGAAATCAAATATGATTCCTATATTTGAGAAAAACAAAAAACTCTTTTCAGAGATCCAACAAATAAAATGTCCCACCGTTTTACCAATATTTTGGATAAAATCGAGATATATGCTAGGTGTCATCCTACCGCGCGACACCGAGGGTGAGATATTTGATTATCTGTAAGTCCCTTTAAGCTGTTTTAACTGTATTTGGGTTCATATGTAAACTACCCACAGACTCCTCTTACGGTATGTCTGGGACTAAGCATTGGCGATCAATCTCTTGCACAGGTGACATGTTTCCGAGTTGGAATACCTATATTGCCCTACATGAATTCATCACGGGATTATTTATTTACACAGTGGAAATTTTCTCATGACAACGATACTCATAATCACGGTTATATGTGGAATTCTTATCTCGGTTTGTTAAAAATTTGCGTATCATTTCATCATCCTCATCAATTCCTAAATCCATTCCGCCATTGGTTAGAATACTTTGATAATGAACTTGCCACATTTGTCGACTTACCATTTGAATAACATCAAAAAGAAAGTTTGTTCGTTGGTGATTAAAAACAATCCAACGCGTTGCCATACCAATTGTAAATGGCGTTTGATTTTTGATTTCATGCCACCACCAAGGCGGATTCAGTAATACATCTCCTTTTTTAAGGGTCGTTCGGTATTTAGGACAGTACCGCTTAAATAGTTCACTTTCATCACGCCAAGTACCACCCTTACCAGTAACACAAGCATCTACATATATCGCAGTCGGATTAACTAATGCTCCAACTTGCAGAGAGTGTTCAGGATTAATAAATGTCCATTGCTTTTCCCCATCTACCATCACAAAAAAATTCCAGAAATTAGCACAGTGATAAGGAGCTCCAGGAGCACAACCTAAAAAAAGTTGGGGAATTAAATAAATAGAATTCTTGAAAAATTTTCCCCATTCACGAACTAAAGCTATATCATCTCGAAGCTCAGGATACTGCGTAAATAAAATTTTAGAATTATCAAGATATACCCCCTTTCTTTCTAATACTTCGGACAATTCTCCCATCCACTCACGAACCTCAATTTTTTCGCCATAGTTGATTTCATTCATGTAAAGCTTTGTGTTTCCATATTTATCCAAGAAAAATTCTCGATTCCATTTCTTAATTGCTTCACAATCTTTGGCTAAACCACGTATCACTACTGGTCTCGGATATTTTACATATTTTTCATAGAATTCATTAGGATCAATATCAGGTGTAACTTCATCTACGGATAAATAATCAGAACTCCCTTCACCAGCTTGTTTTTTCAAGCGTTCTAACGCAGCTTTTGTATTTTTATGTTCCGCTTTAGCGAACAATCGATGATTGTTAAAAAACCATTGACACAAAGTTATTATTTTGAACTTGAGCATGATCCAATAACCAAGATTATATCTTGGATCATATGTACTACCCTCTGAAAGATTTTTCGTAAATAGTAAACGCAAGCCAAACCATAGATGAATTGCTTCACGAAAATAATAGAGTAAGAGCTTAGTGATTGCAGAGATTTTCTTCATTCTTCAACTCATTTTTTGATTTTTTTATTTGATAAATGTATGAAACCATTGTCAGATAAAGGATTTTAAATTTAGATACCTTTACCTCAAGAGGAGCGAGTAGGTAGCACCATGTTTTTCCATATCCTGTACGACAGCTACTACCTTTGCTATTCCATCCTCAGCTTGAATTTTTGCTCCCAGATTTGCTGCACGCTGACGCATCGTTTGATCTGTCACAGCCTTTTGAATCGCTTTCGCAAGTCGCTCAACCGTTAGTTTTTTACGTGGAATAGGTTCCGGACCAACCCCTAATTCCGCTACGCGTTGCCCCCAAAACAACTGATCGCCAAAGAAAGGAATGACGATAGAAGGAACACCTGCCCTAAGACCTGCAGCTGTTGTTCCAGCGCCACCGTGATGTACTACAGCTCCGACACGGGGGAAAAGCCAGGAATGGGGGATTGAGTTCACCATAAAAACTGTATCTGGTAAATTCGCCTTATGCAAACCGCCCCAACCCGAGAGCATTATAGCCCTTTGTCTAGTTTGCGTCAGAGCTTGCAAACAGATATCAGCTGTTTTTTCTGGGTTGCGGTTGCTCATACTCCCAAACCCAATATAAACAGGTGGCGAACCACCCTCTAGGAACTCCATCAGGTCTGAGGGCGGAGTCCAATCAGATGCTGAATCCAAGAACCAATAACCAGTGACATTAATATTATTATCCCAATCAGATGGTTTGGGAATCACTGAGGGACTGAAACCATAGAGAATTGGATAGTTATTGAGGCGATCAGCATTGTATGGTCCCCAAAACGGGGCTGGCGGCAAGTCAAGGACTTGCTTTCGCGCCTGCCCATCACCTGCCCGTAAAGGCTGCCACAAAATCTGTCGAACCAAATGATGTGAAAAACGATTAAAAGAACTTCCAAGTCTGGATAGGGATTTGGGAAAAATAACACCAGGAAAGACTTTTGTCGGAGTAATAGGAACTGCATAAGCCTGAAGCAATGGAAGTCCTAACTTTTCCGCAAGGGAGAAACCAAGGTACAGTCCCCCAATTCCTGCGAGGATCATATCAATACCCTGACAAGCTGTCAAACTTGTTTTCGCCCAATCAGCAGCTATGTTTTGCCCTCCTTGTTTTGCCATCTGCAATGTAATAGTGAGGAAATTCCCTTTCTCTAGAGCTTGACGCATTTCTTTGCTTTGAACGATGTCCTGTACATTACCTTTAACAGGCCAAAACTCTAATCCATGAGATTTTACTAGAAGTTCAAAGTTTTCATGGGTCACCAGTCGAACAAAGTTACCAGCTTCTTTTAAGCCTTTTCCCAAAGCAATGTAGGGTTGAACGTCTCCTTGGGTTCCCAGAGCAATAATAGCAATGTGCATAAGTAAGTAAAATCAATATAGTCATCTAAACAATATATGTCAATTAAAATACTCTCGCCACCGTAGTAAATTTAACCTTCTAGTTAACTTAATGCCTAGTTTAGCAGCTTACACTTGCTTACCCAAAACATTTACCCGCACTCTCTCCTGCCATTTTTTATACCAATTTAATAAATGTTCGCAACACATCCCTTGGTAGAGACGTACCATTGCTACATCACCGAACAAGAATCTATTTGCCGCATTATTTTTTGAAATTGGTATTAGTTTCGTCGAACTCACATACCTACCGCTACACCCTAGCAGGTGTAGCGGTGAGAGGATGTCAATAGCTAGTTATCATTGCAAATAGATTGGACATACAAAAACCCAACTTATGCCTATGGAGAGTATAACTAGGTTGTGAAAATTTCGTCAATATTATTTCTGAAAGTATCTACATTTTGCCAGCTAACAAATGCCAACAAGTCACTTCCGTCAAAGATTTGGACACCTCCATTGCTATCACTTAAGGACAGGGTATCTAAACTGCTGACTTCAAATTTAGTTGCCCCCAATTGGAAGTTCTTGATATCATCGTAGCCTTCTCCTGTTTGCAGTACAACACTGACATTTCCTGTACCCAACCAAATGGTATCTAAACCATTACCACTATCGATACGATCATCACCACCATTACCGTAGATAGTATCATTTCCATTTCCAGTGGTAATTGTATCAGCTTGGGAACCACCAAAAACTAGGTTATCCCCATCGCCTGCAATAACAGTATCTTCACCACCATTACCATAGATGGTATCATTTCCATTTCCAGTGGTAATTGTATCAGCTTGGGAACCACCAAAAACTAGGTTATCCCCATCACCTGCAATCTGAGTATCTTCACCACCATTACCGTAGACGGTGTCATCTCCATCCCCAGTGGTAATTGTATCAGCTTGGGAACCGGCAAAAATTAGGTTATCCCCATCACCTCCAATGACGGTATCTTCACCACCATTACCGTAGACGGTGTCATCTCCATCTCCAGTGGTAACTATATCAGTTTGGGAACCGACAACAACTAGGTTATCCCCATCACCTCCAATAACGGTATCTTCACCACCATTACCGTAGACGGTGTCATCTCCATCTCCAGTGGTAACTATATCAGTTTGGGGACCGGCAACAACTAAGTTATCCCCATCACCTCCAATGAGCGTATCTTCACCACCATTACCGTAGATGGTGTCATCTCCTGCATTACCTTCGATAAAGTCATTAGCATTACTACCATTGAACTGATCATTTGTACCAGTAAAATCTTGTATTTGACCAGTATTAGCGTCTAATTTGACTACCCAAGAGTCATAAGACCCAGCATTGCTATCTCCCAAACTTCCATCGGTAATTCCCGACACGTAAAGGTTACCATCATCATCAGCACTGACTGTGCTTGCGGTATCATAATCGGGTGTACCAAACTGTTGAATCCATAACTGGTTGCCATCAGTGTCATACTGTGCTACCCAAGCGTCATAAGACCCAGCATTGGCTGCTCCGAAGTCGCCATTTGTATATCCTGTTAAGAAAATATTATCATTGGAGTCTATCTCTATCCCATCTCTAAAGGGTGCATCATCGCCAGTACTGCCAAACTGTTTAATCCAAACCTGGTTGCCATTGGTATCGTACTTGGCCAGCCAGACATCATAAGATCCGACATTTTCCCCCGCCAAATCTCCTAAAGTCCATCCAGTTACATATAAATTGCCCTGGCTATCTGTTTCCATAGCCCACAGAAAATCATATTCAGGCGTGCCAAACTGTTTAACCCACTCCTCTTGACCATCTTTGTCCAACTTAACTAGCCAACTATCATACTCCCCAGCAGAACTAGCATTCTGTCCTCCAAAATCACCTTTTGTATTTCCTCCAAGAAAGACATTACCATCTTGGTCGACCGCGAGACCCCAATTGTCGTCAAGTGTGACCGTGCCTAACTGTGCCCTCCACAACTCATTACCATCGCTGTCGAATTTGAATACATAAGGATCAGTTGAAGGGACTCCTCCGTCTACTCCCTGACCTAAGACTTGTCCTAGGTTTTGGTTGTCTCCTCCCAAGCTGCCAATCGTATGGCCTGAAAGGTAAACATTGCCATCCTTATCAGTAGTAACATTTGTATAATCTTCAAATGTTACAGTTCCAAATTGTTTAATCCACTCCTGGTTGCCGTCACTATTGTACTTAGCTAAAAATACATCGACTCCTCCTTGATTAGTATTATTACCTAGTTCACCTGTGGTGTTTCCTGTGACGTAAATATTGTTGTTCTCGTCAACAACTTTATCAAATATGAGTTCAGCTCCGCTCGTACCGAACTGTTTACTCCACAACTGGTTGCCATTACTATCGTATTTGCTCAGCCAAGCATCTCTAGCTCCTAAATTTTGTTCTGCTAAAGAGCCATCTGTTCCTCCTCCGATATAGATATTGCCATCAGTATCTACACCCGAACCAAATAAATAATCAACCCCGACAGTTCCTATTTGCTCAGCTTTCTGTAAGACTGTGTCTGGTGTGGTGTTCCCCTTGAACTCAAAGTAATCGGCATCTAAACTTAAATCTTGAACAGAAATTCCACCCACCACACCGATGAGGTCGAAACTATTTTCCTGCCGCCAAAAGAGTGCTGTTCCTAGACTTGTTTCTACCAGTTCATAGTCTTGGGACGTGCCGTGTAGCTGAATGATATCTTCACTGGGGTTGAAATCTATAATGAGAGCAAATTGGTTTAAACCTAAGGAATCCTCATCATCCTCAGCATAGTAGGGTGTTTGCCAATCACCCAAAATAAATGTATCACCCCATGACATAAAAGGACCAGGACTCGATCCGAAAAGTTGTTCCTCTAGAAGATCGCCAACTAAAAAATCAATTCTCCGTTTACCATCAAGATCAGCACTAGGATTAAAACCATTCAGATCATCGCTTCCATGGCGACCCCAAATCACTTTGACTTCTTCATCTCCTGCTGGCGAAGCGACGTTAAGATCGCTTCCACTTGAGACAACCTGCGTATATTTTGAAAATGTGTTGGGAAAATTTTGATCGGGATCGTCACTGAAAAACAATTGGTTTAAATCAACATTGTCACCCGTGAAAAGATTAGCTGTTGTTGGATATTGAGATGATCCTACGACACTTTTGAGATATGTTTGATATGAACCCGGAAAATTGTCACTAATTACTGAGCGCAAAACAGTTGTTAAACTCTCATCCAACCCGTTGAACATACTACTCATATGATTGATTCCTTGTAGATAATGTAAGTAGTTATGGGAAATTATTTATACATTTTGTTCGCCTTTATGCCCACATTCCGCACTTGGGCAACAACTTGATGATATTTTTTAAATACTTATAGCTTCATTCCTGAAAGCCTTGTTATAAAACGATTATAACAATATCAAGAGCTTTAATTTAATCTGCGGAATGTGGGATTGTGCCTTATCCAATAAAATCCCTGGAGTAAGTGTCAAAAAAAATACGATTAATTTTACACAAACACTTAACTGAAATATAACAGTTTGTATAGTCTTTGTAATGTAAAAATTATGAGGTTATTGTAAAGAATATATGAATTTTTATGCTTATTTATATATTGCACCTCTGCGT